>CAZMRA010000152.1:0-10584 GCA_964568485.1 uncultured Caldilineaceae bacterium | reverse complement strand
TATTGCCTTCGATCGGGTTGAAAATGACGGAGACCACATCGGGCAAACCGGGCACCTGCACTTGTGACCCCAGTGAAGTCTCGTTGTGCATGGGAATGGTTTGCTGATCCATGAAATAGTATTCGCCGTTTCCAGGACCCTGGCCAGTGTTGGCTCCGGCAGTTGTGACGTTGCCACAAGCGCCATTTTCTTCTAACAACCAGCCATTCCCAGTTTGGCAAGCACGCAAAATATCCCCACGAGCTTTGGCAGAATAATTGGTCGAATCGGCTGGATCAGGGCCGCCAGCCACAGAGCCAAAGAGGTCAGCGTTACGGTCACGCAGCGCTAAGATCATATCGCCATTGTCGAAGGCAATATCGGTGAGCCAGGGCTGGGCCCATTTGCCATCGCTCTGAATAGGATCCCCTGAGTTAAAACTGATTCGGTTGAGCCAGTACTGCCAGATAGCATTGGACCCACCGCGTGCATAGGTTAATGGAAAATCCAATACTGGGGTGGTATCAAAAGCGCCGTTGACAAAGCGATAGACGTAGGCACGCAGTTGGTTGCGATCTTGCGTCGATTCCGCCGAACAGACCAAACCGACATAAACGACCCCATCTTGCACACCCAAGCCAAAGGCTCGCAGATCCGCTGCTGGGCACGAAGCTGGATTTGGCACCGCCACTGCCGTATAAGCAGCGGGGTTGTCAATCGGGATCAACATTAGCTCGTTGGTAGCCAAATTGACGGTGTAGAGCGTTTGGAAATCCTCCGAGATGTCCAAATCGCCGAAGCCGACTTTCCCAACCTGGTCAAACGAATCAACATCGTGGAGCCAGCAATTAAAATTGTTCGTGAGAGCGTTGTGGCCAGGTGCTGTACAAGTCTCCCCTGGTTGCGGATGGGGATCAGTGCCGGCAATATTGCCAAAATCATGGAAGAGGCTGACTGTCCCATTGTTTAGTTGGTAAATAGCGCCTGGGCCGTATGGTCCAAAGCCTACGTGGCGTTTCATAAAGGCAGCGGTATAGAGCGTCTCATGGAGTGGGCTCCACGCTAACCCCCATACTGCGCCCATCTCTTTGGCCACAGCCAGCGGAGACGGTGCAGGTGAGCGGACCGCCGCTCCATCAGTGAGGTCCGTAGAGCCGGCAGTGTAGGGGAATTGATAGAGCACTGCCGCGTCTTGATTGACGCCATCCGAATTGCTGTTCTGTTCGCCAAAGGTAAAGCAGCTAATTGCTAAATCGGGTGATGCAGTGGTTCCGCAATAATCAGCCGGGTTGTTAAAGCCAACATTGATATCGGTGGCCGGGCCATTCACAAAGGTAACCGATGTTGCAGAGCCTGGACCAGCGACCCCAGGATAGAGCGCATCGAGTGAACCATCGGTGGGCAAGGTATATTCCAACCGCCAGGGCGCTGCCACGGCTGGATCAATGCCATAAGTCCCATCAGCGGTGGTTTCGCATGAGGTTGCGGTGCCATCGCTACCATAGGCAGTTACGGTGATGCCAGCGATCCCTGGTTCTCCGCCATCTTGGATCCCATTGGCGTTATAATCGCGATAGACAGTACCTGCGACAGTGGTGCCTTGACAGACGGCTGCAAAAGCTGGCGTAGGTGCTTCGAGGACTAGACTCAGTAGCAAGCCAAAGCAAGCTATCCCTAAGGCAAGGGGCCATTTGTAAAGCGTTTGACGGTA
The DNA here is from genome assembly GCA_964568485.1 of uncultured Caldilineaceae bacterium. Classification (GTDB taxonomy): domain Bacteria; phylum Chloroflexota; class Anaerolineae; order Caldilineales; family Caldilineaceae; genus CFX5. The sequence continues at coordinate 8,894 of CAZMRA010000152.1, read as the reverse complement.
AAACGAACGTGTGGGTAGTTTTATCATAAACTTGTTTTCCTCAAAATGAGCGAGAGACAGCAGTTCATCAGAAATATAAGCAGCGTCTTGGGAACAACTGGTGGGAGAAGCAGTATTCCTATCAATAAAAATGCCTATCGGTTGCTAGCTTAGAAGAACAATGTGGTGAACCATGATGAATGCACTTTCGCTAATCAATACGCCATTACGCAAGCACGATCGGGAAAAGTACTAATTGCTCACATTCATGTAGGTCTACTACGCCACTTGAATACAACAAAAGTTGGTTATTCTGTAATTATATACCTAAAACGGCGATAAGGACATACGTCATTTGGGCTACATTAAAACAAAAAAAGATATGACAAAAATCGGATGTGGATCTCGTATTTTTGTCAATTGTTTTATATAGAGTAGTTCAAAGGGTGTTCGGCGCTTAGACGATTGTAGTAGATTTTCCGGACCGTTTCTATACATTTTGAGAGATAAAGATTGCAGTTTGCTGACAATTGGACAAAGTTGCTCAAAAGGCAATGGGGATAAGCAGCGCGAGGACAATGATTAGGAGCCTGTTGTAAGCCGCGACAAGTACTGATTTCTAATTGACAATCTCCTAGACCTTCGCTATACTGATGTATATTGGTGGGGCAGCTTGTGAGCTTGTGCCGTGAACTTGCTCCAAGTAAAAGATTTTTTACCAAATTGCCTGTGTAATCTCCATAGTAACTTTGCTCTTACGGCAATGAAGCCGAAGGTCGACAAGTTTCTATTGCTTCTGGTCTCAAGTTGAATTAGGCCTTTGGTTCTGACACATGCCGATAGTTGCACTTCTTCCCAACCTCGTAGTAGTAATTCTTAGCAGCCTTCTGGTACTTATTCGCCAGGGGCTGAATTTGGTTGGAGAAGGGGTGGCGGCCTAAGGCCTGCGCTACTTCTGGTCATCGCAGACCCTTCCCAACCGGGAAGGGTCTTTTTGTTTCGTATAACTTTGGTGCCAATAAGCGTGGGGCCTGTGCAACAGAGAGGAGTATTAAACGCTATTGAACCGGAACTTTTTCTGCAAAGGTTATGGCACGCTTATCTGTTGATCCCCCACAAAATACATGGATGTGGGAACCTGAGATTCACCTAAACAACTTGACCTGTGTAGGATGAGCACGATCGAACTGGTAATGGGCGAGTAGTGGGATTGTAAGCAAGGAGAGTTATAGTTATGAGGCAACGCTATCAGAATGGACATCATCGCCCGGCTGCGGCAGCCAGCGAAGCCCGGGAGATGACAGGCGCACAGATGATCTGGGAAGCGATTTATTTAGAAGGTATTGATGTGGTCTTTGGCCACCCTGGGGGCGCCATCTTACCCGCCTACGATGCCTTGACGCCTTACGAAGCCGAGGGCAAGATCCACCATGTTTTGGTGCGCCATGAACAATGCGCTGCGCACATGGCCGATGGATATGCCCGGGCAACTGGCAAAGTGGGTGTCTGTGTGGCAACAAGCGGCCCTGGGGCTACCAACCTGGTGACTGGCTTGGCGACCGCCCAGATGGACAGTATCCCCATGGTGGCCATCACCGGACAAGTGTCTACCGCCATGCTGGGCACCGATGCTTTTCAAGAATCCGATGTGGTCGGCGTGACTCAGCCGGTCTGCAAACACAATTACCTCGTTACTGACGTACGCGAACTCCCCTTAGTTTTAAAAGAAGCCTTCCATATTGCCCGCGAAGGGCGTCCTGGTCCAGTGTTGGTGGATATCTGTAAAGATGTCCAAAATGCGACTGGTACCTTTCGCTACGATTTTGAGATCGACCTGCCCGGTTTTGAGCCTTGGCCCGATGTCGATGCTGATGCCTTGCGTCTCGCTGCAGACCTAATTAATCGCGCTGAGCGCCCATTGATCCTCTCCGGGCACGGCATTCAACTCTCCGGTACCAGCAAGCAATTGATCGAACTGGCCGAGCGCGCTGAGATCCCCGTGGTGACTACACTCTTGGGTACGGGGAACATTCCCGAAAGCCACCCGCTGAGCTTGGGGATGGGCGGCATGCACGGTGAGGCTTTTGCCAATCGCGCCGTGCAGGCGTGCGACGTGTTGATCGCCATGGGGATGCGCTTTGATGACCGCATTACCGGTCGGTTGGATAAATTTGCCAAACAAGCCAAGGTGATCCATTTTGAGTTGGATCGGGCTGAGGTTGGCAAGAATGTGGTGCCCACGGTGGCTGTGGTTGGCGACCTGGGGGAAACTTTGCCTGCGCTGTTGCCGCATATTGAACAACGCCGCCACCAAGTTTGGATTCAAGAGCTGAATGAGTGGCAAAATGAGTCACACACCCGTGATATTCTCAATTTTGAGACGGATGAACTAATTCCGCCCTTTGTGATCCGCCAATTGTGGGAGAGCACGAAGAATGTGTCCAATGGGCCAACCGTGGTCGTTACCGATGTGGGGCAACATCAGATGTGGGAGAGCCAATACTATACCCACGACCACGCCGGGCAATTGTTGACTAGCGGTGGTTTGGGCACGATGGGCTACTCATTGCCCGCCGCCATCGGTGCGCAAATGGCCGACCGCAATCGTTTGGTTTGGTGCGTGGCCGGGGATGGCGGCTTCCAAATGACGCTGCAAGAGTTGGCCGTGCTCAAACAAGAGGGAGATCTGCCCGTGAAGATCGCCATCATCAACAATGGCTTCTTGGGCATGGTGCGTCAGTGGCAACAATTTTTCTATGACAAACGCTATACGGCTACCCCTATCTACTCGCCAGACTATGTCAAGTTGGCAGCAGCCTATGACATTCCGGCGATTGTGGTGGACGATCCCAAAGATGTGGCCGCGGCGATTGAAAAGGCCCATAACACGCCGGGGCCATTTTTGATTGACTTCCAGGTGAAGGAAGAGGTCAATGTGTTCCCCATGATTCCCCCTGGCTCAGCGGTGGATGAGATGATTCGGCGCGAAAGTCCGCGTGTGGTGCAAGGATTTAGTGGCGTGGAACCGGCTTGGTAATTGGAAGGGGATGGGGATACGGCATAGGCAGGCAGAACGCTAATTCGTATCCTAGAAAAGGAAAGCCAAATGAAACATGTACTCATCGCTTGGATGCGCGACAAGCCGGGTGTGCTGAATCGCGTGGCAGGATTGGTCCGTAGGCGTAACTTCAACATCGAAAGTCTGCAAGTTGGTCATAGCGAAATCCCTGGCATCAGCCGGATGACGTTCGTCGTTAATGGCGACGAGCGGATGGTTGACCAGGTGATCAAGCAATTGCGCAAATTGGTGGATGTGACGCGGGTAGAGAACATCAGCAGCAAACCAACTGTGATGCATGAGTTGGTGATGGTGCGGGTGCAGGCTACAGCCGCCACGCGTGGTGAGATCATTCAATTAGTCACCATTCAAGGCGCACAAATTGTGGATGTGGCGCTTGACAATCTGATCGTTCAGGTTGTCGATACGGAGGAACGGGTCAATACGCTGTTGGGCTTGCTGCGGAGCTTTGGGATTCTCGAGATGGTGCGCACAGGTCCAGTGGCGATGGTGCGCAGCAGCGAACCCTGGAGCCCACCGACCACCACAGTCTGGCGAGCACAAGCCAACGGTGCCGAGGCAGCCACGGCCAAAGATTTATTCTCGATGGGCGGCGTGTAATGGATAAAACGTCAAACCGTGATTGCGTGAGTGACGGCGTAGTTGCCATCTATCACGCATCACGCTCGACGTTTGACGCCATTCACTTTTACAACTTATAAAAATCACTCAACAAAAATCAATTTCATTCAGGGAAGTAGCAATGACGCTTAATTTTGAGACGAAGGTCTTTCACAAAGAGGCAATCCAAATTGGCGATACGGTAGAGTATGTGGTCCGCGGTGGCCGCCATCTCTTCCCGCTGTTGCCCAAAGCTTTTGATGGCATCAAGCAGATCGGTGTGCTTGGTTGGTCGTCGCAAGGTCCTGCGCAGGCGCAAAACCTGCGTGACTCGCTCGAAGGTACCGGTATCAAGGTCAAGGTTGGTTTGCGGGCCAATTCCTCGTCGATTCCTCAAGCGGAAAAGGCCGGGTTCACCTTTGCCAATGGCACCCTGGGCGAGATGTATGAGGTCATCGCTGAATCGGACATGGTGCTGTTGTTGATCGCCGATGGCGCGACCGCCCAGACCTACAAAGACATCTTTAAGGCCCTGCGCCCTGGCAGCACCTTGGGGCTCTCGCACGGCTTTTTGCTGGGCCACCTGCAGAGCGTAGGCGAAAAGTTCCCCGATAACATCAACGTGATTGCTGTCTGCCCCAAGGGTATGGGTCCGTCGGTGCGGCGGCTCTACGAACAGGGGAAAGAAGTCAACGGCGCAGGCATCAACGCTAGCTTTGCTGTGCATCAGGATATCAATGGCAAGGCAACGGATTATGCATTGGGCTGGTCCGTGGCGCTCGGTTCGCCCTACACCTTTATGACCACCTTGGAATCGGAATACAAGTCCGATATCTTTGGTGAGCGAGGGATCTTGCTCGGTGCCGTGCATGGCATTGTGGAGAGCCTCTACCGCTGGTTTATTGCGCATGGTATGTCGCAAGAAGAAGCCTTCACCAACGCGGTCGAATCGGTCACCGGGCCAATCAGCCGCACCATCTCCAAAGATGGGATCTTGGCTGTTTATGAATCCCTGGATGCAGAAGGCCAGGAAGTCTTCCGCCGCGCCTATTCCGCCGCCTATCATCCGGCGATGGAGATCCTGCTAGAGATCTACGAAGAGGTGGCTACTGGCAACGAGATCCGCAGCGTGATCGCCGCCAATCAGCGCTTTGATCGCTACCCGATGGGCAAGATCGACGGGACCGAAATGTGGCAAGTTGGGGTCAAGGTGCGCGCCAATCGCCAGCCAAACACACCAATCAACCCAGTGACGGCCGGGGTCTATGTCGCTACGATGATGGCCCAAATCGATCTGCTCAAGGAGAAGGGGCATCCCTATTCGGAGATTGCCAACGAGTCGATCATCGAAGCGGTTGATTCGCTCAACCCATATATGCACCACAAGGGTGTTGCCTATATGGTTGACAATTGTTCCACAACTGCCCGCTTAGGTACACGCAAATGGGGCCCGCGCTTCGATTATATCCTCACCCAACAGGCTTTCACCGCGTTGGATCAGGGCAACCAGGTGGATGAAGAGTTGTTTGACAACTTTGTCAACAACAACATTCACGGCGTTTTGGCTGTTTGTGCCGAGATGCGCCCCTCGGTAGATATTGCACTGGTCGACTAAGGACTGGTAGCCAGGCAGGGAACGGTTGATGCAATGCGCTCCCTGCCTGGTTGTTTGGGAGGCTCTTGAAAGGAGGTGATTGACGTGGACGATGGTCTTGTTGATCTTTGGCAGCTTGTCAATAACAGAGCAGACTTTATGAATTGTTCAATTCAATCATCCACCTTTGGAGGAGAGTATTTATGAGTAGTGAAACCAATGGCCAGGTCGAGAGCGATGTCTCCCAATTTGTAATTCAAGACATCCGTGCGCACGCCCGCGCGGTGGCACATGGTAATAGAGTTTTGATCTTCGACACGACTCTACGTGATGGCGAACAGAGCCCCGGTGCCACGCTGAATACCCAAGAAAAGCTCGATATTGCCGAACAATTGGCCCGTTTGGGGGTAGATATCATCGAAGCGGGCTTTCCCGCCGCCAGCCCCGGCGATCTTGAGGCCGTCAAACAGGTGGCAGAGACAGTGGGGCGGACTCCGCGGCGAGACCCAGAGGGTAATCTCATCGCCCCGCCGTCGATTGCTGGGTTAGCCCGGGCCAACAAAAATGATATTGATAAGGCGTGGGCGGCGGTACAAGGCGCGCTCCGGCCGCGTATCCATACCTTTTTGGCTACGAGCGATATTCACATGGAGCACAAATTGCGCATGACGCGTGATGAAGTGCTCGAAACTGTGGGCGACATGGTGCAATATGCGCATAGCCTCTGCGCCGATGTTGAATTTAGCCCAGAAGATGCCGGTCGCAGCGACCCCGAATTTTTGGTCAAAGTGCTCGAAGTGGCCATCAAAGCAGGGGCCACGACGTTAAATATCCCCGATACCGTTGGCTATACCACTCCCGAAGAATATGGCGCACTGATCAAGCATCTGCGCGAGAATGTGCCCGGCGGCAAGGATGTGATCTTCAGCCTGCATTGCCACAACGACTTAGGTTTGGCTACGGCGAATACCTTGGCAGGCATCCAAGCTGGTGCCCGCCAGATGGAAGTGACCCTCAACGGGATCGGCGAGCGCGCTGGCAATACCAGCCTCGAAGAGGCGGTGATGGCGCTCCATGTCCGCAGGTCGGTCTTTAATCTGGAGACCAATATCGTCACTAGCGAGATCCACCGCAGCAGTGATATGGTTAGCCGCTATACCGGCATGGTGATCCAGCCCAACAAAGCCATCGTCGGTGCCAATGCCTTTGCCCACGAAGCAGGCATCCACCAAGATGGCATGCTGAAACACAAACGCACCTACGAGATCATGGATGCGTCGACCATTGGGCTCAACCAAAGCCGATTGGTCTTGGGCAAACATAGCGGCCGCAACGCATTGCGTACTAAGCTGGAAGAGATGGGTTTCCATGTCAACCAGGAAGAGCTCAAAGAAATCTTCCGGCGCTTCAAAGATTTAGCCGATAAGAAAAAGACTGTCACCGATGCTGATCTCGAAGCATTGGTCGGCGATGAGATCTATCAACCCCAAGAAACTTGGGAATTGATCAAAATGCAGGTGCAATGTGGTTCCGGCCTCACTCCTAGCGCGGTGATGACCTTGCGCAACAATCGTAGCGGCGAAACAATCACCGATACAAGCCTCGGCGTTGGGCCAGTAGATGCAGTCTACAAAGCCATCGACCAGATTGTCGGCGTGCCCAATGTGCTGAGCGAATATTTGGTGCAGGCGATCACCGAGAGCACCGATGCCAATGGGGATGTGACGGTACGCATTGAGACGCCCGAGAGCCGGGGCTACAAAGAGACTGCCCAAGGCCGACCGCGGCGGCGGCTGTTCAGCGGGCGTGGTGTCGATACCGATATTATTGTTGCCAGTGCCAAAGCCTATTTGCAGGCGCTCAATAAATTGTTGGCTGCACAAGAGGCAGAAAGCTCTACGCTCAACATCGCTGAGAATGCACCGGTATCGGCCTGAAATTAGGAAACTGAGGTAGACAAGCAAGTAGGGTAACCGACAGCCTGTCTACCTAATTATAGTTATCAATCAGCGTGAAACAGATCCGAAATGGCCTGACTCTCATTGTGATCCTTTCATTGATCCTGCTGCCCGCGCCGGTACAGGCCCAGCCCGGCGCGCAGACCTTGCAAACGTGCAGCCAGGTCGATGAAGCCGCTTTGCAAGACGAGCTCAACACGGTTACGCAGGCAATTTTTGCCCAAGCGCTGACTGAGATCGACTTGGCGTCGATTGTTGAGACCGAATGGCAACGGTTGGGGATCGATGCGACGATCGATACGGCAGTGGATCAGGCTGCGGCACGCGTGCGCGGGGAAGAGGCCCTTTGGGAGACCTTTCTGTCAAGCTGGTCGGCGCAGAAAGCCGAAGAATTGACTGAAGCGGTCGCACAGGCTACCTTTAATTCTGAAACCTTTAGCTTGGCGATCGATGCGCTGGCGGATGCAGTGGCTGACCGACTGGCCGCGGAGATTGCCGTACTTTCGGCCGAATCGGCGTCAGCGGCCTTTTATTGTCTGCAGACATTCATTGCTGGGAATTACGCTGGTGTGCTGGTTAGCCGCTTTGAGCGGCAGGTACAGAGCGCTGCAGCCAGCGTACAGGCGAGTGAGCTCGGCGAGGTTGATTCGAGCATTCTCACCGTGCTCAACCAACATCGCCCCTTGTTGGGTGGGGTCGGCGTCATTGTCGCTGCTCAGATCGCCCGGCGGGTGGTCGTCAATATTGGGCGCCAAATTGCCCGCCGGGTCGCCGGGCGCATCACGGGCCGGGTGCTCGGGCGGATTGGGACCAACGTAATTCCCCTAGCCGGTTGGTTGGTGGGCACTGGCTTAGTCGCCTATGATATTTATACCAGCCGTGATGGCGCACTGCCGCAGATCCAAGCCCAGCTCAAGGAACCAGAGGTCAAAGCCGCGATTCGCTCCGAGCTGGTGACAGCAATGACCCCCGAATTTCGCCGCGAAGCGCCGCAGATTGCCCGCGATGTGGCCAATGAACTTTTTGGACAGTGGCGCGAAGTACGGCGCAACATTCGTCAAGTGCTGGATCTCGCCGAGCAAGAACCAGCCTTCCAGACGCTGTTGAGTAGCTTGGAAAACGACAGCGATCTGGCCCATTTGGTCGATCTGGTGGCGGTGGCTCGTCCGGCTTTGGGCGAAGAAAACTTTCAGCAGGCCCTGATCGATGGTTCGCTGGAGCGTCTGCTGCATCAACCGTCAAAGCTGCTGCCAATTTTGTCAGCGACCCAATCGGTAGATACCACCTTGGCGTGGGCAGCGCTAGCTGGCGAGCAACTGGACGCGGTTGTCCAGAGTGAATTGTACAAGCATGTTGCGCCGGAAGCGTTGAGTCGCACTCTGCTCAACGAGCTCCTGGCCGTGGGCAACCCGGCGGTGATCCAAAAGCTGGCGTTGCTGGATCCGGCCACGATCGAGCGTTTGTTGACAATTTCCACCAGCAATCTCAATACACTGGCCGGTCAGCTCTCCGCCGAACAGTTGCAAGTGGTGGCGACCTATCTGCCCGCGCTGACGCAGGATCAGCCCCCGTCGATGGATCTCGCGCTCGAGGCGATGTACGGCTGGCTCGCGCGCCACCCGCACCTCGCGCCCAAGGGCATCGTCCTCGATACGGGCTCCGGCCTGTCCTACAAGACCCAGAT
>CAZMRA010000151.1:0-12277 GCA_964568485.1 uncultured Caldilineaceae bacterium | reverse complement strand
ACTCACAATATCCCCACCCGCCTGCATGTTTTGCCAAGTGGCCCGCACAATGGCAATTGGATCCACCCCAGGGTGCTGATAAAAGCGGCTATCTTCGGTAGCAATGGTCGCCTGGATACAGGTCTGCGGCAAGCTATCTAATGACAGATTGATCTGCTTGCCGGCATTGGGATCGATAATTTCGTATAATAATTGGCCGTTGCGATCCAGAATCTGGGTGGTCGGCAGGACCATGCGGGTTTCGATTGTATGCAGGGGGGGGATATCGCCAAAGAGCCACCAATAGAGCGCTACCCCACCAGCGAGCAACAGCGCGAGGAAGCTGAGCGCGGCCCAGCGCCAGAAAGGTTTTTTTGTCTCGAATAGTGGCGAATTTTGTGCGCTTTCCATACGTACCTTCAACGGTCCAGCACTGAGCGTTGTTCCCCCAATTAAAAGCCCCGCAACAGACAGCGCTGTTACGGGGCTTACACTCATTCACTTAGGTTGTAGAAGTGCGGATTAGCGACCCCAATCCAGCATCTGCTCTTCGACAAAGTTGTACGAAATTGGCAGGTCGATCGGGAGCGGGCGCTGATTGCTACCATCCGCATCCATCACCCAAACTCGCCAGTCCCCGGCCGAATTCTGCTCAGTGCGGTTGCTCAAGAAGACAATATGGCGGCCATCGGGGCTCCAGGCGGGTGCCACATTGCTGGGCAGCGAATCCACCAAAACAGTGGCCGGACGAGTCAATGGGCCATAATCTGAGCCGTCTGGGTTGACCGCAAAGATCTCCCAGTGGCTGGGCCGTCGTTGCTGCAATACAATCCGTCCGCCGCCGGGCTGCCAATCCGGATCATGATAGTATTGCTGGTAAACATCAAAGTGGACCAGTTGGCTGGGCTCTTGGCTGGTGAGCGTCGTAATCTGGATGCCACCATCGGAGGCATAGACGACGCCGGCTTCATTCCAATCAGGTGCACTGGCGGTATCTAAAGTGGCGAGATCAAGATAATTTTCGCCGTTGAGATCCACACTGGCCAACCGTGGCCGCACTTCCATCATATAGGGCAGATCGCCGTCGCCGGGTTTATCGCTCTGGCAGTTGTAGCGGCGCATGCGCGAACTATAATCTTTGCATTTCACGCTGATATCCCAGCGCACAAAGACAATGCGCTGACCATCCGGGCTCCATTTGGGTGACCAGAAGCCTTCCCGCTCGCCAAAGACACGGCGCTCGCCGCTGCCATCGACATTGATCACATAAAGGCCATGGTCGCCACCACCCCGAGTAAAGGCCACCCATTGGCCATCGGGGCTGATGGCTGGGTCAAACCCGTGGGTCAAGGGGCGCAATTCGCCTGTGGCCAAATGATAGATATAGAAGAGACCACCATCTCCAGTGTGCACCACCAATTTGCCGCTCAGACCGGTCGGGCCGGTGGATTGCGGGTTGCTGGGGGCGACTGTCGGGGCTGGATCAGCGGGTGCTGCGGATTCAGATGGTGCGTTCGCTGTGGGCGCAGTCGGCGGTGGTGCTGCTGGCTGTTGCGGTACAGTCACGACCGCTAACCCTTCGGCAGAGCCGCCTGCGTTGACATAGCTGGCGGATACCCACCCGAGTGTAGCGCTGTTGGGCAGTTGAACTTGCAGCCAGCTGCTGTTGGCATTGCGCCCTTGCGCCGTAAGCGCCTGCCCATTTCTAGCCTTGCCAATGATGCCATAGCCTGTGCCAGGGCCACTCCGCACATTTAAGTTGCCAGTGGTAGTGGTTACAGTCACGACGAGCGTATTGGTCACCGATTGGCTTTGGCTGACTGGTGTTGCCGGGGCGGCGGCGTCGTCGGACTGTGCCTCGGCTGGTTCAGCATCCTCATCCGCTGCTGGTTCATCCTCAACCGGTTCGGCCTCTGCCGTAGCCTGCGTGGGTTCCGGCGTCGCTACGGAGGTAATGCGGATTTGCCGTGTAGGCAGCACGTCGACATTAAAGGCCAAAACATTACTACTAGCTACCCAGCCTTGTTCGCCAGTGCTGGTGGTGACCAGAAACCAAGCGCCATCGGTGCTTCGTTCTGTTGCGGTCAAGCGTGTGCCTGGGCCTACCGAGATGACTGCCGTGCCATCCGTAGCATTCAAGAGCGTAGCACCAGTGCCACGCGCGACCAGACTTAACGAAGGGGCAGTGGACTCAGCGCTTTGCGCTTGGCTGGGCAAAGGCGACCACGAGAAGCTCGCAAGTACCACGCAGATGATCAACAAGCCACTCGGGATTAGCGAGCGTATTTTCAGCATAAATCTACTCATCGGTCGTTTATTCACTCTGTTTCGTCATCTACTGTTTCGCCGTCTGCCGTTTCCTCGTCCTCAGCAGCATCGTCGCTAGCTTCATCTGCTGCCGCTTCCTCGGATTCTTCCACCGGTTCACCTGCAACAAAAGAGGCGGTCGCGCTCATCCCTGGTTTGAGATCGGCTACTGAATCATCGGTCAAGCGGATGACCACCGGGAAGGCGATCGAGCCAGTCGCTGTGTTGCCTTGGGGTGCAATTTTTTCAACGACCCCATGATATACCACATCTGGCAACCCATAGACCGAAACTTCAGCGGCTTGGCCGATTTGGATTTGGCCGATATCAATTTGCTCAACATTGACGATCGCGCGCAAACGGCTGACATCTGCTACTGTAGCAACAACGGTCCCGTTGCTACCTTGTTGGCCCACTTCCACATTCACTTCGAGCACAACCCCATCCACTGGAGAGACGACACGGGCATTGCTCAGATTAAGCTTGGCTTGTTCCAAGGCAATTTGCGCAGATTGCACATTCAATTCGGCGTTGCGGATGGCTGCGGCTTCGTTGCCTTTTTTCAGCTTGGCCAGTTCGGCTTCCGCTTCAGCAACCGCGGCTTGGGCGGCGGCTAATTCGGCAGGCGTGGGCTTCTTGAGCAATTCATTGAGGGTGTTTTGGGCTTGATGGGCCGCAGCTACTGCCCCTTGCAAGGCAGAGGTCCGAGCAGGCTTTACTAATTGATCATAGGCTGCTTTGGCAGCTTCATAGACGATGCTGGCCCGTTGCAAGGCGGCACCCTGGCTGGAGGCACCGGCATCCGGCTGCCAAGCGATGCGGTCATATTCACGTTGTGCTTGTTGCAGATCGATCTCAGCTTGTTTGAGGGAAGCACTGGCCTGGGTCAATTCTTCGGGAGAGGGGCCAGCTTGAAGCTCATTATAGGTTGCCCAAGCTGCTGCGGCATTTGCGCGAGCCGCATCGAGCTGTTCTTTAGTGGGGCCAGCTTCGACCAGCGCCAATTGCTCTTGGGCAGAAAGGAGCTTTGCTTCGGCCAAGGCAATATCACTCGGCTCGATCGACTCAGATGCCTGTTCGAGTGCCAATTGTGCTTGCTCTAAGGCGAGGTCGGCTTGTTCCACGGCCCACTCGAGATGTTGTGTGTCGAGTGCGATCAGCAGATCCCCTGCTGAGACGCTATCTCCTACTTCTACAGCTACTTCGGCGACTGTACCGTTGGTCAAGAGGACGATCTGCCGCTTGCTGACCAACTCAATGCTACCGACCGCGCTAACCGGGGTGGCAGGGGGGACAGTTTGCAGCGTGCTGCTGAGCGTGTTGACCGTTGGGCTTGCCAGCGCATCAAGTTGCGCCGTAGCGTGCCAGAAAAAGAAACTAGCGGCGGCGACAAGAGCCAACATCAAGGCCGACATACTCCAGCGTAACGCACGTTTCATCTTAGTTGCTCCCTTCATTGCTCTAACATGATGACAACAGTTCAGCCAGCCAATAGGATTGCCCTGGCTCAGCTGTGGCACAAGTGATTGGTAATAGCGGACAGATAGAGTTGAGTTTGACTCATTGTCCAATGGTAGGTGTTTGGTTCAACGAGAGCTTTGTGATCGCCGCGCAGGTAGGTGGACGGCAAATCGAAAGGTGTTGGATTTAACTGTAGTGTAACCTACTTGGTTTTTATCTGAAAATCTGACGGCGGATTCGGCAGCAAGCTAGTGATATGATAGAAGCTTTACCAGTGCTGTAAGCGGAGGCCGGATAAGGCGTCCCTACCACCGAAATGGAGGGGAGCGGTTCGCAATCAGGCAGATTTGTGGTGAGTTAAGGCAAGGGCATAGCCCGCACGCAGGCGAATGCCCTTGCTTACTGAGTCAGGTGATTACCTTTGCGTTGCTTGCTCTGAAATGCGCTGTTCCCCGCGTTGCCGGGCGCGTTCGCGGCGTTCGAGGCGCTCGGCGCGTATCTGAGCGCTCAGGGATGGTGCCGGCCCATTGCGCATGACATTGATGATCTCGGCCATGATGCAAACGCCAATTTCGGCAGGTGTACGGGCGCCGATATCGATGCCAATCGGTGCGTAGACACGATCAAACTTCGCTGCGGGGATGCCTTGTTCGCGTTCGAGTAACTCAAAAACCGCGCGAATCCGCCGTTGGCTGCCGATCATACCGATGTAGGCCACCGGGTCATCCAGCACTTCGAGCAGTGCCTCGATATCATATTGATGGCCTCGGGTGACTAGAACAACATAGGTATGGTTGTCAAACGTTGGGCGTCCCCCGCGCAATGCTTGGAGTTCTGCCCGGAATGGACCAGCGATCACCCGGTCGGCAGTGGGGAAACGTGCTCGCTGCGCATATTGGGGACGGTCGTCGAGCACTGTAACTTCAAAATCCGAGATCTTGGCGATGGCAGCCAGCGGTACAGCAATATGACCAGCCCCAACGATGATCAGGTGGGGTGGCTGCGCCTGTACCTCAACCATTACCTTGAATGTTCCGGTTGGGGTCGTATAGTCATAGTGACGATGGGCCCGATCCAACAAGGCTTGGCGAGCATCGTTTAGTACTTGCTCGGTCAATTCCCCTAATTCGAGATCGCCCACCGGCGCACGTTCTGGATCCAGCCAAAGCGCCCAGTGACGACCGATCTGGGAGGTCCAGGCACCGGTCGCGCTGGTAACACTGAGCAGCGCGACCGATTCGCGCGTTTCTATTGATTCGAGAATCGCTTGTAGGACCGCGCGTTTCATTCTTCCGTATCCGCCTGCCAACGCTCGATGTAGACATTCATGATTCCGCCGCAGACGCCGAGGCTGTCCATGCTGATCGCCTCGGTTAGGTCAACCTGCACGTTGCGCGCTTCGCCATCTTGGATCACATCCAGCCCGGCGCGGATTACATCTGCTTCTCCGCAACCACCACCAATGGTCCCCAGATGTTGCCCGTAGGGATGGATGATCATCTTGGCCCCGACTTCGCGCGGGACCGAGCCTTTGACATCGGTGATGGTAGCAACCGCGACGCTCAAACCTTGATCCAGCAGGTGATTGAGGTGATGATAGATGGTAGCAGGCATGAATTTCCTCCTAAAATTTATGATAGCGCGCCAACTGATGAGTGGATTAACCCGCCGCTGCCTTGAGTTGCGCAAATTCGGTGGGTGTATCCATATCATGCAAGATGGCGTCGGAGTCAACCGTAACGTAAACAATCCGCAAGTGATGACGAGCGACCAAAGTGCGCAAGGTTTCATCACCACTCAGTGCCAAAAGCTCGGGCCAGAGCGCACGCGGCATGTAAAAGGGATGGCCGCGACGCATGGCATAGCTGGGGATCACAATCGCATCCGGCGTGGCTTGGGCTTGCTCGACTAGTTGGCGCAAGGTCGCTACTGGAATGTGCGGCTGATCGCCAAGCGCGAGCAAAACCCCGGCACAATCACTCGTGGCCAGGGTGCGTAGTCCTACTTGATAGGAGCTGAGCATCTCCGCAGTCGCATACTCGGTGTTATAAATCGTTTGGGCCGCGGTGTTGCTGAGCGCAGCGACCACCTCGTCGTGCCGATGCCCGGTTACCACCAGGATCGGCTTGGCCCCGGCTTCCTGTAGATGTTCGACGACGCTGGCGATCACCGTGCTGTTGCCCCAAGGCAAAAGCTGCTTCGGCGAACCCATACGACGGCTGAGCCCGGCGGCGGCAATCACCGCGCCGATGTGGGGTAGATCTGGTTCGATACTCATAGCATCCATTATAGCACAGTCAGACAAACTATCGGCACTGCTTCCAGTGTCTCTCACGCTGCCTTGGAAGGTAGATAAAGACGCTACGGACTGCAGTGATTTTGTAATAACTGTAAAAGAAAAAGCGTGTAGAAAAGGGCAAAGCTCTCCGCAAGCTTTGCCCTAATTAACTCGATTCAGTTGATGACATTACCACCAATGTAGGCTAGCGTCTAGCTAGCCATGCTGTGAGCGCATGGTGATTACATATTTTCATTTGCTGCTGCTGGCTCTTCTGGCTCTGGCAACTGGACGCGGAATTCTGGATCCCACTCGTCGAGGTAATAGCTATACAGGTCCACCAATCTAGGCAATAAGCGGTGGTTGACGTAAGGGTACCTCACCCGATGGATCGCTGCCAAGTCTTGGCGAATTTGGGCCAGCTTCTGGTTGGGTTTGAGCTCAACAATTTCCGCTAGGGTGACGCCACTTCCAGGCTCGCGCAAGGTGATGGTTCCCCAAGGCGTTTGGATATTGATTCGCAACTGCTTGAGCATGCCCAAGATCCAGTCAAAGTAGAAGGGTGGATTGACCCCGAGCTCGAGTCGTTTCTCCAGCAAGTCAATATGGTTAACTGTGCGTTCAGTGACTGAGGAGAAAGGCATGTGAACCACCAAGCCGCGATCGGTCAGCTCATACCAGTTGGTCGAGGTGAGCGGAGTTGCATTGAGACTTGCCATGAATGAACGGAAAAAGGCGCCGATGATCCCGGTTCGGCCCAGGCTGTAGACTGGACGCTCGCGCAGTTCCGCCATCCGCTTTGCGGCTTGTGCGGTTTTTTCCTCTTCCAGATCATTCAGCCGTTTGATCTGCTCACGAAATTCTTCCGCCTTGCGTACCGCTTCGCGCGGTGGATAATGCAGCAGTTCCTGGGCCATCTGCTGAGTGAGTGGATCTTCGATCCGCCCAAAGCTGCCCGGGTATCGCTGTAGAATCTCGCGGATCTGCCGTAGTGCTTCGTGATCGGCGGGCGTGAGCTTATGACGTACAGGCATTGTCTCTTTCCTCTATCACAAACCGGTACAAAGCCAGTTTATCACTCCTCGCTCGGAATTTCCAACACCCAGCCAACAACAATTACGTTCGGGTTTGCTTGAAGTTGTGGATATTTGTTCTGATTGGCTTGCACTAGTTTAGGCACGCTCAAGCTATACTTCTGGGCGATCATCGCTAGGCTCTCGCCCGGACGTACTTGGTGTTCGCGTACGGGCACGGTAGGGATATCTTGGCTCGCCGGGCCACCTTGTGGCTCGCCCGATGGCTCCTCATCTTGCGCCGGATTGGAATTGGCCGGTAGGTAGGCAATATCTGGCCATTGTCCCGTACCGTAGACCGTGAAAGGATTCTCCGCAGTGTAGTAGCTGCCCCCGGTTAGACCGCGTGCTGCAGTGCCGTTGACTTGGATCACCACGGAGCTGCGGAAATTATCCATGCTACACGCCAGCCGCCATTCTTCATAGCGCTTCAATTTCCAGCCACCACCGACTGCGGCAACATCGCAAGTGACACCTTGCGGAATATCACGTTTGTTCATGACGTTGGTATTGTCGGCGACATTGCCGCTGGGATTGTATTTGGTCTGGACGAGCGTGGCCCATAGATCCAGTGCATTGGGCTTTAGATTCTCCAGCGGATCGACGACTGGGGCTGTGCTACCAGGAGGGGGCGCTGTGTAGCCTGCTTGCGGGTCACCACTGGGGGCTTCTGGTGCGTTCAGCATCCCAAAAACAGGGCCAGCCGACGCTGTGTATGGGCCACTATCAACCGATAGACGCATCAGCGAGCCGGTGACACGATCCACCTCTCGAGCCATGCGGGTGCGGGGCAAGGTATCCAAAACCTGGCTGAAGATCCAATCTGCTGTAAAGATAGCGACACAACCCAACAGAAATGCTAAGACTCCCAAAACCAAGACCCCTCGCACCAGTGACCATATGTCCCAGGTGATCTTGCCCAAGACCAGCGGTACGATGCGAAAGAAAAAGAGATATACAATAGATAGCGCAACAATGACATAAAACGCGCCAGCGAGCCAGCCTAAGGCATCAGTAATGCTGCTCATGACGTTTTGCCCCCTTCGTTACTGCAATTGCACTGGCAAATGAATTTGAAAGATTGCTAAAGAGAAAAGTGTCTAGCCTGAACCTTGTTGGCAACTTTCAGGCCGGAACACTAAGTTGCTTATTGTTGCACCCACCAGCCCACACGTTGAGCAGTTGGGTCGGCAAAGAGTGTAATCCAGCTTTGACAATCATATCCGTAGCGGGTGTCAAAGGTCTGACATTGCTGATTGATCGGCCAACGATGGTCAAAGGCCATCAATCCCGAGTTGGCTGGACGCACTCCAAACATCTGTTGCGTCCGTTTCAGCCCAGCGATTTTGGTCGCTGTATTGCCATACCCGGTAAAGATCGGTACGATTTGTACACCTGGTACTGCTAGTTTGCTGCTATCTTTCAGATTGTGAAAGACGTTCCATAAAACAAGTACGCCATCTCCGGCCAGTCCGGCCTGTTTTCGTCCTGCTGCCAGCTGGCGAGCCAGGGTGCGGACATCATCGGCATGAGCGTTTTCGACATATTCAAGATCGATGGCGATGCCATCCAGGCCAAACTCGCTCAATTCGTCGATCGCCTGTTTAGCTAGCAGAAAATCTTCGCCCACATCTAGAATCACCAATCCCTGCTCTTGATGCATGGCGGTCAGCAATTGGCGAGCTTCGCTAAAACCAAAGCGGCCTGCTAGTCGGGGGATCACAACCGGAATGGGTTGGGCGCCACTCAAGCGCTCGATGGCTTGTTGCCAAATGATCCCTTCTTTGACAATCTCTGCTGCCTCACAACTGCGGCCTAATGTCCCGACGCCGCTACATGGCATACCCCAAACTGCACTATATTTGGCTCCGCTCTGATAACCTCCCCCCATCAAGGGATAAACGCCATAGCGCCAGTAGGCAATCAGCGCATTCGGCGCAATTTGTTCCTCGGCCATCCACACGGCAAAGGCGGTAGATGACCCGCAGAATAGTGCTGGGACGATGAAGATCACCGAGAGATAGAGCCAATGGCGCTTCCGCCAAAGGGAATGGCCATCAGTTTCCGTGGGGGCTAAATTGAGGAAACGATGAAGCCAACTGCCCGCCCGTTGGGTTGCCGCTACGGCTACTTGGGGGCGGAAAAAGAGTATGAGAGCGAGCACCACCAATAAAAAGATCAATGCTCCCTGACTACCGAGTAAATTTACATAAGGCACTATCCCATAAACTGGATTGGCTTGTTGAGCCATTTGTTCGGCAGTTGCTGCACAGAATTTGCAATAGCTCACTGCTGTGCGGCTAAAAAAGTGATCATTGCGCATGCGACCTTGCTGGGTATGGTGAATCTCCCAGTGAACATGGGGTCCAAAACTGGTCATCCCTGTCCAGCCGACACGCCCTAGGACTGTCCAGGCGGTGACGCGCATCCCGCTCTTGACCCAGATTGTGCCATTGCCTTCATCCATCAAGTGCGCATAAAGGCTTCTGTAGCCGTCGCCATGATCGATCAATGCCCAACAGCCATACCCACCAGCATTGTTGCATCCCGCATAAGTGACTTCGCCCGCTGCCATTGCGTAGACCGGTGACCCCAGTGGCATGGTGAGATCCCATGCATTGACGGAGCCGCGTCGTAGATGATCATGCTCATCAGATGAGAGCAGGGCGTTGGCTACTGGCACCAACCATTTGCCATCGCGTGAAACGGCTCGGCCTCCCAGGGCGGGCCAAAATTGAGCAGCAACTGGCGAAGGAATCGCCAGAAACCCAACAATTAGCAAAAAAACATGCAGGCATTGACGAGATATCATCTATCTAGCAAGTAATAGTCTAAAACGCTTTAGCAAGTTTAGCACTTTTTTCTCCTGTATTCAAGAGGAGAAATCGCTGTAAACAAAATAAATTTCTGAAAACTTCAAAAAAGCATTAATATTTGTCGATTTGCCGTGATAAGTGCTGACTATCGGAAATCTGATAGATTTTGCGCTTCCTGCTTGGCCCAATTTAAATCGCTTCTGAATGAGCAACCTTATGAGCGATCCAAATGGCTGTTTGTGGCAAATTTCGGATAGTCGACAACGGATCGTCATCGGGCCAGGTGGCTTCTGCAAGCGCAAGTGGGACCTGCGGCTCGACTAGTTGAACCCGTTGAAAGCCAGCCGCATAGAACATCGCCAACCATTCACTGATCGTATAGTGATAGTGCTGCATCTGTACCCCCGTACCCGGGAAACGCCAGCGGAGTGGGGTGTGATCAAAGTAATTGCGAGCCGGATAAAGTGTTCTCTCCTCCTCTTCCTCTTCGAAAAAGCAGTCCCACAGCGGGTGATCCATGCTGCACACCAAGCGTCCATTGTTCTGCAAGAGCCGCCAACATTCACCCAAGCAAGCGCTCACATCAGCTAGATAAGGCAAAAGGTAGGCTGCGAAGATCAAATCCCAAGTTGTGTCAGGCCAGCTAGCCAGTTGGGCGACATCGCCTTCTACAAAGTGTACCTGTAGTGAACTTGCCTGCGCATGCTGGCGAGCAAAGGCGAGCTGCTGCGTGCTGATGTCTAACCCGGTGACCGTTGCCCCTTGCTTGGCAAAGGCTAGGCTGGTTTGCCCGCCGCCACAACCCAACTCCAGCACTCTCAGCGCATGTACGGACCCTAACAGCTTCAACTCGTTTTCGGTTGGCGCCCAAGGTCCGTATTCAATGTCCGCAGAGCGTTCGGCTTGGTTGGCTTGATAGGCGACTGCAGCGGCATCCCAAGCCTTCTTCTGATCAAACATAAGTGTAGCTTTGCTGAAAACCATCGGCTAGTTCGTATAGCCGCATGAACTCGGCAAAGAGCTGATGCCGAACGGGTTGAGGCAAAGGTGGCTGAAATTGGGTGCTCCCAATCATCAAAGCCTGAACCATGCGACTCATCAGTTGAACCCGCCGATCGTCACCGAGGAGCTGGCTGCACAACGAACGAGCGCACGCCAAGCGTTGTTCGTCAATGCGCGCTTGGACTTCCCGCACTTCGCGATCTTGTAGGGCCCAAGCCCGAAGAGCCACTTCGAGTTCAGGCGGCTCCGTTACCGAGCTGACAAATAATTGCGCCATGCCCGCTACCGGAGTAACCGCAAGGGTAGTGACTGCTCGCATCCGCTCGATGCTCTGCTGCTCAATAAACTCGAGCAGTGCTGCCTTATAGCCTGGTAGCCCTTGGAAATGGTGATAGAACGAACCTTTGGACAAAGAGAGCGCAGCCGTCAACCGTTCGATGGTGAGGGTAGGCGCGCCCTCGGTTGCTAATATCTGAAGCCCGGCCTCAAGCCAATCTTGTTTGGATGTTCGTGCCATATGTTGACCAACCGTTACTGATACAAATTTACCGCCCACTTACAGGTTCTGCCAAAATGGAGATTCCGTAAGTAAACAAAGGATTTTAGGTAGGTGTTGCTTGTTCACCAAGCTGGTCGGGCAAAGCCTGTACCAATCTCATTATCGTCTGCCTGGTGTGCATCCTATACCATACCATATGGTTTGTCAATCATCGCATAGTCATCGGTCTTTCTCGAGGTAGAGGACTATCTCCAAACCATACGGTATGGCATGCTTAATGTTGATTTCGTGTAGATATTCAAAATCTTCCCTAAAGAAATGAAGCATACAAAGGGTATCTATTAGAAATTGCAGTGTCGTATAGCCATTTATTGCTATGTTGAGGATGCAGGAGCTCAGCCGCACATAGAATTCCATGGTAACCGAGCAAGGTGGCGTAAAAATCGAGAACCCGACCCTGCCATACGGCAAAGTCGGGTTCTCTCAGCGCAAGAGGAGAAAGAAGAGGATGTTCAATCAGCGTCAACACGATTCCCCGATCCACAATTGGTCGCTCAGATTGTCTGACAACCAATTTCAATTTTTGAATCAAGCAGTCGTGCTGCGAAGGGGAAAAAAGTTTGTCTGCTCTGTATATATAATCGTAAATTTTGGCGGAATCCTTCGCTCCAATACCAAGAAATTCTAAATTCTTCAGAATCTTTGTAAGCCATTGAACAGCAATTCCATTATTTACTGGGTAAATGTAGGAACCATCCTTTTCTGCATGACGTTTGGTGGATGTAGTTTCGAAACGATTCCTGGGAGCTACCTCCGATCGTTTCATCGTTGTTCCTGGTTCTACCCCAAGTTTTAAACAAGG
>CAZMRA010000150.1:606-12280 GCA_964568485.1 uncultured Caldilineaceae bacterium | reverse complement strand
CTGGTGGTGTTGGGTATGGTCGGCTACCCTTTTGTGGGGGCGATCCGCATTAGCTTTACCGACCGTATGGTTGGGCGCGGGCCGGGGCGTTGGGTTGGGCTTGCTAACTACGAATATATTTTGGGCTGGCCCGATTTTAGCGAGATGGTCGTGCGTACTGTACTGATCACGATTGCTGCGGTCGTGCTCAAGGCAGTGGTCGGGCTGATCTTGGCGACTGCGCTCAATCAGAGCTTCCGCGGACGCGATGTCTTGCGCGGCATCTTTATGTTGCCGTGGATCTTGCCAACCTATATCATCGTGCTGGCTTGGCGATGGATTTTTGATGGGCAGACGGGGTTGCTCAACCAGATTCTGGTCAGCTTTGGCGTACTCAGCGAGAATTACCCCTTCCTGGCCCGCCCTGCTTCAGCAATCACGCTCTTGATTTTTGTCTTGGTTTGGAAGGGATACCCCTTCTATGCGCTGACCTTCTTGGCGGGGATGCAGACCATTTCGACAGAATTGTATGACGCCGCCAAGGTAGATGGGGCTGGCCGCTTGGCCCGTTTCTTCTATATCACCATCCCCGGCATCCGCCAGGTGATGGGGGTCGTGATCTTACTCTCCACAATCTGGACCATGAACAGTCTAGAAATCCCTATGCTCTTGACGGGTGGTGGGCCGAGTAATACGACCGAGGTTTTCCCCTTGCTCACGTATCATTTGGCGATGCAAAACTTCCGGCTAGGCGAAGGGGCGGCGTTACCGATCATGATGTTGCCGATTGTGGCCCTTTTGGTGCTGAGCGTAGCCAGCTATATGGATAGGGAGGCTACTCAATGACTGACCTATTCGACCGGGTACCCGAATCGATTTTTCGTGTGGTTTCCTTTGTGGTCATTGTCGTGCTCCTGATCATGATCCTCTTCCCGCTCTACTTTATGCTGATCACGGCGTTCAAAT
Source organism: uncultured Caldilineaceae bacterium (assembly GCA_964568485.1). Lineage (GTDB taxonomy): Bacteria > Chloroflexota > Anaerolineae > Caldilineales > Caldilineaceae > CFX5. The sequence continues at coordinate 11,335 of CAZMRA010000150.1, read as the reverse complement.
TTGAGAGCGAGATTTACTCCGAATTAACTTGGATCCCACGCAACCCAACGTGGAGCAACTTCCGCGATGTGATCGTCAATTTCCGCATTCCACTCTACTTGCGCAACACATTGATCGTTGCGCTCTCCACCACTGCTGTTGTAGTGACCATTTCTGTACTGGCGGCCTATTCGCTGACCCGCTTGCGCTTTCCGGGGCGGGCGATTATGGCGCGGGGGGTCCTTTTTGTCTATTTGATTCCCGGCTCGCTGATGCTGATTCCCATGTATTTGACGATCATCCGGCTTGGGCTGAAAGATACCTACCTGGGGCTGATTGTCGCCAATTTGAGCTTCGCGGTGCCTTTTTGTACTTGGCTGATGATGGGGTATTTACGTAGCTTTTCCGCAGAGATGGAAGAAGCCTCGCTGATCGACGGCTGTACGCGCCTCAAGTCGCTGTGGTATATTGTCATTCCCCTCTCAGTGCCGGGTATTGTCACCGCGATGATCTTTATCTTCAACGGTGTCTGGAATGAGTTTATCTTTGCGCTCGTCCTCGCCCAAGATGATGCTCATCGCATGATCTCGGTAGGGTTGAGCAATTTTTACCGCTCCGATTATTATATGGTCGGCCCGATGATGGCCGGCGCGTTGATTGCTATGGCCCCAGTGGTGTTGCTCTATATCTTGGCGCAGCGCTATGTGGTTTCCGGCTTAGCGGCTGGTGCTGTGAAGGGATAATCACCGATTTTTCAGCACGGTGATCTTATATTTGTTAACACTCGCAGCTACACAAAATGTCCAGAGTATGGTGAAATTCGCTCTGACTTTTGTGTGGTCTGCGATTTTGTGTGAGTCTCTCATGAATTATAAGCTAACGGCACTTGAAAAACAGCTTTCCCTAGAAAATCCACCGCTCCTACAAATCGATTTACAAAACGAATTGGCTTGGTCGTTGCGCTATCGTAATCCACAACGCTCCCGGTCATTGGTTGAAGAGGCGTACGAGCACGCCCAGCGTCTTGTGCACAAAGAACCAGAGGCTGCCCAACGCATCGCCCATAGTTTGATCATCTTCAGCTTTCTTGAATCTAGGGCCGCTCGTACTGAACAAGCGATGGCATACGCCAGCGCCGCACGTGAGATCCTCGACACCGACGAGCCTTCCACGTGGACAGCCCGCGCGCTTGGCCGTATCGGCAAGGTCTGGATTGAACTTCACCGTTTTGACGAGGCGTACACCTATTTCTTAAAGAAATTAGAGATGGGGAGAGCGATAGGGGATCTCGATCAAGAGGCGGCGGCTTATCATGATCTAGGTTATCAATACCAATTGCGCGGGGAAGATCAAAAGGCAATCGAACATTTCTTGGTCGCATTAGAAAAATTTCGCAGCTGCCAAGAGGAGATTGGCGAATCTCTCTCCCTGTATAACCTGGCGATCAGCTATCTGAACCTCAATCAGACTGAATCCGCGCTCACTTGTGTGCAACAGGCATTGACAACGGCGCAAGCCATTCATTATCAATTGGGAGAGTTGTTGGCCTGGCAAACCATCGGCGATATTTACAGCCGGCTGCGGGAATATCGAGCCGCTGTGGATTGTTATCAAGGGGCATTGACCCTAGCCAAGATCCTCAATGATCCTACCCAGCATACCTTGATCTTGATTCAATTGGGGCGGGTGCATAGTAAATTGGGCAATATGGAAGCGGCCCGAATTGCGTTGGATGAGGCTTGGTCGGTTTGTGAGCAAACCGGCAATCAGATCCATCAATATACGGTGCAAGAAGCGCTGGCCGAACTCTTCCGTCAGCAGGGCGATACCTACCTGGCTCTGCATCATTATGAACAGTATATGAGGCTGTATAAAACAGTCTTTAACGAAGAGAATGAACGCCAGATCCGCACGCTGGAGGTTATCCATAAGACCGAAGCGGCAAAACGCGAAGCTCGGTTACTGCGCGAAAAGAATATCCAACTGGAACATGAAATTCGCGAACGAGAACGCGCCGAGCAGGCGTTAATTCAGGCGCAAAAGCTGGAGAGCTTGGGTATCTTAGCAGGGGGAGTTGCCCATGACTTCAACAATCTTCTGACTGTGATGGTCGGTTATAGCAGTATTGCCCGGGCCCAGCTCCAGCCATCCTCGCCGGCACGTGCAGCTATCGAGAAAGCACTGATCGCCATGGAGCAGGCCACAGCCCTCGCAAAACAGATGTTGGCTTATTCGGGGCGGGGTCATTTCCAGCTTGACCGTTGTGACTTAAACACAGTCATTCAGGAAAATCAAGCCCTGTTGACCACCATTGTCGATGGTCGTACCTCGATTCACCTGGCATTAGCCGATCAGTTGCAGCCCTGCCAAGCTGATCGAACCCAGTTGAGCCAGATTTTAGTAAATTTAGTGCTCAATGCCAGCGAAGCAGAGGCCACCAGTATTACCTTGGCCACCGGTCACCAAGTGATTACTGAAACAGACAGCCACTTTTGGCAATATACTAGTCAGCCTCTAGAACCTGCCCTTTATGTCTCGCTTGTCGTCACCGACAACGGGTGTGGCATGGACGAGACGACCCGCCTTAAATTGTTTGACCCTTTTTACACGACCAAGTTTACCGGGCGCGGCTTGGGTTTGGCTGCGGTGTTGGGCATTGTGCGCGGCCACCGGGGTGGCATTGCTGTGAGTAGCAGCCCGGGCAACGGGACACAATTCACGTTACTGTTCCCGACCAAACTCGCCGATGAGAAGCCTACAGCGATTGAATCGCCTGCTGAGGTGCAAACGGCTTAATTGGATTTGCCGCCAAGCATGGCTGGCTGCGTCGGCTCCCTTGCCCCGAGCAATTCCCATCAGCAATTTGTTGTATAATAAGAGCCTCACACGGGGTAGTCGCAACTGCTCTGTGCCACTTGCTCCCACTCAATCAACAAATTAAGGAACAAAGGAATTGTTATGACGCTCCGAATTGGCTTGATCGGCTGTGGCGGGATCACTCGCGCTCACGTAGATGGTTGGAAGACGGTGACCGACCGTGCACGGATTGTGGCGATGGCCGATGTGTCCGACGCGGCTATGCAAACCCGGATTGCCCAGCTTGGCCCCATCGATTACACGGTCAAGACCTACAACGATTATCACGACCTACTGGCCGACCCTGAGATCGATGCGGTTGATATCTCTTTGCCCCATCACCTGCATCGCCCTGCCATTGTGGCGGCAGCCCAAGCGGGCAAACATCTCATGACCGAGAAGCCGCTCTGTCTGAACTTGGACGAGGCCAAGGAGATCGAAGCCACAGTCAAAGCAGCTGGCATCACTATGATGGCTGCCCACAATCAACTCTTTTTCCCCGCTGTGCAGCAAGCCAAACAGATGATCATGAAGGGTGATTTGGGCAAGATCTACATGATCCATTCGTTCGACTGTTCAGCCCGGCGCCGCCCATTGCCCGCGGACAAACAGCAGTGGGATAAGAGCGCTGCCGCCTTCAGCGATACCTGGCGCAGCGATCCCACCAAGATGGGCGGCGGCGAGTACATCGACACCGGATATCATCCTACATACCGCTTGCTCTTTTTGGCCGGGCAGACCCCCAGCGAAGTGACCGCCATGATGGGGACCTTCCGCTTGCCACTGCAAGAGGAAGACACCGCCAATGTGATGCTCAAGTTCCCGGATGGTAGCTTGGGCCATGTCTTCACGAGCTGGGCTATGCCAGCGCCGGGCTCGCGGCCGATCCTCTTCAGTGTCACGGGTGAAGCCGGGCAATTGTGGGGTGAAATCGACAAACTCTACTATCAACCAGTCGGCTTCCAGCAGCCCGCGGTCGTCGAATTCCCGGGGTGGGATTACAACCGTTCATTCGCAGCTGAAATCAGCCACTTTGTGGAAGCAGTCGAAAATGGCTTTGAGCCGCTTCATTCCGTAACCGAAGCAACCGACACGCTGCGCATCATCATGGCGGCGTATGAGTCAACCGATAGCAACCACATTGTGAAGCTATAAGTGAAACGACGACGATGGCCGCGCGGCGCGCTAATGGCGGCCGCGGACCATCGTCATTTCAACTCGGACAGGATGTGTTTGGCGTAAAACTCAAAGAAACCCTCTTGATCGGGCCCGACTTGGTGAATATAGACGTGCTCATATCCCGCATCCACAAATTCTTGAATGGCATCCAGATGGCGTTGGGGGTCAGGTCCACAAATCACCGATTCAGCGACCTGCTCTTCGGTGACTGCCTTGGCTGCTTGATCAAAATGGGCTACCGTGCGCAATTCTTGCGAAAGCGGACTGGCTAGCCCCGCATTGGGCCACCATTCGTGGGCCGTGGCGCGTGCCGTTTTTTCATCCTCGGCCCAGCAGACCGTCAATTGCCCATAACTCGGCTTGTCGCGCCCTCCAGCTTCTTGAAAAGCCTCGATCACCTTCGCATCCGGCTTGGTGTTGATCAAGCCGTCGCCCTCTTCCCCCGCATAGGTCGCGGTCTTGCGTCCGCTAGCCGCCACCATGATCGGCGGGGGTGAAGGCGGTAAGGTAAAGATGCGAGCATCCTCAACCGTGTAATACTCTCCCCAGTAGCTGGTGGTCTCGCCGAGCCAAAGCTCGCGGATCAACTCTACCGCTTCCGCCAACATCGCCAGGCGAATATCAAACGGGGGCCAGCGTTCGCCCACAATATGCTCATTCAGATTCTCCCCGGTACCGATGCCAAAAAAGAAACGGTCGGGCATCATCGCCGTAGCGGTGGCCGCGGCCTGCGCCAAGATAGCGGGGTGAATGCGCATGATCGGGCAAGTGACGCCAGTCCCCAGGCGCAACTTGGTGGTTGCCTGCGCAATTCCGCCGATGACGCTCCAAACAAAAGGGCTGTGGGGTTGGCGGCTGACCCACGGGTGAAAATGATCGGAGATCAGCGCAAAAGTGAAGCCGGTTGCTTCAGCCTGACGGGCGTGGCGAACTAATTGATTCGGATCGTGCTCCTCGCTTGAGAGGGCATAGCCAATTTCCATGATGATGCGATCCTTTCTAGGGAGATGCTGATGCTGCGTATTGCGTGACAGTGACAACGCATATACAAACTAATTTGAGTTCACTCTTAGCCTAGCATGGGGTTCTACGACAGGACATCGGTTACGTTATAGTGGCTCGGTCTACTAGGGGATACAAAGGCAAGAAGAGGGCTGTGAGTGTTAGCAGCTTGTGAGTAGCGAATTAGTGGATGAAACTGACGTTTCTCCAACTAAATCACAATTGACAGCTTGTAGAAATTTGTGTTAGGATAGATTTTAATCGGAAGCCCAGTGAATTGAAGCTATAAAGCAAGTTGGCGTACGTTATGTCAATGAGGGATTGTCCCTTCTCAGGGGCAAGCTTTCATCTGTTTACACTAAGTGCGCATCATCCTCAATGGATCAAGCCGGTAGTAAGCCGCGGTATACGATTACATTTCAGGTAGCCCTGATATAAGTTGCCATCTACACTCATTTATCGGAATGAGTGCTCCAGTGGCGCAACCAGCGATGCTGCGTTAGGAATGTCCAATTGTAAGCCCGGAATTTCCCAACTGTGAGATTATAAGGAGGAAAGGTAGTGGATTCCCAACACAAGCTTTCACGGCGCGGCTTCTTGCGCGCCACGTCATTCGGTATGGCTGGGTTGGCATTAGCCGCCTGTGCCGCGCCCGGTGCAGCCCCGGCTGCCCAACAATCTGGCAGTGGCGATGCTGCGCCTTCTAGTGAAAAGACAACCATCCGTTTCCATGCTCGCATCGGCCAACAAGAGGACACCCTCTATGATATGCAGATGCCGAAATTCATGGAAGAGAACCCCGACATTGAGATCGTAAAAGAATCCTTCCCCGGCGAAGAGTACAACGCCAAAGTCTCGACCATGTTGGCCGGGAATACCCTGGGCGATGCCGCTTGGAGCGCGTTGGGTGGGGCGACGATCAATTTCATGTGGGCCCAGAACATCGTTGCTCCGATCGATGACCTGGTCTCTGCCAACAATGTGGATCTCTCCCAGTGGTATCAAGGCTGCTTGGATGCCATCACCGTTGAAGGCAATCTGCTCGGTCTGCCCTTTAAGGCCCACCCGGGTTTGGCTGTCATTTACTACAACCAGACCTTGATTGAAGAGGCTGGTTTGGATGTACCAACCTCCTCCTGGACACAGGAAGACCAAGTGGAACTTGCCAAAGCGTTGACCAATCGCGATGCCAACCCGCCGGTCTATGGCTATCTGCCGGGGATTGGGAGTGCTTGGAAGACCCTGGTTACCCTGTTGCGCGCTCATGGGACCGAATTGCTCAACGAAGATGGCACCCAGTTCCAATTGAACAGCGAATTGGGGGTACAAGCGCTCACCTACTTGTATGATCTCTTCCAGACCCACCGGGTTGCGCCCACCCCCGCCGAGATGATTGGTGGCGGTAACGATATGTGGATCGCTGGTTCGCTAGCTCTGTATCAGGGCGGTACTTCGGTCTCTGTGACGGGTGGCACCATCGGTGATTCCTTCGAGTGGATGGTCGTGCCCAACGCAATCGGACCGGGTGGCGTTGGTGGTTCGGACTATGAAGTCGATGCTTACTGTGTCACGACAACTACTGCGCATCCGAACGAAGCTTACAAGTGGGTGGAATATCTCTGTAACCAAGATTCGGGTATTCAGCTTGGGTTGATCGGTGGTACGGTCGGTGGCCGTCCGGATGTCTACGGCGCGCCGGAACTGTTGGAATTCCCCTTCCGCGTCGTCTTCAAGGAGATCATGGACAACGCGATGGCCAGCCGTATCACGGCCAACTGGCGCCAGTCTGAGGCCGAATCGGCCCTGAGCCAATTGCTGCAACCATTGTGGACCGGTGACGAAGAGCCGACCCAGGCCTTTGTCGATGATGTCGCCTTGCAGATCCAGAACATTTTGGATCAACCGCGCCCATAATGATTGACGCTGGACAAATGAGTTTGTAGGCTAAGGATTGAAGGGATGCAGAGATTATGTTCGCTAAATCTCTTGATCTCTTCAATCCTTTGCTATACGGCGATTGCTTTGGACCAATTGTTGCTGATGGACAGTGCATTGGTTGAGTAGAGCAAAGTATCAAGGGAGTCAAAGATGGCAGCAAGCCAAGCGACAACACGCCGCGGTTGGTTAGGGTCACCGATGCAACGCAGAGAAGCCTTAGAAGGCTATTTGTGGATCAGCCCGTGGGTGATCGGGTTTCTTATCTTTGCGTTGGGGCCGATTATTGCCTCGTTTTATCTGAGCCTTACCCGCTACAAAATTGGTGGCACCCCCGAGTGGCTTGGGCTGGCGAATTATAATGAAGCTTTTTTTGTAGATAGATTATTTTGGCCGTCACTATGGCGCACGGCTTACTTTTCGTTTGTGTCGGTGATCTTGGGGGTGATCCTCTCCCTGCTTGCAGCCATGCTGCTCAATCAGGAGTTGAAGGGGAGAGCGTTCTTTCGGGCTCTCTATTATTTACCCTCGTTGACACCGGTTGTTGCGCTGGCGATTCTCTGGCAATGGTTGCTATCCCCACAGCAAGGGTTGGTCAATTATCTGCTCTCGTTTGTCGGTATCTCTGGTCCTGGCTGGCTTACCGACCGTTCTTGGGCCATCCCGTCGATTATTCTGATCACACTTTGGTCGAGCGTCGGTGGGGGGCGGATGATCATCTTCCTGGCCGGCCTACAAGGTGTACCTAAAGAATTACAAGAAGCAGCTGATCTAGATGGTGCCAACGCCTGGCAACGGTTTAGAAATGTTACGGTGCCATTGATCTCCCCAGTGATTCTCTTTAATACAATTTTGGGGATTATCGGGAGCTTCAGCGTTTTTTCGGTTGCCTATATTGCAACAGCGGGTGGACCAAACTACGCCACTTGGTTCTATATGCTCCATCTTTACTACAACGCATTTCACTACTTCCAGATGGGCTATGCCTCGGCGTTAGCGTGGATCTTCTTCGTTTTGATCTTCATTCTCTCCTACTTGCAGATCAAACTGTCGGATCGTTGGGTCTACTACGAGTTTTCGTAATAAGGAGTCCATATGGCAACTTCTCAACCAACTGTACACTCCCTCAGTGGTCGGCAAGAGGTCCCGGCAAAAACAGGTAGCATCTCAACCAGTCGGTTGATCGGCAAGGTGCTCCTCTATACCATCGCCATTGTGGTTGCAATCGCCTTTAGCCTGCCGTTCTTCTGGACAATGAGCAGTTCGCTGAAGACCGCCGCCGAGATTCGCCGGATTCCACCGACCTTCCTGCCAGAGGTCGTACGCTGGGCCAACTATACAGATGTCTTTCGGCTTGCTCCGTTTGCAATTTTTATTCGCAATACGGTTATTGTGACTGCATTCGCAATGGTCGGGCAGATCCTGTCGGCATCTGCGGTCGCGTTTGGCTTTACCCGTTTTCGCTTTCCAGGCCGCAATGCCCTCTTCTTTATTGTGATCAGCACCATGATGCTGCCCTGGCAAGTCACCATCGTGCCGCAATTTTTGCTCTTCCGCTACATGAATTGGATCAACACCTACCTGCCGTTGATCGTGCCCTCTTACTTTGGCGGTGGGGCGTTCTTCATCTTCCTATTGCGCCAATTCTTTATGACCATCCCGCGCGATTTGGATGAAGCGGCAAAGCTCGATGGCGCCTCGTCTGTGCGGATTTTCTGGAATATCATTCTGCCGCTCTCTGGTCCGGCCATTGCCACGGTCGCGATTTTCTCCTTCTTGGAGCACTGGAACGAGTTCATCGGCCCGTTGATCTATCTGAACACGGAAGAAAAGTATACGCTCTCGATCGGTCTGCGCTATTTCATCTCCACCCCGTTTGGGGATGATGAGCCACGCGAAGCTATTCTGATGGCCGCCTCGCTGATCGTGGCGCTGCCGTCGTTGGTCCTCTTCTTTGTTGCGCAGAAATACTTTGTACGCGGGATTGTCACCACTGGCCTCAAAGGCTAAATTGTGGTTCATGTTCGCAGGTCAATAGTCAATTGTTAATTGGTGCCCAGGTGTGGCAGATTAACAATTGACTATTGTTTGTTCTATTCCCAGAATCATTACCCGCTGTTGATACCACCTAGGGAACAACGCCGATGCAGGCTATAGCGATTCGCCCGTTGCGTAGCGATGAGATCGAAGAAATCGTGCAGTTGTCGTTGCAGGCTTGGGCGCCGGTCTTTGCTTCTTTCGAAGAGATGCTGGGCCGGGAGATATTTTTGTTACAGTATCCTGATTGGCGGGCTTCCCAACGTGCCGCTGTAGAATCTGTCTGCGGCAACACCGAAAAATATCATACTTGGGTTGCCCACTACGAGGAGCGGATCGCTGGCTTTGTCGCCTACGAGCTAAACGAGGCTGAGCAGGTCGGCGAAGTGTATATGGTGGCTGTACATCCAGAAATGCAAAACCGTGGGATTGGGACCGCCTTAAACAACTTTGCCCTCCAAAAGTTGAAAGAAGCCGGTATGAAGCTGGCCGTCGTGGCAACCGGTGGCGATCCAGGGCATGCCCCTGCCCGGCGCACCTATGAAAAGGTAGGCTATCGCGGGTTCCCCCAACTGCTCTATTACAAAAAATTGTAAGCACTTGCTTACTCTTCCTCCCAGCATTCACGCTTGTTAGAGGCTGCTTATGAAAATCACCAAGATCGATACGTTTCTTGTCAGCATGGGCCATCGCAATATCCCTTATGTCAAAGTGCATACGGATGAAGGCATCTATGGCGTTGGTGAAGCTTACTCTTGCGGACCGGACAAAGCGACGGTCGAATGTATTCGCGATTTCGAAGGCTGGTTGATTGGCCGCGATCCGCGCGACATCGAAGGCTTGTGGACGTTGATGTACGGCGGTTCGCGTTTCCCCGGCGGCATGGTGCTCAATGCAGCGATCAGCGGCATCGAGCATGCGCTGTGGGACATCGCCGGCAAGGCCGCCAATCTGCCGGTCTATCGATTGGTGGGGGGCAAATGCCGCGATAAGATCCGCGTCTATCAAAACCCAGGTGGACGCACGCCGAGCGAAATGGCGGATAACTCGGTGCGGTTGATCGAAAAGTATGGCTACACCGCGCTGAAGATCGGCCCCATGCCGCGTGATTGGCAATCGATGCCCTGGAATAAAGTCTTGCGCGAGACCGAAAAACGGGTTGCCGCAGTGCGCGAGGCAGTGGGCGATGATATTGACATCGGCTTGGATCCGCACGCCCAGCTCTTTGAGATCTCGCGGGCAGTTGATCTCTGCAAGGTAGTGGCGCCGTTCCGCCCAATGTTTATCGAAGAGCCCTTGCGCCCCGAAAATCGCGATGCCCTGGCGAAGCTGCGCGACTTGGTCGATGTGCCGCTGGCGACGGGGGAGATGCTCTACACCCGCTACGAATTCCGCGAATTGCTCGAGCTGCAAGCGGTCAACATCATCCAGCCCGACATTTGTGTGGCCGGTGGGCTCTGGGAGCAGAAAAAGATCGCGGCCCTGGCCGATGCCCATTATGTGACAGTTGCCCCGCACAATCCTTGCGGTCCCATTGCCACCGCGGTGAACGTCCATTTTGCCGCTAGCACGCACAACTTCCTCATCCTCGAATATCATGCCGATGATGAGGGCGTCCGCCGCGAGATTGTGAATGAGCCCATCAAGCTCGTCAACGGCTATTTGGAAATCCCCGAAACGCCGGGCCTCGGCATTGATCTAAACGAGGAGGCGTTGGCCAAGTATCCATTCAAGAGTTGGC
>CAZMRA010000150.1:0-596 GCA_964568485.1 uncultured Caldilineaceae bacterium | reverse complement strand
CCGCAGTTTCACCTATCGGACTGATGGTTCGTTCGTTTATCCGTAAGCGTAGGCAGGGGCATCAGCGTTCACGCGCTTCGCATCTTTTTTGCCAACAGGAGCCACTATGCGCACCGGCGTCTCCTACATGAGCCATCACAATCCCAAACACATTGCCACTGATCTGCGGGCAATGCAGGAGTTGCAACTGGATGAAATTTTCGTTTGTTGCCAGGAGAATGATTTCATCTGGTTCCCCGGTAAGGTAAAATTTACACCGCAGCTGGCGAAAGAACACGGGATTCGGCCACTGGCCCTCTTTTGGGGAGCGCTGAATCTGTTTGGCGGTGGCCTCCAGAGCCATTTCTTGCTGGAGCATCCGGAATGTTTGTAGGTGCGCCGCGATGGCTCTCTCTGGAAAGCTGGTTGTTATGTGCAGCCGCAGGCAGTGCAATATCTGCACGGTTTAATCGATGTGGTGGCTGAGGTGGGCTACGAAGGGTATTTTGTGGATGAACCAACGCCGTTGCGCGACTGTTTCTGCCAGGCTTGTGTGGAGCAATTCGCAATTTGGTATGATGGCGATCTCTTCCAAACACCGGCGGAGCAGGTCGAAG
>CAZMRA010000149.1:0-12357 GCA_964568485.1 uncultured Caldilineaceae bacterium | reverse complement strand
ATCAATGGTGGCTCAAGGTCGCCTTGATCGACCGGCAAACCAATCCATTGCGGACCGACCTGCTCTACTATCCCACGGGCGTCGGGCTCTATTTTCACACCCTCAATCCTTTTAATGGCGTGACCACCCTGCCGGTACAACTGGCTTTCGGCTTGATCCCGGCCTATAACGCAGTGGTATTGATCAGTTGGAGCCTGGCCGGTTATGGGATGTATTTGCTTGCCCTGTGGTGGCTGCGGACTCGTTCCCCGCTCCCAGGGGCTAAAGCGCCAAGCACGGGCTTGCCTGCGCAGTTGGCGGCCTTTGTGGCTGGGCTGATCTTCACCTTTTCGCCCTTCCACATGGCCCATTTGCTCGGCCACATGCAGGTGATGGCGCTGCAGTGGTTGCCCTTTTACCTGCTCTACTTGCTGCGCGCCTGGCATCAACAACGCCGCGGGCAAAGCTGGTTGCGCAGTGCTTTGTTGGCCGGTTTCTTTCTCATTTTGACCGGTCTGTGTGACTGGTATTTTGTGCTCTATTTGTTTGTGTTCACCGGTTTCGCGCTGATTTGGCGCGTAGTGAGCGAATGGCGCAGTCGCCGCCAAGCCTGGTCGGTGGTGGCCCCACCCGCCGTCGCGGGGATATTGTTTCTCGTGTTGCTGTCGCCAATCTTGATCCCGATGGTGCGCGAGGCACTCAGCTACCAGTTTATGGTGCGCCCTGCCAGCGATCTGTACATCCTAAGCGCCAGCCTGATGGACTTCCTGGTGCCCAATCGCTTGCATGCCCTCTGGCGGTCCGAGAGCTTCACCTGGATCGGCAACCAGATCGCACCGATCAGCGAGCGCACGATCAGCATTGGCTATTTGCCACTCATGCTTGCCTTGGCTGCAGCGCTGTGGGATCGCCGCCGCTCGGGCTTTTGGTGGGTGACGGCGCTCCTCTTTCTGATCTTGGCCTTAGGTCCGCGCCCGCATTTGGGCAACATTACTTTGCAGGATCTGCCGAGCGGTAATGAGATTGTCGAGCGCTGGACACCCTACGCCTTGCTGAATCGCCTCATCCCCTTTATGCGCATCAGCCGCAGCGTCAGTCGCCATGCCTTGATGGTGCAATTGTGCTTGGCCGTGGCTGCGGCCATTGGCTTGTGGCTCCTCGCTGCACGCTGGGCTCCGGTTCAGCGTGGTCGGCAATGGGCGTTGGGGATTGCCGCCAGCTTGGTGGTGCTGGCCGAGTTTTGGGTGGTGCCTTATCCGTTGAGCCCACCGGACACGCCGGCATTCTATGAACAATTGCGCACCCTGCCCGATGCTGGGGCAGTGTTAAACCTGCCAATGAATTATGACCGCCCTGGCTATCTGCTCTACCAGACGGTGCACCAGCAGCCCTTGACCGTGGCCTATATCAGCCGCGATGATCCGCGCACGTGGACGGAGCGGGTCGCCACCTTGCAACATTTCCGCCATCTCGGGCCGGACATTTTAGCGGATGATCCAGCCGCCATTGGGCTGACGGTGCTGCAGGATCTGGGGGTCGGCACCGTCGTGCTTGACCGCTACAAGATGCCGGGCGGCTTGGAGCGAGAATATACGGAAGCACTGGCCGCGGAGATTTTTGCGGGACAAACGCCGCTCTTTGCCGACGAGCGGATTACGGGGTATCAAGTACCAGCACCTGCCACCCCGCATCCCTATCTCAGCTTGGGCGAGCAATTTTGGGGTGCCTTGCGTGAATATGACGGCGTCCCGGCGCGTCAGTTGACCGGGCAACCCGCCCTACTGGGCCTGCATCACCTGCCAGCCGGGGCACACTTGCAGATCCGCTACCGCACCACACCCACGGCGGATCTGCGTGTGGAAGGCGAAGGCGGTACGCAGCTCTATCTTCCCGCAGCCCCCGAGGGTGCCAGCCAGACAATCTCACTTTCGCAACTGGGGATTCAGCGCGAGCAAGCAACGTTGCAATTGGTGCCCAGCGTAGAGGATGGCGTTTGGATCGAGCAGCTGCAACTGCTGGTCGATTGAGGGTTAGGCCGAGGTGGTAATTAGTGGCCCAAGACAGCGACGCTTTTAGATCGGTCGTGGTGGCTCAGCTGCCACTGGCCGAAGCGCTTGAGGATGTCGCGGACCCGGTCGCGGCGCTGTTTGAGCCGTTCGTGATTGACTTTGTATTTGCCCAACACTTGATTGATCACCAACTGTGAGTCACCACGAATCTCCAGACGAGCACTCTGCAGCGATGCACCTTGCTCCTGCAGCCGTTGTGCTACCCCTTCCAGCGCGGCGATCAATGTGTCATATTCAGCTTCGTTGTTGGTGATGTGGTTGCCAAAGCGCAATTTCACCAATTGCGGCGGCAATCCGGGCCAACTTAATTGATAGCTGCCATAGCCTTCGCCGGGATTGCCGCGGCTGCCGCCATCAAAGATGATTTTGATCGGCTGTTCAGGTGCTTGGCCGGGCAGAGGCATCATAGCATGGGGATTATCGGGTTCGGGAAGCGTTGGGCTGCCCACCACCACTTTCCCACTGATCGGCGAGCGGGTTGTAGTGTGCGGGTCAGGGCTGGCCAGCTTGAGCTGAAGTCGATTGGACTTTTCCAGCAGCGGATTTGCAGAGGGCGAACTGCTCGGTTTGCCTGCAGGACGAATCTTAGCGGCTAGCGCGGGTGCAACTCGCAGCCGGTCTTTGTCGGTAATGTATGTTTCGGGCAGAAGGAGACCACTCACGCGCAAGCGGCGCTGCAACTGCTGCCGTTCACTGACCGACAATTGTTCGATCAGCGCTACAATGACATCGAGTGGAGAATCCTCCGAGGTCATGCTCATTTTGCCCACTTGACTCATGAGGCGGAAAAAACAACAGGCGATTTATGCAGCGCCATTACGCTCTGCTTGCCGTTGTTTGCGTTGCAATACCCGAGCTTCTTCCCACAAATAGAGCAAATTGTTGGCGTGAAATTGTTGCACCAAGCCGCCGAGCGGAATACGACTGCGATCGAACTGTTCGATGTCGTGTTTGAGTAGGTCGTGTTTGGTCGCGCCTTCGCTCATCAAGCGCTGCACCAACCGTTGGATGTCGTTGAGGTATTTGATGCTGACATCGATGCTGCTGGTTACTTCGCCGCGCAGCAAAATGTCGCCGTGCCCTTGCACAATACATTCCAAATTGTAATCATGCAGGTTGAGCAACGAGCGCTTGAAAGCTTCGATATCGCTGTAGGGGGTGGCGATCAGTGGCACGGGCATCATCAGATCGCTGGCAAAGAGCACCTTGTCTTCCCGCACATGCACAACGCACAGCTCAGGGCTGGGCCCAGGGGAATGGATCAGGTGAACCGTTTTGTCGCCCAAGCGAATGACCATGCCTTCATTAAAGACAATCTTCGGCAGGCGGATTTCGACATTGCGCAACTCGGGCGTATGTTCTTGGGCTTCGCGCAGGGCCTGAATCCCGTGGTCCATCAGCATTTGGCGGCACTGATCATGGGCGATCAGCTCAGCTTCGGGAAAAAAGCACGAGCCGTAAACGTGATCAGCGTGGCTGAGGGTGTTGATCACATATTTGATGCCTTGGGGGCAGACGCGGCGAGCGAATTCAATCACTTGTTTGGTTTCAGACGGGAAAGGCAGTGTATCAATTAAGATCCCGCCTTCGGAGGTCACCACTAGACCAGCATTGACCTCCACATAAAGTTCGCTTGTAAATACCCACGTATCGTCTGCTACACGCGTGCGAATAATCGCCACGATTCACGTCCCTTCTGCATCCTCAAACATTCAGCGGGACCCATCTCAAGAATTTCTGCCCGGTGCCTACTTGGCTAGGTTTTGGCACATCACCAGCCAATGTGAATTTGAGATGGCCGCTAAACTTGCTTAGCCCATTTTAATCTGTGAAAAGTGTAACATATTTGGGAAGGTAGCGTCAAGATAGTTGACATAATTTTTTTTGAGAGTGAGAGATAGAAGTGGGTAGCGGAGCTGTTTCTATCTATTGCCAATGATCGAATTCAAGATTATGGGTAAAATGGCCCCATTGCTTGTCGCTCGTCTATCAAATCAGCCAACAGAAAACGCCGCCTCATTGAGGCGACGTTTTGACTCCGCAGAATCGTGTAAACAGTGGGTACGAACCTGCAGAAGCAGGTGGGTGCCGATTGGGCGCTTCAGTCTTACCCGCAAAGGCTAGCACATCCACGCCACTTTATCTAGCTCCCGTTTGAGAAGTGTTGGCTCGCCCCGTGTTGCTGTACTATCACGGAGACCGCAGAGTCAACTAGAGTATACCACAAGCAACCATTACGATCAAGGAATGAGTGTTTGTTTCTGTTGGCGTTTTGTTGGTGGTTGCTCTACGGTCATTGCCCTGTTTACTTACGCGTCGGTGGGCGAACTGCAATATGCAACTCGGCAAGCTGTGCTTCGGTAATCGTACTGGGGGTATCCAGCATCAGGTCTGTGCCCGCCGCAGTCTTAGGGAAGGCAATCACTTCGCGAATGCTGCTGGACTCGGCAAAGAGCGCTACCAAGCGGTCGATCCCTAGCGCAATCCCTCCATGGGGTGGGGCGCCAAAGCTGAAAGCTTCGAGCAGGTGACCAAATTGGCTATGTGCCTCTTCGGTTGACATACCAATTGCGGTAAAGAGGCGATCTTGTAGATCGCTACGGTGGATACGGATACTGCCCCCGCCAATTTCCCAGCCATTGAGCACAACATCATAAGCCTTGGCCAGTACACTGCCTGGATCGCTCTCCAGCCGTTCCCAATCAGCATCGCGTGCCGAGGTGAAGGGGTGGTGAACCGCTTGCCAGCGTTTGAGATCCTCATTATATTCGAGCAAGGGGAAGTCAACGACCCAACAAAAGGCCAGAATATTCGGATCGATTAGCTTGGCGCGGCGGCCAATCTCGAGCCGCAAATTGCATAAACTTTGCGCTACCACCGAGGGCTGATCGGCTACGATCAAGATCAAGTCGCCGGGCTGCGCCTCGCTGATTTTGATGATCTGGCTGATCTCTTCTGGCGTCAAGAATTTGGTCACTTGGCTGCGCAAGGCTGTAGCTGGATAATGGCCTTGCTCGTCCGCTGGGCCATTCACGCCGATCCAGACCAAGCCTTTGGCGCCATACTGTTTGACAAAATCGGTCAACTCGTCGATTTCGCGGCGGGGTAAATCGGCCCCACCGGGATAGACCACGCCTTTAACTTGGCCACCATCAGCAAGCGCTTGTTTAAAGACCCCAAAGCCACTCTCACGGACGACATCATCCACGGTGAAGAGCAATTGCCCAAAACGCAGGTCGGGGCGGTCAATGCCATATTTGTCCATCGCCTCGGCATAGGTGATCACCGGGAAAGGGACTTGTTGAATCGGCTTGGGATTGTAGGCAGCACAGAGTTCGAGCAACATCTGCTCGATCAACTGGCGAATGTCTTCGGCATCCACAAAGCTCATTTCCAGATCGAGTTGCGTGAACTCGGGCTGGCGATCGGCGCGCAGATCTTCGTCGCGGAAACAGCGGGCGATCTGAAAATAGCGTTCAATGCCCGCCACCATTAACAATTGTTTGAGCTGCTGAGGGCTCTGCGGCAGTGCGTAAAATTCGCCTTCATGTAACCGGCTTGGGACCACGAAGTCGCGTGCACCTTCGGGGGTGCTTTTCAACAGGATCGGCGTTTCAATTTCGAGAAAATCGCGATTCGACAAAAATTCGCGGATAAAGCGCACCATGTTGTGGCGCAGTTGTAAATTTTGAGCCATCTTGGGGCGACGTAGGTCTAGATAGCGATATTTGAGCCGCAACGACTCATCGACATCATCGCCACTGCCGTCGCTGACGGAAAAAGGCACCAGCTTGGCCGGATTGAGGATCGTGACTGTGTCGGCGATTACCTCAATATCACCTGTACTGAGGTTGGGGTTTTCCTGCCCAGCTGGACGCTGCTGAACAACACCTTGAACCTGCAGGACATATTCAGTGCGTGCTTGGTTGGCGACGCCATGAGCCGCGGCTTCTGTCGCAGAATCGACCGTGACTTGTGTCAGGCCGAATCGATCTCGTAGATCTAAAAAGATTAAGCCACCATGATCGCGGCGCCGATTAAGCCAGCCAGCTAACGTGACGCGTTGCCCAACGTGCTGGAGATTCAGTTCTCCACAAGTATGCGTTTTTAACATAACCACCTTCGAACGATTTTACGATGCTGATTCAGGCCCGCTAGTTGTGAGTCAATTGCATCCAATCCTCGGCCAGCCCGGCAGAATTATAGCCCGCGCCCAAGCCAGGCGCAATTTTTTTGGCAGCTAGCTGGCGGCAAGCTTTACCTTGGGCGTGATGGGATACTAGGAATCGGTAAATGGGCGCTATGGGTGTTCAGATTTTCGGGGGTAGTAGATTCCAAGAAATTGCTGTATACTAAATTGATTAACTGAAGAATAGGGTTCTGGTTAAGCTAGCTTACGGATTTGGTGGAATTTTGTTAGAATAGGTGAAACAGCACGGGTCTATTTGACGATGTTGAAAGATATAGTATAAAAATTGTAGTTCTAAATGCTAAAAATGCATCTTTTGACCTATTGATCAGTAGTACCCTTCAGATTATGATGATAAGATACGCGCCGCCATCTGCCTTTTGTCTACTCCCGAACTTGAATGGCCGCACGTTAAGCGCTAAAGCTGAATAATATGGGAAGCCTGCGGAACTTAAATCTACCCACAGCGGCGGTAAAACGGATCTTGATCGTCGATGACGATCCCGAGCTCCTCCAACTGGTGGCCAGAAAATTAGACTCGGTTGGTTTTGAGGTATTGAGTGCCGAGTCGGCTGAAGGAGCTTTAGACTTAATCAGCCGGCAGGGTTTACCCCATTTGGCGGTAGTCGATCTGAATATGCCGGGAATGAATGGGCTAGAATTTTGCGAGACCATTCAACAGGTCGTTGATCTGCCGGTAATCATGATCACTGCGGTTTCGGAAACCGAGACTCGCCTGAAAGCGATTGCGTTGTATGCTGAAGATTATATTATCAAGCCATTTGTGTTAGATGAGCTTGTGGTGCGGATCCAAAGAGTTTTGCGGCGCATCAATGATTTTCAGTACGTCTCTGGTCCGCTGATCGAAGTCGATGCTCAGTTGGCGATCAATTTTATGCAGAAGCAGATCGTCGTAGCAGGGAAGCCGATCGATTTGACGCCGACCGAGACCAAGATGCTCTATATTCTCTGGCGCAATGCGAACCGTGTTGTCACAACAGAATTTCTCTTAAGCCGGGTCTGGCCCACACAAGAAGTATACGAAGATACCTTACGCGTACATATTCACCGTCTGCGCCATAAATTGCAAGGGCAGACGAAGCGGGAGAGTTATATCGTTACTGAACGTGGTCAGGGCTATCGTTTTTTGTTACCGAAACTGGTTGATCAACCACAGCGGGCTACAAAATAGGAGGGCTAATGAGCGAGAAGAAAGCGGCCACTGCTGCGGCCAATTCATTGAGTGAAATGGCAACAAATGGTATTGAATCTGGCGATAAAGTAGAGCGAATTCGCGAGTTGATCTTTGGTACCTATATTCGAGATTATGCGCAGAAATTTGATCTACTCAATCGAGAAATTAGCCGCCTCAATCGTGAATTAGAGCGGGCAAATCAACAACTGCGCGATCAGGAAGTGAGCTTTAAACGCCAGTTGCGCGAAGAATCTGAGCGCCTGGCAACCCAAAGCCAAGAGCAAGAGCGTCGGCTTGCCCAACAACTCCAAGATCAGGATCGTCGTCAGACTCAGGAGTTGGAAGCGCTGGAGCAGAAACAAACGGAACGTCTGCAAGCGTTGGATCAGCTCATGCAGAACGGTGACCGCGAATTGTTGGAGAAGTTGCGCGAGCTAACCGAACAGTTGAATGATCTAAAAGTCGACCGCAGCACCCTAGGAGATTTGTTCTTGGAATTGGGCAATAGTTTGAAAAGCAAGAGTGCTGATCCTTTGACTAAGAACTTAGATCTTCTTGATCAGTTGGCGGCTGAATTGGCATAGATAGCCCATGATTCCTGCTCCATCGGCTCCTCTTCGCACTAGCCGAGAGACGATCTCTGGGGATGCGTCTCAGTCGCCCCCTGCGTCGGATCCGGCGTTTGCTGAGCTACAGGAGTTGTTGTTTGGTCAGGCCACCCGCCGTTTAGAGGAGTTGAACGGGCATTACGACGATTTGCAGCATTCTCTCTTGTTGATCGAACAAGAAATTCAACAGCTGAAAGATATCGAAAGGCTAGCGGAACGCATCAAACCCAGCTTGGCCCCAGCGATCCGGGCCAGTATCAGTGAGTCGCGCGAGGGCATGGTCGAAGCCCTTACCCCCATCATCGACCGCTTAATTGCCCACAGTATCGAAACTTCACGCGAGAGCATGGTGCGAGCCTTGATGCCGATTATTGATCGCTTGATCAGTGTGTCGGTACGTGAATCCAGCGATGCCATGGTCGATGCGCTTTATCCGATTATTGGGCGGTTGGTGAGCCGAGCGGTTGCGGAAGCGCTGCGCGATCTAGCCCGGCGTATTGACGATCAGATGCGGTCAGCGTTGAATATTCGGTTGATGCTGCACCGGCTCCAAGCTCGGATGGCCGGCGTGTCAGAAGCAGAGCTGGCCTTACGGTTAAATTTACCGTTTCAAGTATTACAAATTTTTCTGATCCATCGCGAAACTGGCTTGTTATTGAATGTATTGGCGCAAGATCCGGAGACGACTGCCGATTCGGATGTTATTAGTGGGATGCTGACGGCTATTCGTGATTTTGTCCAGGATACCATCGGCCGCGATCATGCTGGAGATCTAGATGAGATCCAATATGGCGACAAGCGCATTCTGCTGGAATCGGCCCGTTATACTTATATTGCTTTGGTAGCTGAAAGTGTTGAGCCGATTGGCTTCCGTGCTGAAGTACGAGCACGTTTGTTGGATCTGGAACATGCGTATGCTAATCTATTGCGCAATTACCAAGGAGATGCTCGCCCGTTTGCCGCGACTAGCCAATTTTTGCAGCCACTGTTGATCACCTCTTCGGGGCGAGAGGAACTCAAACAAATCGGTGTGCCCTATACGCCTTTGGTGCGGAATAGTAACCAGCAGTTTAATCCGTTATTATCGGTCCGCCTGACCTTTGCATTATTAATTTTAGTGGGCTTGCTCTCCTTATGGCGGGTCTGGTTTCTCTGGATCCGCTGGCCGTTGCAGACGAATCAAGTAGTGGAACGATTCACCCACGAAGTTATGCGGTGGTTTTAAGTTTTGTGGTATGGACCCATTCCCAGTAGGTTGGAGAGTCTGGCTTGATTACGCTTAGTAAAAAAGTTTGTCTGTTAGGTGAATTTGCAGTGGGTAAAACGAGCCTTGTCCGCCGTTTTGTCTATAACGTGTTTGATGATCGCTATATTAGCACCATTGGGGTCCGAGTTAGCCGCAAGACGATCACTGTCCCGGTTGAAGAGCAGTTGGCGGAAGTCACTTTTATGGTGTGGGACATCGCTGGTAGTGAAGAATTCAACCGCGTGAGTACAAGTTATCTGCGTGGGGCAGCAGGGGCAATTCTGGTCTATGATCTCACCCGCGAGCAGACATTTGATCAGTTGTATAACTATGTTCTTAGCTTATATAAAGTGAATCCGCAAGCCAAATTAGTTCTGGCTGGGAACAAGTCTGACTTGGTCGATATGAATACACTGGATACCAGAAAGGCAGAACAACTAGCCGCGGAATTGAGTGCTCCCCTCTTTTTTACCAGTGCCCAACAGGGGAAAGAAGTTGATAATTTGTTTCGCCAATTAGGGAGAGTACTCGTCTTGTGAACTCCAAATCTATTGAGCAAGCCGAAGAACAGGTAGCCGCTTACTTATTACAAGAACGGAAATTTGCTTACGCTATTGTTAACGCCGAGCTTCAAGTCGTTCGTTTACAAGGAGATGTAACGCTCTTCTTTTCTGCAGCAGATACAAAGGTTGGCGACTCGATCTATGACATCGCTCCCGAGTTGGTCGGGGCGGAGCTTGATCTCCAGGCAGTTCTGCGCGGCGAATTGACCGAGTATCGCTTGCCCTATGTCAATCGCAGCACCGCGGAAGGTGAACTTCGATATTACAACTTGGTTGTGCTTCCCTTCCTCAATGCGCAGCAGCAGATCATCGGATTGTTGCATATCGTCCAAGATATGACAGAGCTCGGCCGTTTAGAGCAAGCATTGGTCCAGCAGCGCAATGAACTTTCCCTCTTGAACGATCAAGTGGCCGCGCGCAATTTAGAATTGGCCGCCGCAAATGCCGAATTGCACCAACTGGATCAAGTAAAGTCGCGGTTCATCTCGGTGGCTGCTCATGAATTGCGCAATCCCTTGGCATCGATCTTGGGCTATTTGGAGATCATGCAAGAGGATGAAGAGATGTTGACGCTTGATCAACAACAATGCCTGAATGTGATTCAGCGCAGTTCGCAGCGGTTGTTGTCGATCACCAACAATTTGTTGGATCTAACTACTATCGAGTCCGGACGTATTGAATTGGATCTGCAGCGCATCAACGTCTTGACGTTGGTGGAACATGCCGCTACAGAACTGCAGCCGCGTATCAGCGCAAAAAAGCAGACCCTCATTCTAGACTCCGTAGCTGATCTCCCAATGGCTCTGTGCGACGAAACTCGCTCGTTGCAGATTTTAGTCAATCTACTCGGCAATGCGGCCAAATATACCAAGGAGCATGGCACGATCACGGTCAGGCTCAGCCTGACTGAGGATGAGGAGTTTATTCAGGTAGCGGTACAAGACACAGGAATTGGCATTGCCGAAGAAGACAAGGATAAGATTTTCCGGAGCTTTTTTCGGGCGAGCAATGTACACCTTTCGGGCGAAAGTGGCACTGGCCTAGGATTGAATGTTGCCCTTTCTCTAGCCGAATTACAGGGAGGGCGGCTCTGGTTTGAGAGTAAACTGCAAGAAGGTTCGACCTTTTATGTGACTTTTCCGCGCGACGACAGCGAAGGGGAGCACCCTAGACGCAAATCACTCGTCAAAACGTGAGCCAATTTGAACCAATAACGCCTTTAACACCCGAACGGCTGAGTAGGGCAATTACCCGCCTAACTCAACAAGATACTGATTTGGCCACTGTTGTTAATCGTTTTGGCCCTCCGCCATTATGGGCGCGTGACCCCGGTTTCCCCACCCTGATCCACATCATTCTCGAACAGCAAGTCTCGCTGGCTTCTGCCCGTGCGGCCTTTGACCGATTGCGCCAGTTGGCGAAACCCTTAACCCCCGAACATTTTCTGGCGGTTGAGGATGAGCTGTTGCGGCAGGCCGGGTTCAGTCGGCAAAAGATGCTGTATGCACGCCACTTGGCTGCAGCCATACATGAAGGTCGATTGGATCTAGCGGCATTAGCTGCGCAACCGGACGAGGAAGTACGCAGTCGCTTGGTTGCACTGAAGGGCATTGGCCCCTGGACCGCCGACATTTATTTGTTGATGGCTTTGGGGCGACCCGATGTTTGGCCGGTGGGTGATCTAGCTTTGCAATTAGCAATGGCCGAAGTAAAACGCTTGCCAACTCGCCCAACTTCGGTTGAGATGGAAGGGTTGGCCGAACCGTGGCGCCCTTGGCGAGCAGTGGCTGCACGTATTCTCTGGCATCATTATTTGCAGCGGCCACGGCGCTGATTACAAAAAGAAGCCAGGCTTCTACAAGAAGCCTGGCGTGCGGAATTCGATATACGTGGAGCTGTTATCTCAGGAAGAGACTAGGCGTCGGAATTAACCGGAAACTCAACGGCGATTGGTGCCTGCTCACTCTTCGTGAAGGTCAGCTTGTTTTCCCCTTCGAGTTCGGGGTCATACCCAATCACAATGTGATCACCCGTAGCAATCTCACCCTTCAGCAAGCGCTTGCTGAGCTCATTTTCCACGCGGCGCTGCAACAAGCGGCGCAATGGTCGTGCTCCATAATTCGCATCGTAACCAACTTCGGCCAGATGCTCGGTGGCTGCCTCAGTCAATTCAGCAGTAAAGCCCAACTCGGCCATTTGCTTGCTGATGTCGTTCATCAACAAGCCCACAATTTCGCGTACCTGCGGACGAGTCAACATCTCGAAGATGATGATCTCGTCGATCCGATTCAAAAATTCCGGACGGAAGAGTCGCTTCAGCGAAGCAGTATACTCACCCTGTGCGAACTTACCCTCATCAAACTCCGGCGTGGCAAAGCCCAGCGGACCACGTTTGACCGCTTCAGCTCCGACGTTGCTGGTCATAATCACCACAGTATTGCGGAAGTCGACCAAGCGACCTTGCCCATCGGTCAGACGCCCATCATCCAAGATCTGCAACAACGTGTT
>CAZMRA010000148.1:874-12368 GCA_964568485.1 uncultured Caldilineaceae bacterium | reverse complement strand
GCGGGCGAACGGTTGTGGATTCGCATCACCCCGCTGCTGCGCAACCGCATCGGCAAGCGATTGGTATATGGCTTTGCGGGCATGGCCGATGCCGGGATGCAACAGGCCCTGGCCGAGATCCTGCATGAGCCGGCGTGGGCGAATCCAGGGTGGCCGACCAAGAGAACGTTGCAAGCGGTCGGGCACCTGATCCGCCAGATTGCGCCATATCTGGCGCGGAGTTTGGTCGATCCAGAACGGGGCCGGCGGACCGTGCAACAAGCGCTTCAGAGCAAGGTGCGCAGCTTCCAAGCCCAAGCGGCCAAGGCCACAACGCTGGCCGAGCAACTCGATCTGCTGGAAGAGGGGCTGCCGTCGTTCGTCGCTGGCTTTCTCCCCATCTTTATCGGCAACGCGGTCCCCGGCATCTTGCTGATGAACCGGCTCCTGGCGCAAGCGAATCGCCATTGGGCCCAGGACCCAACACGGCGGGCGCAAGCCTGGGAGATCACCCGCGGGCTGCCGCACAACGTTACCACCGAGATGGATCTCGCCCTCTGGCAGGCTGCGCAAACGATCCGAGCGGATGAGGTTGCCTTGACCCATTGCCAACAGACCGAGCCTGCTATGCTGGCCCAGGAATACTTGGCCGGTCGCCTACCGGGTGTTGCCCAACAAGCCGTGGCAGCTTTTCTGGCCGCCTATGGACAGCGTGGGGTCGCGGAGATCGATCTGGGGCGGACACGCTGGCATGAAGATCCCACGCAAGTGCTGCAAATGATTCAAAGCTATGTGCATATCGAGGATCCGGAGCAAGCGCCGGATCTGCAATTTCGCCGTGGGGCCGAGCGAGCGCAACAGGTCCTCGCCGAGCTACAAGCCACGGTGCGCAAGGCGCCGTTGGGCACTCTCCAAGCTGCCCTCGTTGGTTGGATGAGTACCCGCTTCCGCGCCTTGGCGGGACTACGCGAAAGCCCCAAGTTCTTTTTCATCCAAGCCCTGGGGTTGCTGCGCACCGCACTCTTGCGCAGCGGGGCCGAATTGGTCGAACAGGGTGTCTTGAATCAAGCGGATGATATTTTCTATCTGCGGGTGGCGGAGTTAAGAGCACTGCTCGCCGGATATGAGATCGATTGGCGGGTGCTAGTGGCGGAGCGCCGTGCGATCTACGCCCGCGAGCAAGGGCGGCGGCAAGTGCCGCGGGTGTTGTTGAGCGATGGCCGGGCCTTTTACGCAGGCGTACAACATGATGACAACAGCGCACCCAACCAATTACTGGGCACTCCGGTCTCGCCCGGCATTGTAGAGGGGAAAGTGCATCTCGTATTTGAGCCGCACAAAGCGCAACTTGAACCCGGCGAAATTCTCGTCTGCCCGGGCACCGATCCTGCCTGGACGCCGCTATTTTTGGCCGCGGGCGGGCTGGTGATGGAAGTCGGCGGGTTGATGACGCACGGTTCGGTGGTGGCGCGCGAATATGGCATCCCCGCGGTGGTGGGCGTGCATGAAGCAACCAGCCGTTTACGCAACGGCCAGCGGATTCGCGTCAATGGTTCGACGGGCGAGATCACCATGCTGGACGAAGGCGATCACACCAGCTGATGCTGCAAGGCGACAGCGACGGCCTCGGTGCGGCTCGTGCTCTGTAATTTGGAGAGAATATTGCTGACGTGGAATTTGACCGTCGAGTGGCTGATGATCAGGCGGTCGGCAATTTCATGGTTATCCAAGCCCTGAACCAAGAGCCGCAACACATCGCGCTCGCGTTCGGTGAGATCATGGCCAATGCTCGGCGTTTGCGGCTGGATCGTCGCTTCGATCAGCGCCTGGGTGGCTTCGGGTGCTAGTGTCGGTCGCCCACGATAGGCGGCGCGGATGGCGTCGGCCAATTCATCGGCGCTCACATTTTTGAGCAGATAGCCGATTGCACCCGCCTTGAGCGCGGCTTGCACCAGATTATTCTCGTTGAAACTGGTGAGGATGATCACTTGGATATGGGGATAGCGTTGGCGAATGGCTTGGGTGGCGCTGGCCCCATCCATCCGCGGCATAATCAGATCCATCAAAATCACATCGGGCTGATGATGCTCGCAAAGCCGCAGCGCATCGGCGCCATCTTCGGCTTCGGCGATCAACAGCAGATCGTCGAAGGCCAGCAAGAATGCGCTCAACCCACTGCGCACCACGGCATGATCATCCACCAACATGACTCGGATTGGACCTTCATCGCTCATGTTCTTTCTCCTTATTACAGCGCTTGCTCGCCAACCGTAGCAGATAGAGCGTTCTTTGTCGCCATTCTACCACATCGCTATGCTCGATTGGGAGGTCGCCATTGAACGGTTACCGTGGTGCCGACCCCGAGTTCACTTTGCAAGTCTAACTGGGCGCTAATGGCATCGGCGCGTTCGCGCATGATCCCTAAGCCCAAATGCTCAGGTTTGATGGGATGCAGCACAAAGCCATCACCATCATCTTGAACGGTCAACTCTACCAGCGTGGGACTTTGGTGAAAACGAATGGTGGCCCGACTGGCATGCGCATGTTTGGCGATATTATTGAGCGCCTCTTGAGCAATTCGATAGAAGGCAATTTTTACATCACTGGGCAGTTCACCTTCGCCGTCTAATTGTAAATCAACCGTTACCCGGGCACGCCCAGCAATTGCCTCGGCCAACTGCCGCAGCAGATCGGTCAGGGCAACTTCGATCAATTTCGCCGGCCGCAGCTCCAGCAACAAGGTACGCATCTCCGCTAGCGCGCCGCGCGTCAATTCTCGCAATTCCGCCAAACGCCGCTCCCCTTCAGATTGATTGCGGCCCCAAAGGCGCGGCAATACATCGGCGATCAAGCTGGCAGAAAAGAGGGTTTGGGTGACAGCGTCATGCAGGTCGCGCGCAATGCGATTGCGTTCGGCCGCCACTGCGCTCTGTTCAATTTGGGTGTGTAACCGAGCATTGTCAATGGCCAATGCAGTTTGATTGGCAACATTGTGAGCCAATTGGATCTCCTCTTTGGAAAAATGCCGCGCAGCCTGGTAACCAATTAGCAAAAAACCATAAATACCGTCGCGTCCGCTTAAGGGCACCAGCAGCTGTTCCCCCAGCGAAGCATCAGCAATTGCTCCGACGCCGCCGGTTAAGATAGTTGCCTGGTTCAGTACCAAAGCGGTATCGAGCACAGTTCCATCCAGCTCGGCGGGGACTTGGCCGCTTTGGGCTTGGCATTGCAAACGGCCGGTCATCGGATCACGCCGATAGATCGCGCAACCACTGGCTTGAAACAAGTGTTGCGTCTGCTCAACGATAAAGCCAAGAATCTCCTCAACCGCACGATTTGAGTTCAAGATCTGCAAAATTTCGCGCAGGCCATCGGCTACCTGGCGGCGGCGTTCGATCTCTTGGGTACGTTCTTCGACGCGTTGCTCCAACATGGCTTCCGTCGCTTTGCGCTTCGAAATGTCGGTTATCGTCACGATCACCACTGGTTCATCCAGTTCAGCAAGATAGCTCAAACCTGCTTCGAGGGGGAATTCACTGCCATCTTTGCGTCGCCCGGCTAGATCCAACCCCGACCCCATGGGGCGAACGTGGGGTTGGCGTAAATAGCCAACGCGATGTTGGGCGTGAATAACCCGCAATTGTTCAGGAATCAATAACTCGACCAACTCCCCCAATAACTCGCTGCGATCGTACCCAAACATCTCTTCCAATTTTGTGTTGACATAGACGATCCGTCCAACCTGGTTGACGACAGCCAATGCAATGGGCGCGGCTTCAACCAAAAGCTTGAGGCTGACTTGGGCATTCCAATCGAGTGGTGTTGAGGTGAGTGATTTGTCGGTCATACTCGCTATTGTACCGACCATGACCAGATTCAGCAATCTCTGGTGTGGGCTCCCCGTCAGAAAAAGCAGATGGGAGATAGCTGTTACGAAGTCTATCTCCCATCTCGAACATCAACCACATCAACTTTAGTTAGGCGGTGCGTCCGGCTAGCGTGCCAGCCGTAGGCATTTTGGCTTCAGGTTTGGAGCGCCAAGGGGTACCCAAGATTGGCAACAAGTAGCGATCCAACCCGATGTGACCAGCAACCTTCCAAGCGAGCATCAATCCGATGGCTAAGACAAACAACAGGGCGTTGGTGCTTGCCGTACCGGCCATGATGAAGTTCCAGTTCAATAGCCCCCCAAAGAAGGCCGAGATACCGACAAATGCCCCTAAAATCAACCCGATACCGATCAGAATCTCACCAGCGACAATCAACTTAGCGAACCAGGTATAGCTCCCTGTATCCAACATGAATTGGATAAAACCGCGATACCAGTCAAAAGCGATGGCAGGTCGTCCATTTTCTGGTATGGCCACAGCCCGTTCCCAGAAGCCTTGTAAGGCTGTACCATCATTCAACCAAGCGGGGGTTAGCTTGCCTATACCAGCAGTTAACCATTCGTAGCCGAGATAAACTCGCACAACCAACCACAACCAAGCCGAGCGTGTGTCGCTAAATAAGAAGCGAGCAAATGGTGGGTCTTGTACTTCGTGTTGTTTTACCTTGAAAAAGGACATCTTTGTCTCCTTTGCTTTGCTGATTTCTATCTCGTACAAGGCGCCAACTTCATTTTTGTGGGCCTTGTTTTTTTATTTACTGTCATGCTGATTGTAGCCGAGAATCCACCCCGCGTCACCGGCTGGCGGGCTAGAGATTCGCCTCACCGCGGCACTAGGCCTTGCCCTGGCCGAGTGGCTAGGGGGGATGAGGGGCCGAAGCTTGTCTGTTTTGCACCTAACTTCTGGGTAGATTGACAGCAAAGTTCTGGCCTTCCCACAATGCTGGAGACGTTTGACAGCCGCACAAAGTTTAGGTACCATACTTCTTGCCTCTATTACCTAGAATTTATCCTTGGATGCTGCACCACTTGGTCTGGTAAGCCAAGTTTTAGGGATCACACCATTACTGGATAGATTCTAGCTGGTGTTACGCAAATCTCAGCGCGAGCTTCCCTGGGGCATCTTCTTGATCCCCGACTAACAAGCTGTCATTGTGTAACCAGTTGTAAAATTGTCTTGTTTCACACCAGCGCCAGCATCTGGCATAGCACAATTCATAAGGAGGTTTGATCGGCAAACGCTTAGTTTGTAACTATCTACTTGCCTTGCGCTCTCCCTATTCCATTTCTTCCACAGCGCACCATTAGAAAGGAACCAAATGAGAAACAAGATTTTACGATTGGCCCTGGTTGCCATTTTTGCTCTGCTGGTTGTTGCCTGCGCGGCCCCAGCAGCTGCACCGGTACCAGGT
This sequence comes from uncultured Caldilineaceae bacterium, assembly GCA_964568485.1. Lineage (GTDB taxonomy): Bacteria > Chloroflexota > Anaerolineae > Caldilineales > Caldilineaceae > CFX5. Next base: position 7,088 of record CAZMRA010000148.1, on the reverse strand, counting down.
GCTGAGCCGGCTGCAGCCGGTGGTGATGCTGCCCCTGCGGCTCCTCTGGCCGAGGGTTTGCAAGCTGTCCCGCGCGAACGCACGTTGATCATCGGGTTTGAGGGCGGGCCGCACGCCGCGCCCGAACAGTCTGGCCTGAACCCGGGTGCTACCAACTCCCAGGGCCATCACCAGGTGATGATCGAATCCCTCTACTATTTGAATTACCAAACCGGTGAGTTGATTCCTTGGATCGCATCTGGCCCACCCACTTGGAATGAAGACTTCACCGAGGTCACCATTACGCTGCGTGATGGCGTCAAATGGAGCGATGGCGAACCCTTCACGGCTGAAGATATTGCCTTCACCATCGACATGCTCAAGGAGAACCCAACCCTGAGCTATGCGAGCACCGTGGTGGATGTGACGGAGGCAACCGCCGTCGATGAGAAAACCATTCAAATCAAGCTGGCCAACCCCGATCCGCGCTTTGTGATCAATGCCTTTGGTGTGCGCATTTGGGGGGCAATTCGCATCGTTCCCAAACACATTTGGGAAGGCCAAGATCCCAACACCTTTAACAATTTTGACCTCGAACAGGGTTGGCCGGTCTGGACAGGTCCCTATCGGCTCGTGAAGGCGACCTCCACCGAGTTTGTCTTTGATCGCCGCGATGACTGGTGGGCAGCCGAGACTGGCTTCCAGGATCTGCCAGCACCCGAGCGCATCATCTTTGTGGAGGCTGGCCCCGATGAACGCAAAGCCGCGGCCTTGACTGCTAATGAGGTGGATGGTCAACCCAGCTTGCGCATCGACACCTTCGAGGATGTGGTCGCGCAAAACCCCAATGCCATCGGTTGGACACAAGACGGCACACGGGCCTGGATCGATCCCTGCCCCGGCATGCTGGGCTTCAACACCCGCATCGCTCCGTGGGATGACGCCGAAATGCGCTGGGCTATCAACTATGCGCTGCCCAAGCAACAAATCGGCGATGCCACCACGGGTGGCCAAGGGGTTGTGTCCGCGTACAACTTCCCGGCCTACCCCGCCCTCCAGGCCTGGCTCACAGAAAACCAAGACCTGCTGGATCAGTATAATCCCACTGAATTTGCCCCAGATAAGGCTCGAGCAATCTTCGAAAGCAAGGGCTACACCATGGGGTCGAGCGGATTTTACGAGAAGGATGGCCAACCGCTGCGTGTGGATATCCTCTTCAAGACCGAAGAGCCGATTCTGCCCGCGATCATCGTGCAGGCCCTGCAAGATGTGGGCATCGACGCTGCACCACGGGCGCTCGCCGGAGCCGCATATTTTGATGCGCGCGACACTGGCGATTTCGAGATCGAAACCCACCACGTTGCTTGCGGCAGTGTAGTCGAGCCCTATGATGAGTTGAATCTCTTCCACAGCCGCTGGGTCAAGCCGATTGGCGAACGCGCCTCTAACAACATCTGGGGCTGGACCAATGCGGAGTATGACGAGATCGTCGAGGAGATGCAGATTATTGAGCCTGGCTCAGAGCGCCAACATGAGCTCTTCCGCCGTGCGCTGGAAATCCGCCTGCAAGAATTGCCGATCATCTCGTTGACGCAACAACAACGCGTGGTCCCCTACAGCACCCGCTACTGGACCAACTGGCCCACCGCCGAAAATGATTACCACCACCCCCCAAATTGGTGGATGAACTTCTTGATGCTCGTGGTTGAGATCGAACCAGCGGCATAAGTTGATTATCAAACAGCATGCGTCAAGAACAACTGATGCATGCTGTTTGACGATGGCTATCTCTTGGCCCTATCTCAAAATCCTTAGGCCACACGGCCACAATCGATTTTGAGGTGACTTCTAGAAAGAAACCCATGAGTATTCAATATATTCTCCGGCGGTTGGGCATCTTTTTGCTCATCATCTGGGTGGCTTCAACGCTGAATTTCATCATCCCTCGGCTGGCCCCGGGCGACCCTATTGCGGCGATTCTGGGCCAGATGGAGGAGCAAGGTGCCACTGTTGCCAATAGCTCAGAGATCATTGCTACCTTCCGCGAACGCTTTGGCTTGGACGATCCAGTCTATGTGCAATACTTCAAGTATTTGTGGTCGTTGATGCGGCTGGATCTCGGTTATTCGATTGCGCACTTCCCAGCGCGTGTCACAGATATTGTCGGGGCAGCGCTGCCTTATACACTGGGCCTGCTAACCGTTACCACCTTGATCACCTTCGTCATGGGCATTTTTGCCGGCGCGTTGTTGGTCTGGCACACCACACCCCGCATGGCTCGCATTGTGATCACCTTTTTTATGATGCTGGCCCCCATTCCCTATTACCTCTTGGCCATCATCTTTGTTTCTGTGTTTGCATTTTCGCTTGGTCTCTTCCCCTATAGCGGGGTCGTTTCCGTCGGGCGCTTGCCACAACCCGGGTTTGATCTGAGCTATTGGATCGATGTGCTCTATCACTCGACGTTACCAGCCTTGTCGATCATCATTGCCGGCGTTGGGGGCTGGATCCTCGGTATGCGCGGCATGATGGTCACCGTCCTCGGCGAGGACTATCTCACCTTGGCCGAGGCCAAAGGACTGCGCGATCGGCGCATCTTCTACTTTTATGCCATGCGCAATGCCTTGCTTCCACAACTCACGGGCTTGGCCATTAGCCTGGGCTATGTTGTTTCGGGCGCCACCATCGTTGAGTTGATCTTCTCCTATCCAGGCATGGGCTATCGACTCTTCCAGGCCATCAACACGAATGACTTTCCGGTCATCCAGGGCATCACCTTCTTCTTAGTGGTTTCGATTGCCGTGGCGATCTTGGCCATCGATCTCATCTATCCGCGGCTCGACCCCCGCATCACCTACAATAGGAGATAAGGCATGACGGTTGCATCAGTGCCCAGCCCGCTGACCGAAGAATCCCCCAGCCAAAGCAGCCCCCAAATTTGGCTCAATGTGCGTTACTGGCTTGGCAATTGGAAATTAACCAGTGGTTTGGTTTTGATCATCAGTTTGACGCTCTTCAGCCTGATCGGTTCGCTCTTTGTGGACTTTGCACGGACACGTGTGGCTGCGGGTCCATTTAATGCGCCGCCGTCGGCCGAATATATTTTTGGCACCGACAATGTCGGCCGCGATGTCTTTGCCCTGATCGTCCACGGGATTCATCCCTCCCTCAAGGTGGGATTGATGGCCGGCGTGCTTGGGACCGCTGTGGGTGTCGTATTAGGTATTTTGGCCGGTTATTATGGCGGCTTGATTGACGCCATTGTCAGCACCACCGCGGATATCTTTCTCACCATCCCCTCGCTGTTGATCTTGATTGTGTTGGCTTCCTACATTCGCACCACGACCATCGAATTCACTGCGCTAGTGATTGCGGTCTTTGCCTGGGCCGGGCCTACAAGGCTCATGCGTGCGCAAACGCTTAGCTTGCGCGAACGGGCCTTTATACCGCTCGCCAAACTTTCCGGCCAGAATGATTTTGAGATCGCCATCAAGCAGATTCTGCCCAACTTGTTGCCCTATATCATGGCCGGTTTCGTCGGCGCCGTTTCGGGGGCCATTCTGGCGCTGGTGGGCATTCAGATCTTGGGCTTAGGGCCACTCTTCACACCCAATTTGGGGATGATCTTGCAATCGGCCTACGAGGGTGCGGCCATCTTCCGGCGGATGTGGTGGTGGTGGGTGCCACCGACAGTCACATTGATGATTATCTTCGTCAGCCTCTTTTTGATCAGTGTGGCACTAGACGAATTAGCCAATCCTCGCTTGCGCGAGCGGGCAAAGTAAGGGAGGAGCAAGATGAACCACCAAGAGACGCCCGCACTCCAAGTTGAGAATTTGCGGGTCTACTATTGGACGGCGCAAGGACCGGTCAAAGCGGTAGATGATATCAGCTTTACCATCAACCGCAAGGAACGCTTTGGCTTTATTGGCGAAAGTGGCTGCGGCAAAACCACGACGATCATGGCCATTCTGCGGCTGATCAAACGGCCAGGACGGATCGAAAGTGGACGCATTATCCTGAATGGGCGTGATATCGCCACGGTTGACAAGGAAGAGATGCGCCAGATCCGCTGGAACAAAATCTCGTTGATCCCGCAGGGCGCCATGAATTCGCTCAACCCGATCATGCGAGTGCATGACCAAATTGCCGATGTGATCACTACGCACAAAGGAACGGTACCGAGCAACCTCTTGCGAACTGAGATCCAAGATCTGCTCGACATGGTTGAGTTGCCAGCCCGAGTTGCCAACATGTATCCACACGAGTTGAGCGGCGGCATGAAGCAGCGCGTCTGTATCGCCATGGCCACCGCTCTCGAACCGGAGCTGATCATTGCCGACGAGCCCACCAGCGCGCTGGATGTGGTTGTGCAAAAGGCCGTGATGCAGACCTTGATCGGCGTGCAAGAACGCTTGGGCGCGTCGATGATTTTGATCGGCCATGACATGGGCTTGACGGCCCAGGTGCTCGAGCGAGTCGGGGTCATGTATGCGGGGAAGCTGGTCGAAGTTGCGCCAATTCAAGATCTCTATCGTCGCCCCCAACACCCCTATACGCAGGCGCTGATCTCCTCGTTGCCATCGGTTCGTGAGAAAAAACGTGGGGGTGGCATCCCTGGGTTACCGCCCTTCTTGCTCAATCCACCACCAGGATGTCTCTTCCGAGCCCGCTGTCCACACGCCTTTGAGCCCTGTGCAACGATCACCCCGCCATTACAAACCTTGGGGCACGGCCATTTAGCCGCCTGTCATCTGTATGGCAACGTACCTGATCAGGGTAATGAAAGTTGGAAGAACGCCGATGTCAACACCCCTGTTTGAATTACGCAACCTGACCAAAATTTATGGCAGTGGCTTGTTGAGCCGCCAAGGCACCCCAGCGCTGGAGAACTTCTCGCTTATCTTTCAGGAAGATGAGCCCAAGATTACCACCATCGCCGGCGAGAGTGGCAGTGGAAAATCGACGCTGGCCAATCTGGCGCTTGATTTTATTCACCCTACCACCGGCCAAATTCTCTATAAGGGCAAAGAGATCAGCCAGATGTCGCGCAGCGAGCGCTTCACCTTCCGCCGCGAAGTGCAGGCGATCTTCCAGGATCCCTTTGGCACCTATAACCCTTTCTACAAAGTAGACGCTGTCTTTGAGACTGCAATCGATAAATTTAAGTTGGCACACAACCGTGCCGACGCTCGCAAACAGATCCACGAAGCGCTCGAGGTGGTGGGGTTACGGCCGAATGAGATCTTGGGGAAATACCCTCATCAACTGAGCGGCGGCCAACGCCAGCGGATTATGGTGGCGCGCGCGTTTCTGCTCAAGCCCCGCATCATCGTGGCCGACGAACCTGTCTCGATGATCGATGCATCGTTGCAAGTGCGGATTCTCGATATCTTCCGCAATCTTAAAGAGAATTACGGCATCTCTTTTCTCTACATCACCCATGATCTGTCAACTGCCTATCAGATCAGTGATGACATCTACGTACTCTACAGTGGCTCCGTGATGGAGAAGGGGTATATTGATGGGGTAATCCAAGAGCCGCAGCACCCTTATACCCAATTGCTGGTTAGCTCGATCCCGGTTCCTGATCCTGACATCCGCTGGGAGAGCCGCAGTAGTTCTTCGATCTCGGAATTGGCCCTCAAGCCCACCCAGACTGGTTGCAAATTTTATAACCGGTGTCCGCATGCGATGGAGCGCTGCACGGCAAGCCCGCCACCGCTCTACACAGTGAGCGAACAGCAATTTGCAGCTTGCTACCTCTATACGGAGTAGGTCGTGTTGGCATTCGACGAATGTGGATAAAATGGATGGGAGAAGATTCGCTTTCTATCCATCCTCATCCAGCAGCGAGGCCGGAGAAACGAGCGGCATATCAAAGGCAGATTCCTGCTTGCCAACACGCAAATAGATCCAAGCGATGAGGGCGGAGACGAGAACCATCATTGCCCCAGAGAGAAAGAGCGAACGGTATCCGTACCCGGCGATCAAAAATCCGCCGAGGGCGGTAAAGAGCGCCTGGCCTAACGCAGTTCCAATATTCGTGACCGTGCTCACAACCGTTCGCCAGCGGGCATTAACGCTTTCTTGGCTAAAGACAGTGCGTACCACATGGGCAATGGGGGCAATGGACATGAAGGCGATATAACTCGCCGACGCCACCAACCAGGAAAGAATGAAGGCCATCGCCACGAAGCACACGGCATTGGCAATGCTGATCGCAATCATGGCC
>CAZMRA010000148.1:0-864 GCA_964568485.1 uncultured Caldilineaceae bacterium | reverse complement strand
CCCAACGTTTGAGAATCCAGGGTGCCTATAAGCTTAAAACAACCGGAAACACTTGCGCTATGCCAAAGACAACGCCAATCCGCTCCAGCGGCATCCCTACGTTGCTATCAAGATATAAGTTGTAAAAGGGGCGTACAAGCGACTCTCCCGCCACCTGAACGAAGATGAGTATACCGACAAAAATGAGGGTCAGATAGGGAATTCCGGCGGCTTGCTGGGTGATTGTTGCCGTCTTGACTGGCGGTCTCGGCTTCGTGATGTGAAATAGGTAGTACCCACTCATATAAAAGATAGGGACCAGCCACAATGTGAGCCAGTAGGCCGTTGCCGAGTCAGAATCCAGGCCTGTGAGCCTAGCGATAATGCCAGGCAAGCTTCCGGCGACGAGGCTACCGCCAAATCCACCAAGACTTAGAAGCACCATTTGCGCTGTGAAGGCGCTGGCTTGCTCTTCGGGCGCGGTAACGGCCATAATCCACGGTGTGCTGTTAACCGTATTGAGGGCATTGGCCAACCAGACTACCATCCACCAGGTTGCGATCCAGCCTACTTGGAGTGTGGCGGGCAAGAATCCGGCAGATAGGAGCAGAACGAACGCAATGACCTGGATGCTTACGCCCAAATTCATTGCCTGCCGGTTACCCATGCGGTTGCCGAGCATGGCGGCAGGAATTGACCCGATTGCCCAAATGAATGGCCCCGCTCCAAGCAGTAACCCGATGGCCTCCGGCCCCATACCAAGTCGCTGCAAATAGAGGTTGAATAACACACCTAAGATACCAGAACCGCCGACGCCAATCATGAATGAGCCCCAAGCGAACAGTTGGACATCGCGCGGCAAGCGGCGAAAGTTTGCGACTAGGT
>CAZMRA010000147.1:0-12430 GCA_964568485.1 uncultured Caldilineaceae bacterium | reverse complement strand
GCTGTACGCGCACAACACGCCGGGCGTGCGCAATGCCTCGGTCGAGTTTGATGTGGAGACACTCAGCCCCACCTACGAGTTAAGCATTGGCTTACCAGGGCGCTCGAATGCTTTGACCATCGCTCGGCGCTTGGGCTTAAATCCAGCCATTGTCGACAAAGCCGAAAGCATTGTCCGGCCCGACACGCTAGAAGCCGACGCGCTGCTGGACGATATCAAGCGCGCCAAACAAGAGGCATTGGCTGCTGAATCGCGCGCCAAGGATCGTGAACGCCAAGCTCAGTTGATCGAGCGCGACTTGCGCTACCAGACGGCGCAGATCGAAGAAGCGCGGCGGGCGGTGATCGCCGAAGTGCGTGCCACCATGCAGAATGAGCTAGAGGCGCTACGCCGCGAGATTGAACAGACGCGGCGCCAGCTATCGCGTGGTACCGCGAGCAGCAATGCCCATGAGGAATTCCTGGCCCGCGCTGCCCAAGAGGTCAACCGCCGCCAGCAAGCCGGTGCGGAAGTCAATCGCGAGGTGATTATTCCTGGGGCAAGTGACGAACGTCTGGCCGGCCCTATCGAAGTGGGTGATCGCGTCTTTGTGCCCACATTACAGGCCAGCGGTGAGGTCTTGAGCATCACACCCAATGGGGAAGTTGATGTACAATTGGGCAAATTCCGGCTCAAGCTGCCCGCCAAACGGCTAGAATTACGCCAGAAGGCGGTCAAAGAAAATCCGTCTGCATCGTCTTTGTCGGTGCGGGGGGGCAGCCTACCAGAGAGCCCAGGGATGGAGCTGGATCTGCGCGGTGAACGCGTGGAAGATGGGCTGGATAAGCTCGAACGCTATTTAGACAATGCCTCGTTAGCCCGCTTACCGTGGGTCCGCATCATTCATGGCAAGGGTACTGGCGCCATGCGCGATGCCGTGCGCACGCTGCTCAAGGGGCACCCACTCGTACGCGACGCTCGTTTCGGGGAAGCGGGCGAAGGGGGCGATGGCGTTACGGTGGCTCGACTCATTACGGAGTAACAAGTACACATTGTAAGTGGATTAGGAATGGCTATGACCACATCGGGAGAAAAGCTGGTCTGCAGCGTAGGGATCACGGCTTACAACGAAGAAAATAACATTGGGCAGTTGTTGATCGCCCTGCTTGATCAACATCTTCATCAGGTGGAGATTGGCGAGATCATCGTGGTAGCCAGCGCCTGTACCGACCGCACTGTGCCCATTGTGCGTGAACTAATGGAGCGGGACGACCGCATTAAATTGATCGAACAGGAGCGCCGTGAAGGCAAAACCAGCGCGATCAATCTCTTCTTGCAAGCGGCCCAAAACAATATCTGCGTGCTCGAAAGCGGCGATACCATTCCCCATGAACGTGCCATCGAAAGCATGGTGCGTATGTTTGCTGATCCCGAAGTGGGCATGGTAGGCGCGCACAAAATGCCCGTCAATACCCCTGATCACATTGCTGGGTTGTTGACGCACATTCGTTTGCGCATGGAGCATGAGCTTTGTCTAGAAATTCCCCGGCTGGGCGAGCTGATCGCTTTCCGCAAGGTCTTCGAGCGGATTCCTCACGATGTAGCCATGGATGAAGCCTTTGTCGAAGCGTTGGTCATCAAGCATGGGATGACGGTGAAATACGCTCCCGATGCTCTCGTTTATAACACCGGCCCCACAACGATCAGCGATTTTGTACGCCAACGCCGCCGCAATCATGCGGGTCACCTTTTTCTCAAACACAAATATGGCTATGCCGTGAGCAGCATCCAAAATAGCCGAGTAGTGCGCATTGCCCTCAAAGAATTGTGGGGAGTAGTGCAATTGATCTGGGTGCTCTTTTTGCTGGCCGTGCTCGAAGGCTGGAGCCGCCTGTTGGGCTGGTATGACTTTGCCATCAAGCGCGACCGCCATGTGGTGTGGAATATGGCTTGGACCCAAAAACAAGATGTACAGAGTATCCGCCGGAGTACCCACGTTTGACCACCACCATGCAGCCACCACGGGCCTTAATGCGTGCAGCGGTTTATATCATCCTCTGCCAGAACGATGAAGTTTTGCTAGGCCGACGCTGCAATACCGGTTTTCATGATGGCGATTACAGTTTAGTGGGTGGCCACATTGAAGAAGGCGAAGCGGTCACCCAAGCGGTCGTGCGCGAGGCCGAAGAGGAAGCTGGGGTCAACTTGGCACCGACCGATTTGCAGCTGATTCATGTGATGCAGCGCAAGAATCTGGAAGGACCGCTCTATTTCGACTTCTTCTTTGTCGTACACCACTGGTCCGGAACGATCCAAAATCGGGAGCCAGAGCGCTGCGACGATCTGCGCTGGTTTCCACTGGCCGACTTGCCCCCCAATCTAGTGCCCTATGTGCGCACCGTGTTGGATGGTCTGCGTCAGGGCACGTACCACCAACAGCGCTTTAGCGAATTTGGCTGGTCGCAGCCTGTCAATGCGTCCCTCTAGCTATGAATGCCACCTTGCGTGCCCGACTCTTCAACTTCCTGAAAATCGCCCTCAGTCTCGCGCTGATCTACTTTTTCTTCTCCCAGCTGCAAGATCCACAAACACTTTGGCAGCAATTGAAAGATGCCAACTGGTGGATGTTGCTGGCTGGTGCTGTTTGTTATGCCAGCGCAGTGGCGCTCAGCGCACTCAAATGGGGGATTTTATTGCGTGCGGTGGGTTTACCGGTACAGCTGTTGCGCCTCTTGCGCTATCAGTGGGTGGCAGAATTTTTTAACAATTTTCTTCCTGCGCAAGTGGGGGGCGATGTAATGCGCGGCTATGCGTTGGCCAGCGATACGCGGCGCCGTGCCGATGCCGCGGCCAGCATCCTGATTGATCGTTTCTTGGGGTTGCTGGTGTTTATGGTTTCGGCAGCTGTCGCTTCAGTTGTTATGCTGCTGTGGGGGCGACCGAATGGCATCCCCTTCACTGGTGAGAACCTCCTCTTTATGCAGTTGATCGCCCTAGGCAGCAGCGGGGTTTCCTTGCTCTTCTTGGGGATCCTGGCGGCACTGCTCAGTCGTCGGCTCAAGCAGAAGGTGGAATGGTTACTGCAACGCTTGCCACTGGCCAGCCGCACCGGACCAATTTGGCAGAAGTTGGCCCAGGCCTTTAACGCCTACCGTCATGCCTTTGGCGCCTTGCTGCTCTCGGCCTTGGTGAGCCTCTTGATCGTCCTCTTAACGAGTGTGAATATCTGGCTGATCACCAATGGCATCTTTCCGGGTGGCATTGATCTGGCCGAAGTGGTTGTCATTAACCCGCTGATTGTCTTTATTGGCCTCTTTGTACCCTTCTTGCCCGGTGGCTTGGGTATTCGCCAGGGTGCCTTTTACTCCACCTTTTACCTCATCGGCCGCAATGGAGATTGGGGGTTTGTCGTCGGCATCCTGCAACAGTTGCTCGGCTTCTTGGTGAGCCTGCCGGGCGGCTTTTTATGGATCTACAGCCGCAACACGCTGGCAGCTACGCCCAATTCGCTGCCACCCGAACCACCGGCAGAGCCGTTCTTGCGCTGATCGATCGGTTATGCTGCCCACCCAACAACTGCTGCGTACCTCGATCATCGTCATGATGATCCTCGGCCTGAACAAGCTGACCGGCTTTGTCAAGCTGCTCCTGATGACAAACAATTTTGGCACCGGCCCCGAAGCCGATGCCTTTACCGCGGCCAATCAACTGCCCGAACTGTTTGATACGATGTTGGCGGGTGGCGCCTTAGCCGCGGCGTTGATTCCCGTCTACACAGCCTATTTGGGCCGCCAAGCTCACAGCGAAGCCCGCGCCTTGGCCAATACCGTCGTCACCTTAACGTTGATCATCATGGGTGGCATCGGTGCGGTGACTGCCTGGTTGGCGTTGCCGATCACCCAGTGGCTGCTGGTGCCTGAATTTTCTGCCGAGCAACAACAGCTCACTGCCGAGCTGATGCGCATCATCCTGCTGTCGATGACGCTCTTTAGTATTGGCAGCATCTTTGCCAGCTTGCTCCAAGCGCATCAGCACTTTATCGCCCCGGCCTTTGCGGGCTTTCTGGTCGACGTCGGGCAGATCATCGGGCTCTATGCGCTGGCCCCCGAGTGGGGCATCTATGGCGTAGCGTGGGGCAGCGTAATCGGCGCGGTGCTGGCTTGGCTCATTCAGATCCCGCCCTTTCTCCAGCGCAAGATTGCCACCCGCTTGCAGCTGGCTTGGCGGTTGCCGGGGCTACACGAATTAGCCCGCTTGATGGGACCACGCATCATCACCCTCGGCGTCGTCCAATTTGTTGACTTGATCTTTCTGCGCTTGGCCTCGCCGCTGCCCACCGGGAGCATTGCAGCCTACTATTATGCCCTCTTGATCACGGTGGCGATGCCCAAATCACTCTTTGGCTTGGCCATCACGACCGTTTTTTTTCCGACGTTGGCCCATCACTACAATGCTGGGGATCGCACTGGCATGCAGCGGCTGGTCCAGAACGCCTTGTTGACCGCCCTCCTACTCGTCATTCCAGGAGCAATTGGCCTGCTGGCGTTGGGGCCAACGGCCGTTGCTTTTCTGCTGGAGCGCGGCGCATTTGATGCCGCGGCCACGCAGTTGGTCTACACCTTGCTGATCATCTTCACCGTGCGCTTGATCGCCGAAACTGCCCACGATATTTTGGTGCTGCCTTTTTTTGCCAGCCACAACACGAAAGTCCCCATGTGGGTGAATCTCGGCTCGATGGCGCTCAACATCGGGCTAAGTTATGCGCTGGTCGGCCCCTGGCAGATCCAAGGCTTGGCGATTGCTGCCACCGGCGCTGCGGCCATCGCCGCGATTGTGCTCTACTGGTTGGCCCGCAACCCAGACGAGGGCGTCCACGAAGCGGAGCTATGGTGGGGATTGGGGCGCATTGGGGTGGCCTGTCTCGGCATGAGTGTGGCGGTGATCGCGCTGCAAGCACTGGCCTTGCCCCCGGTCATCTACTTGGCGATCGCGATTATCCTGGGCGGCCTGGTTTATCTAGCCTTGCTGCTGCTGCTCGGTGGCCGCTCGACGTTAAGCTTACTAGCCCAATTGTGGCCGCGGCGAGCTAGTTGAATGCATAGGCAGTCACAGCTGCACTGACTGGCTTCGCCATCACCACTTGCTGATAAGAATAAGGAATGGTTCATGACGGATGTTCTTGCTTCTCTCCCCAACGAGCAACGGGCGCTTTCTGAGGCTCTTTGGCGCATCTATCGCCGCTCCGAGCAACCAACCGCTTGGGAACACGGCGGTAATTTACCCTGGAATGATCCAGAATTCTCGCGCCGCATGTTGGCCGAACACTTGGACGAGTCGCATGGTGCGGCCTCCCGCACCACCGCCGAACGGACGCTGCAAATTGAGTGGTTTTGGGAAAAGCTGGGCTTGCAACCGGGCATGAAGGTACTCGACATCACCTGCGGGCCGGGGCTGTACGCCACCGAGTTGGCACGCCGCGGTTGCTGGGTCACCGGCATCGACTTCAGCCCTGCCTCGATTGACTACGCCCGTAGCTTAGCCCAAGAAACCGGCGTCACCGAGCGCGTGACCTTTCACGAAGCTGATGTCCGTACCGCCGATTTTGGCACTGGCGAGTATGATGCGGCCCTCTTTTTGTACGGTCAACTGGCGGTCTTCCCTAAAACGGAGGCCCAAGCGCTGCTGCACAAGGCGCGACAAGCACTCAAGCCTGGCGGTCGCTTGATCATCGAGCTGCTCGATCAAGATCGCGTTGACAAGAAAAACAGCACGTGGTGGTACACCGATGACCAGGGGCTCTGGGGTGATGCGCCTTACCTGCATTTGGGCGAACGCTTTTGGGATGCCGAGGCCGAGCTCTCGATGGAGCGCTTTTATATTCTGCACCTGAACAGCGGCAAACTCGATGAGATTCTGCTCTGCGACCAGACCTATGCGATCCCTACCTTCTGTGCCATGCTCAACCAGGCCCAGTTTGCTCCGGTTGCCACTTACCCAGCGTGGGACGGCTTATCGTTCTACGATGCGCAAGAGTGGGTAGTCTATATTGCCCAGGCAGGATAGAATAGATCACTCGTCAGATGTGAATCGTGCCATCGGGCAGGATGGTGCCGGCCAAGGAGCCAGCTGTCGCCAGTTGGGCTTCACTGACCCGTGCCCCACGTAGGTTTGCGCCACTCAGATCCGCACCCTGCAAGTCTACGCCGCTGAGATCCGAACGCTGCAAATTGGCTTGATGCAGATTGGCGTTGCGCAGATTGGTGCCGCTCAACACCAGATAGCTCAAATCTGCACCGGCCAGCTCCGAGCGCCGCCGCCCCAACCAAAGCGCAAAAAACCTTTGACCAAGGCGCAGCCGCATCGTCAGCAAGCGCATATAGAGCCGGTAGAACCAACGGGTCATGGTTTTTTCCTTTCACACAAGCTATCCGTATCGTTGATTGTACCCCGCCACCACGCTCAATCCTGTAGTCAAGCTTGAATTTGCTTGGGTGGATTCGCTATACTAAGGTTATGAATCAGACATTTTGGCAATCGCTGCCCCGACCGATCATCGGTCTAGCTCCAATGGATGGTGTTGGTGACCAACCATTTCGCCATCTTCAAAAAAAATATGGCCAACCGGCGCTAATCTTCACCGAATTTACCAGTGTCGAGGCGCTCTGTCATGGCGATCGTTTCTCGATGCTCAACCTGCTCTACGATGAAAGCCAGCGCCCGATCATCGCCCAGATCTATGGCAAGCACCCCGATTATTTTCGCCAAGTGGCAGTGCTGTTGTGCGAATTGGGCTTCGATGGCATCGACATCAACATGGGCTGCCCAGCCGCTACCGTGGCCAACAAAGGCTGCGGCGCCGGGCTGATCCGCACGCCGGATCTGGCGCAAAGTTTGATCCGCGCAGTGCAGCAGGGCATCCAAGATTGGCAGAACGGCCTGCGCGTGAGCGACTGTCCCGACATTCCGCGCAAGTTTGTGGCGGAAGTGGAACGGCGTCGCCAACTGCTGCCGGAACCCTACCGCGAACGCCGACCTGTGCCGGTTAGCGTGAAGACACGCATCGGCTACGAAGAACCAGCTGTGGATGAGTGGATCCCGCGACTGCTGGAGACGGAACCAGCTGCGATCAGCTTGCATGGGCGCACGCTACGCCAAGCTTACAGCGGTCAGGCCAACTGGGACGAGATCGCTCGGGCCGCAGCGTTGATCAAGCAGACCGACACGCTGATCCTCGGCAATGGCGATGTCCATTCTTGGGAAGATGCCCATCAGCGCACGGCCACCTACGGCGTGGATGGCGCCTTGATCGGCCGGGCCAGCTTTGGCAATCCCTTTGTCTTTGAGCCCACACCACCGCTCGCGGGGGATGCCAAATGGGCGCGCCGCCAACAGCTAATTGCGATGGCCATCGAACATGCCTATCTCTACGAGCAGACATTCGGCCATCTGCCAAGCTACCGCTTTTTGCCCATGCGCAAACATTTGGGATGGTATGTGAAAGATATTTTCGGCGCTCGCCAATTGCGGGCAAAGCTGGTCCAAACCCATAGCGCCAGTGAGGCCGAAGGTTTGCTGCGCGACAACATCACCACTGTGCCCGATCTGGAGCTGCTCAGCGCGGCTCTCGTTTAATTCCACCATCGCACCAGAGGAGAAACCAACATCATGAGTCGACTTCCCATCGCCCTCGAACTCTATTCCGTCCGCAACGAGCTGGCGCAAGATGTACGCGGAACGTTGCAGGCCGTTGCGCAAATGGGCTATCAGGGCGTTGAATTTGCCGGTCCGCCCCGCCATTCCGCCGAATTGCTGAAGAGCCTGCTCGACGAATTTGGCTTGGCCTGCGCCGGTTGGCACGTCCCCTTTGCGCTGGTGCAAGATGACAAACTCGACGAGACCATCGCCTTTCACCAAACGCTGGGCAACGATAAGCTGATCATCCCCGGCATTCCTGCAGAGTTACGCCAAACCCGCGAGGATTGGCTCAGACTGGCCGATTTCTTCAATCAACTGGCGGCCAAGCTGGCCCCGCATGGCATGGTCACTGGCTATCACAATCATCACGTGGAGTTTGCGCCACTCGATGGGGAGCTGCCGTGGGATACCTTCTTCGGCAACACCGATTCGTCGATCATCATGCAGCTGGATACGGGCAATGCGGTCTTTGGCAAGGCCGAAATTTTGCCCCTCTTTGAAAAATATCCAGGGCGGGCGATCACCGTGCACCTCAAGCCCTATTCCTTCAAGGCGGCGCAAGCCAATCCCGAAGATGAACACGCAGGCTTCCGGCCCATCATCGGTCAAGATGACACGCCCTGGAATGAAGTCTTTGCTGCCTGCGAAGGGGTCGGTGGGGCGCAGTGGTACATCGTCGAATATGAAAGTGATGCCTACCCGCCGCTCGAGGCTGTGGATCGCTGCTTGCAGGCGCTGCGGGCCATGGGGAAGTAATGCGCCATGAAAATCACCGGGGTCAAAACCTTTGTTGTGGATGGCGGATTTCGCCCGTGGACCTTTGTCAAAATCGAAACCAACGAGGACGGTCTCGTCGGTTGGGGTGATTGCACCGACTGGGGCGCGCCGGGGCCCGTGGTGGCGACCGTAGAACGCTACGCCGAATTGATCATCGGCCGTGACCCGATGGCGGTCGAGGCGATCTGGTGGGATTTGGTGGCGGCTAATATGCGCCATGTGGGCGGCCTGGCCTGGAAAGCGCTGGCCGGGATCGACTCGGCGCTGTGGGATATTCGCGGCAAGGCGCTCGGTGCGCCGGTTTGGCAGTTGCTTGGCGGTAAGCTGCGGGATTCACTGCGCCTCTATTGGTCGCACTGCGGCACGGTGCGCTCACGCTGGGCCGAACGCCTTGGCTTGCCCGCGGTCAAGACCACCGACGACATCGCCCGTTTGGCTGAAGAAGTGCGCGAGCGCGGCTACACAGCCATCAAAACCAACTTATTTGCGCTTGAAGATCGGCCTGACACGCAGCCGATCATGAGCCGCATGACCCATCACACCGGCGACGCGCCCCCAGAAGCGATCCGCAGCGCCGAGGCGATTGTGGGCACCTTCCGCGAGCATCTCGGGCCGGATGTGGGCATCGCGCTCGATGTGGCTTTCACCTACAAGCTCGGCGGTGCGCTCAAATTGGCGCGGGCCTTGGAGCCGGTCAACCTGATGTGGCTCGAGACCGAAACCCTCGATCCCGACGCGCTGGCCTTGATCCGTCAATCGACGCGCACCACCATCTGCACCGGCGAAAGTCTCTTTGGCCTCCACCAATACAAGCCCTATCTCGAGCGCCACGCACAGGATGTCCTGATGCCGGATTTTGCCTGGAATGGCATCACCATGGGCAAGAAGATCTGCGATTTCGCCCACGCCTACGACACCTTGATCGCACCGCACGCCTGCCATAGCCCACTCAACACGCTGATCTCGGCAGCGGTGGCGGCGACGGTTCCCAATTTTTACATTCTCGAGATCGACGTGGATGATGCACCTTGGCGTAACGACATCCTGAGCCATCCGTTGGAAATTGAGCAGGGCTACCTCAAGCTCAGTGACCGACCCGGGCTCGGCGCTGACCTGCTCGAAGAAGAGCTGCTCAAACGACCACCGGTGGAATATCCTGGTGCCCGCTGAGGTGAACCGAGAGGAAATCGCGGCGCGTACGGGCCAAGCTCCCATTTACTGCCCATTCGCCGCAGGCTCGACGTGAGTTCTGGCCCGTGTTCTGGAGGAACCGACATGAACTGGAAACAACGACGCTGGTCACTATGCCTGTTGATTGGGGTATTGCTCTTAGCGGGCTGTGTCTCGCTCACACCGAGTACGCCCGTCGCCACACCTGCGACGGGCGGTACCATTCCGGATGCCCCTGACGTTACGATGCGCGTGTTGGTCACTGGGTTAGAGCAGCCGTGGGAGCTGATCTACGGGCCAGATGATCACCTCTGGCTGACCGAGCGGGCTGGGAAGCGGGTCATCCGCGTCGACCCGAGCGATGGCACCATCACGGAGGCGCTCACCGTCACCGACGCCTATCAGCGGACTATCCATGATGGCGTGCTGGGTATGGCGTTGCATCCCGAATTGTTACAAGGTACTGGCAACGATTATGTCTATTTAGCCTATGTCTACAACACGGGGACGGGCACCACAGTGGAGCGGCGGGCCAAATTGCAGCGCTACACCTACGACGCCGCGAGCCAAACGCTCACCGAGCCGCTGGATCTGCTCACCGATCTGCCGGCCAGCGGCGATCACAATTCGGGACGGTTGGTTTTTGGGCCCGATGACAAGCTGTACTACATCATCGGCGACCAGGGCCACAATCAATTTACCAATACCTGCTTGCCGGTTCTGGCCCAGGAATTGCCCACGGAGGCCGAGATCAACGCCGCGGATTGGACGCACTATCAAGGCAAAGTCCTGCGACTCAATCTCGATGGCTCGATTCCGGCCGACAACCCCAGCTTT
Source organism: uncultured Caldilineaceae bacterium (assembly GCA_964568485.1). Classification (GTDB taxonomy): domain Bacteria; phylum Chloroflexota; class Anaerolineae; order Caldilineales; family Caldilineaceae; genus CFX5. The sequence continues at coordinate 1,972 of CAZMRA010000147.1, read as the reverse complement.
GACGGCGTGCAAAGTCACATCTACTCGATTGGTCACCGCAACGCGCAGGGCTTGGTGATCAGCCCGGACGGCATCATCTACGCCTCCGAGCATGGCCCAAAAACCGACGACGAGATCAACATCATCGAAGCGGGGAAGAACTATGGTTGGCCGCATGTGGCGGGCTTTCAGGATGACCGGGCCTATGTCTATGGCAATTGGTCGGCTGCGCCCGATTGTGCTCGCCTAGAGTTCAGCGACTTTACCATTCCGCCCTCGGTGCCAACTGCAGCAGAAAGCGAATGGAGCGCTGACAATTTTGTCGAGCCGATCTTCACCTTTGGCACGGTCGATGATGATCACGACTTCCAGCCAGCTGAGTGTGCGCCCAATTTTTGGATGTGCTGGCCCACGGTGGCCCCGGCCGGGCTGGAATTCTACGCGTTCTCGGATGGGGTGCCAGGCTGGGCCAACTCGCTGCTGATCCCCGCGCTCAAAACGGGCACGATCTACCGCTTGCCCATCAACGCTGTGGATGGCCTGCCCAGCGGTGACGCCATCCCCTTGTTCCGCACCGTCAACCGCTATCGCGACGTGGCCTTCAGCCCGGATGGCCGCACCTTCTACGTGATCACCGACAGTGCGGGCGTTACCCAAGACCGGGACGGGCTGCCCACCAACGGATTGGAAAACCCCGGAGCGATCTTGGTTTTTGAATTTTAATCATGTTGCAAGTTCAAAGTTCTGAGTGCGAGTTCAGAGTTGTTGGTCTTTCACATCGAACCTAGAACTTTGAACTCCCTCTACCCCTGTAATTCCACGACACCGCGCTTCAAGCCATGCAGCAGACTGATCTCATCTGGCGCCAAAGCCCGACTGAAGAGCGCCAGATCATCGAGCAGCCCGACGAATTGGCCCATGCCCAGGCGAATCGTCGCCCGACTGGGATCCCAGGTAAATGGCTCGCGGATGATGCCGCTTGCGCCGTAATAATCGCCATCCAGATAGAGGCGCGCTCGCCCACCTTGGCTTGTGTTCAACCCGGCCCAGGTGATCACCACATGAGTCCATTGTCCTTTGGCGAAAGGCGGCTCTTCGATCTTCAACAGACGCCAAAAGAATTCGAGCGCGTCGCCGCTGCGGTCAGTTACATCCCATACGGAGCGGTTGCCAAACACCCCCATGCGAAAATCGGAAGGCGTGTCATTTTTGGTGAAATCCACCCAGATAGCATCTTCGCTGTAGCGTTTATCGGTTAATTGAACAGGGTCTGAATATTGACCGGGGATCTCGGCTGGGTCGAGGTTGAGCCAGAACGAAAGCGTGCCCTGAAAGCTCCTATCTGTATAAGCAACATTGTGTTCGGCCTTGTAAAGCGCAATCTGATCGGTTGGCGATTGAAAGGCGAGCGCGGCACCAAAACGGCCTTCGCCCTGCACGATCGCCAACGCCGGGTCAGAGATGCCAAGTTGGTGAGCGGCGAGATCTTCGGCTTGGCTCGTGGCACAGCTATAGAGTCGCTTATCACCTAAGGCAAAATCGGCATCAGTACTATGATCAAACGAAGCATGAAAGGTCAACGCACGGGCTAGCGATTGGCGTATTTCGGCGGGCGAGGTCCCAATCTCGGCGGTTGGCGTGGTGCGATTACGTTTCATTCGGCTCTTTCTGTTGGCTTATGGTCAATGGTCAATAACAAACATTCAGGCCATTGTAGCACAGTCCAAAAGCGCCGACGCTATCTTTCCACAATTTGACCGCCTCCTTTGCCTAAAACGAACACGCTGCACTCCTCCTCATTCCACTACGTCGCGCTGCGGAACAACTTACGCAGACACTGAGTTGCTTCGCCTTTCTTCAACTGCCGCTGACCTTCTAAGCTGATGAATTTGCGGTAGGGCAAAATTTGCCTAATTTTCAATTCCGCTATATAGTCACATTGCTACTAGTCACATGTGACTAATCACAATGTGACTAATCTATGGAGATATGT
>CAZMRA010000146.1:0-12681 GCA_964568485.1 uncultured Caldilineaceae bacterium | reverse complement strand
CAGCCAAATCGACACTACCCAGCCAGGGGTTGAAGGTGACATCCAGTGAGACAGCATCCCCGGTGCCGGGGCCGCTACCACTGGGGCCATTGACATTGCCCCACCAGTTGCAGGTGGCGTCGATTGGGGTAACAGCCGATGCCGCTGTACCAACCGTGCGCAAGCCAACCTCGTTGCCTGCAATCGAATTATAATTGACCAGTGCATATCCTTCTGCGGCATCGCCTCGGTCAAAGAAATCGGTGCTTTGGGCATCTGGGCTCAGATTGCCACCCTGGATTTGAATGCCAACATCGTTATTGGTAACAATGTTGTTAGTCACACTATTGTTGAGCCCCTCCACTACGATACCAAAACCATCGCCTGTAGAGTCAACTGGCGCCCGACGGTAACCAGTCACCGTGTTGCCAGTGATGACTACGCCGCTGGGTTGGTCGGCGTTTACCGGGTCAGGCAGACGGCGAATCACCGCAATGCCAGCATGATCGCGCACATCCGTGGCATCAATTGTACGCGAGATAGCATTACTAGAGACGACAATGCTACCCGGACCGCTCAAGGCACCATTGCCAGAGGAATTTTTGATCTCGATGCCATAGCGACCATTGTCCTGCAGAGTGTTGTTGCTGATCACAACTTCGCCAGGGCCTTGCGCGCCAAAAACGCTAATCCCGGCGTCGCCATTGCCAATGACTTCGTTGTTGATAATGGTCAAGCCAGAGACCGTACCATTGCCAAAATCGATCCCGGTCAAACTATTGTAATTAAAGACGCTGTCTTCGATGATGACATTCTGCTTGGGGCCATTCATCAACCAGATACCGCGGCTGTAGGCCAACCCGGTGTTATACGAAGAAGTGACCCGCGTCAACCGCAAGCCGTCGATACCATCATTATAGCTATAATGGATGCCGTGGCCGTGGTTGTAACTGGTGTCCACATCTTCAATTACAATGTTGCTGGGGGGCGCAGTAAGCAGCCCATTCACCATCCGAATGCCATGACAGAAACCAGTAATCGACAGATCTTGGATGGTGACATTGCTGCGGCTGCCACTCAGGGTAATCCCACCAATCTCCGGGCTACAAGTCATGCCCTTCCCATCAATGATTGTCACGCCCTTGCCGGCGCCGGTGAGGGTCAGGTCTTTGTTTAGGGTGACACTGCCCTCATAAGTCCCGGCGGCAATGATCACCTCGCCGCCGTTATTTACTTGATTCACAGCGGCTTGGATGGTCTTCTTGGCACTGGCGGGCGTGTCGCCACCAAAGCTGTCATCGCCGTTGACGGCGTCGACATAGCAGATGGCGGTGCAGGGGGTTTCGGGTTCGAAATTGGCGGAGACGACATCTGTGCCAAAGGCAACTATAACGTTGTCAACATATCCGGTAAACGTAGCGTTCCACCCAGAGCCAACCCCAATTGAAATCCCTACAATATTTGTGTCTGGGGCTAAAACATGCGCATCGGCGACTATAGTGCCTGCTGCCCATTCCTCAAGCGTTAGATCGTAGCGCTCAATGGTCACACCAGCACTGCCGGTAAACGCACGCATCCAAAAATTATCTTGAGAAATATCCGCCTCAATCCATTGATCGGTTGGGAAAGGGTTTGGATAGCCATTGTAAACCGACTCCCAAATCAGATATCCAGTTTTAGGAGGCTCCTCATTGGTAGCGAACATCAGACGCAATGCTGGCACATAGTGTTTTTGTGTGTCGCTACTCTCATCACGATAGATATCGAAGCTAAGTGCACTCAGATTACCTAAGGTTCGGCCAGGCTGAATCCCCCAAACTTTTTCATAATCTGCTTTACTTGAGCTGCCTGTTGTCGTAAATTTGAGCGACCCAAGACCATTATCGCCGCGGGGCTGATCATTTGTAATGCTAACTGTACCACCAGACAGTACATTGGCTGCCTGCCAGCCATCTGGCGCTGAAGGCTTGACAATGGTGTCGGCCTGAGCCAAGGCGGGCTGAACAAACATCAACTGCAAGCCGAACACAAAAGCAAGAACCAGGCTAGCAGACCAAAAACGCGTAGACAAACGAACTTTCCGGGGAATTTGGAGCATTAGAATTACCTTTCTACCTCTTTAGTTTAGCAACGTAAGCGACTTAACCCTACGAACTCGAAAGGTACTGTCATCACAACACCCTCAAGCCCAGGGAATCCCAAACTACGCAGAACAAAAAACGCGGCAAAAACGGAGATACCTTACGAAAGAGTCGGCTTAGTATAACAGTCTTTTTTGTGTTTGTATATGGGATTTTCTTTGAGTTTTCTTACAATTTACTTACAATTAAAATTCTCAATGTAAGTTAACTGAAATAAAACTCAGCAAGGATTGTGGATTCTGGGGTACTGTGGGCGATTTACCTGAAATTTGTCTAATTACATCAACAAAAAACGGGCGAGGATCGTTATACGATCCTCGCCCGGTGTGGGGGAGCAATTAGAGTACCCAGGCGCTCTGGCGGAGGTCTGAGCACTCCTTACAAATTATTTGGCAACTAGCGGGAGGAAAAGGGTTTGACCAGAGCCAAGTCCATTTTCGCCATTGTTATTACCACCGTTGTTTCCGTTATTGTTGCCGTTGTTGTTCCCATTCCCCTCATTGTTGGGGACTTTCGGATCAAGATAGTCAGGGGTGCCATCCTCATCGCTATCGGGGCAAGGCTGGGCCGGACACTCGATCAGATCGGGCGTGCCGTCGCCATCACTGTCACCATCGCCCGGGCCATTAGCGCCCTGATCCTCATCATCGAGCAACGTGATGATCAACGGCGCCACCGGCAGACCGTGATAGACGCTGTCGTTACTGATGATGGTGTGGGTCACTAAGACAAGCTGCGTCCCTTGCTGGATGTCATCATCATTGGCGGTGAGGGTGACCGTCTGCGGGATCTGCCAGTTCTCCGGCGTGAAGGTCAAGGAAGCCGGTTGGGCACTGAGCCGATCACCATAGCCAATGAAGACGGTGACATCTGCCAGCGGTTGGCTTGCCAGGTGGATGGTGTAGGTGCCACTGTTGGCGCTAGTGCTCGCTGCTGCGGCCACTGCACCTTCTTGAAGCAGGAATGGATTGGGCGCGGTGATGACCACACCTGCACCATCATTATCCAAGACCAGGGTTTCGACCACGGGGGCCACTTGACCATTGTACACCGGGTCAGCACTGATGATCATATGTTGGATGAGCGAGACCGTTGGCGGCTCAACAACCTCATCGTCTATGGCATGCACAACGACAGTCTGCGGCACATTCCAGTTGCCCGGCGTGAAGGTAAATGACGTCTGCTCCACGGTGATCTGATCGTCCACCAACACCGTGACGATGAGTTCAGAGGCCGGTTGGGCGGTCAACTGTAAGGTGTAACTGGCTGTCTGCCCATCTTCGCTGACTACGAGCTGCCCACTGACCGGGGAATTCAAGCCGATCTGCAAGGAGGCTTGATCATCGTCGGCAATCACCAGCGAGACAACCGAGGCCGCCAAGCCATTGTAGTTGGGATCACTGCTGGTGACCGTGTGGCTGAAGAGCTGCTCGCGCGGCCCGTCGACCAGGTCATTATCCGCTGTACTCACGGGCACAGTTTGCGGCACATTCCAGTTCGCTGGGGTGAATTCGAGCGTGATATCACCATTGCTCACGCTGACTACCCCAGTAGGTTGGCTGGTCAACACCACCGTATACTCGCTGCTACCTCCTTCGACTACGCTGAGGTGCGTTGGGGTGATCTTGACCGCAGCCACATCATCGTTGCGGATCAGCACGTCCAATGTGGCTGGGTTCCCATCGAAATCGGGACCAATGCTGCTGAAATTGTTGGTAGCGTTGTAGAGTGGATCAGCGCTGCTGGCGACATGGCTGACAAAGCCGAGATGATCGCCACAGGTTTGGCCTGTCACCGGCCCGCTGAAGAGATTGGCAAATTGGTCGGCGCAATAGTGGCCGGTGTTGTCCTGCTGCGCATCGTTGACCGGCGTGACGCAGATGCGATTGGCGGTTTGCGTACCATCCAGCAGATTCCAGTTAGTGCCATCCAGCGTGACCGACGTGGGGTTGATGGCCACTTGGTTATCGGCCGTTGCGGCGATCGTCACCGGGGCGGTGGGCTGGCTATTCAGGGTCACCCAGTAGCAAACTTCGCCCACGGGCGTACCATCTTCATCCAACGCCGCCACACCATACGCAGGCGTGAGGGTCACCCCTGCGGTGTCGTTGTCCTGCACCAACACATCCACCGAGGCCGGATTAGCATCCAACTCTTGCAGGGTGTTGCTGACGAACGGCGTAAAGGCGCCATAGCGGACATCGCTCGAATTGCTCAACGCCAAGTCCACAAAAGTGAGGCCGTCGCCACAGGCTTGGTCATTGACCACACCGCCGCCAAAGGCAGCTGTCAAGCCCTTCTTGCAGAGCGGGTCACCGCCATCATCCACCTGGTCATCGACCGCCGTCACACAGAAGGCGTTGCTCTGCTGGTTCGGGTCGAGCAAATTCCAATTGCTGCCATCCAACGTGACACTGGTCTTGTTGACTGTGATCTCGCCACTGCGCGGCGTGACGCTGATCGTCACCGGTCCACTCGGCTTGTGGCTCAAGGTTAACCAGACGCAATCCTGTGCGCCGCCTTCGGTCACTGCGGTGGTAGCGAAGGATTCATTGACGCGGATGAGGGTCTGTTCGTTGACCACTGTACAGGTCGCATTGCCCTTGGCCACGGTCAACTTAATTTTGCCATCGACCACTTGGCAGGCGCCGCTGGCCCCGACCAGGGTGTACCCTTGCGGGCCACTTTCCGTTAAGAAGTAGCTGCCGGTGTCCAACGTCTGGGTGCTGTTATGGGCAACACCGGTAGGCAACGGCGCCTTATCCGGTCCGCTGATCAGGTTGAAGGTCCAGGCAGTGGGTTGAGCGGGGCCACTCTGCACTTGTTTCACAAAGGTGATCTTGCCGGTGTCGCGATCGTTGTCCACTTCACAGGTGCCACCTGCCTCGGTGACCGTCAGTTGGATCTTGCCATCGACAACTTTACAGACGCCTTCCGCCGACTTCAGGTGATAGTTGCTGGGCCCATGCTCGGTGACGATGTAGGTGCCGGTGTCCAACGTGATGGTTTCTTGATGACGAATATCGCCCCCAAGATTGGCCCCCAGCGGCCCACTCTTGAGTCGGAACTTCCAATCTTCATCATTCGCGGCGCCACCATCGGCATCTTTGATAAAGCGAATATCGCCAGTCTTGCGGACATTGACGATGGTACAGGTAGCATCCCCCACGCCGACGGTCAACACGATCTGCCCATTCACTAACGCACAAGCACCACTGGCAGTGGCTAGGTTGTACTCGGCCGGGCCGGATTCGGCAATGATGTAGCTGCCCGTATGGAGGATCTCTACATCATTATGTTTGACACCACTGGGGAGGGGTGCCCCATCGGGCCCACTCGTGGCGGTGAAGGTCCAGTCACCGGGTTGGGCTGCGCCGCCGGCAACCACCTTCTCAAAGGTGATGGCACCCGTGTCGCGCGTGTTGGTGATGGTGCAGATGAGCTCCTCGCCAGCGGTGGGCACATTCAGCACAATCTGACCATTATCCAGCGCACAGGCACCACTGGCAGCTGTCACTGAATAGTCGGCTGGACCAGTTTCCACCACCGTATAAGAGCCAGTCGGGATGCTCACTGGGGTGCCTGAATCAGTCGTCGTGGCGGGGGCTGTATTGATCTCGAACGACCATTGGTCGGGGGTAGCAACACCATCAGCGACCTGTTTGACAATGGTCACCTGTGCGTAGCCCTGGTTGCGGAAAGTACAGGTAACATCTTCGCCAGTGCCTAAGGCGATGCTTAACTCACCAGTGAGGAGATTGATCACTGGGGTATTGCTGTTGCCCTCGCAACTGATATCGGTTAGTGTCCAGTTGGTAACGGGCAATTCTGTAACGACATACGTCCCTGCCGGAAGCGCGTCGTAAGTGATGCTGTTATTGATGCCATCCGCATCGTCGGGGTCGGCATCATCCAGTACAAAGCCGGGGCTGAGGAATTTTTGAACGCGGACGTTCCCCTGGTCCGTAACGTAAAGATTGCCCAGGCTGTCCACCGCCACACCCTGCGGGAAATTAAATTGGCCTGGAATATTGCCAGGTGTCCCCCACATGCGCACAAAAGTACCGTCACTCGTGAACTGCACGATCCGATTGTTGAAGGTATCAGCAATGTAGACATTCCCGAATGCATCCACGGCAATCCCATTGGGGAAGACAAAATCGCCTGCATTGCCGATTTGCAGCTCGAAATTACCAGTGGCATCAAATTTTTGTACTATCATGCTATCGACAACATAGACATTGTCATCTGCATCAACTGTCACAGCAGCAGCGCCACTAAAGGCAGGATTGCCAATCAACTGACCTGAATAACCACCATCACTATCATATACCTGTACATCTTCGCCCGAGTTAAAGGGGAAAGAATAGGTGACATAGACATACCCCTGGCTATTCACGGCAACGCCGCTTGGTTTATCAGGAATGACAAAACTGTCTATCAGCGTTCCATTAGCAGCGAATTTCTCAATGCGAAACTCGCCAGCGAAAAAGTCGTCAATTGCCACATAGACGATATCATTGTTATCCACTGCTATGGCATGGATAACAATCCCAAAATCGAACGCCCAGGGCTCAAGCAAGCTACCGGTGCTATCAAATTTTCTGACAATAGATACACCAAACTCCTGATCAACCACGTAGACAATGTCATTGCTATCGATGGCAATGCCAGCAGGCGCGGCAAGATAATTAGGGGCCATGTTATCAGCCCCCCATTCCAGCACGAAGGCCGGGGTGCTGAACTCATCCGGGCCATCTAGCGTAAAGGAAAAGTCTGTGCTCGCGGGCAAGGTCGATTCCTTCACAATCGTCAAGGAGCTACCATCTTGCGCGTATACGCGATGCACCGTCACAAGCAGTAATAGGGCGGTGATGGAGAGCACCCAAAGGCCTTGCCAACCACGCTTCTCTCGAAATTGTATTTGTCTCATCAATCTTCTTCCTTTTTGGTTGGAACTACTTGCGCTGAAAAGAGTTCTTCTTCGAGCTAGAACAGACTTTGAATGCCTACGTATTTACGAAAGGGATTTGGGGCAACACGAAATAAAGCTATTGGTGTTTGCTTTACACCTAGCTTACAAAAACCAAGTAAATTTTAGACACGGGGAGTTTCGTGAGTGTAATGGGTGGCAGTAGTGTGTCCCCTGTTAGTTATAATCGGGACAAATGACCAAATCCTTCGCGAGTTTGCTGACAATTTCTGTATAAACCTAAATCTTTTGTCTTAGTTACGATTCAAAACCTACAACAAATGTCTGATCAGGCCTGCATGGTACAATGTCGGTACTTGACAGCTTGTAAGGAAATAGGTTGATCCGTTCGATGAGTAGGCTAAATCGACCAAGCACAGGGAGTAGGGCCAATCGGCGACCAGCCGGCCAAGCAACGCGGGGCAAGACCATGCAGAACCGCTTGCGGCGCGTCGATACCTTTGTATTGCGCTACGATCCCGCTTTGTTACGCCGCATGGATGGTGATTTCGAGCGCGCTTTTTTTGTCGATCTCGGCTATGGGGCGGAACCGTGGACAACGTTGGAGAGCATTGCGCGCTTTCGTCGCCTGAATGCAGATTTGCCTGTGTTGGGCGTGGAGATTGATCCGGAACGGGTGGCCACTGCGCAACCCTATGCCGATGCACACACCCATTTCCGGCTGGGTGGTTTTAATTTGCCCTTGTTGATCGATGAAAACGGCCAACCTGAAACCGTGCGGTTGATTCGTGCCTTCAACGTCTTGCGCCAGTATCCTGAGCAAGCCGTGGCAGAGGCCTATGAGCTCTTACGCCAACGGATTCTGCCCGGGGGCTTGCTCATCGAAGGCACTTCGGATCCATTGGGGCGCTTGTGGGTGGCCCATGTTCTGCGGCGCCCGCTGGATCCGCAGGCTGATTGGCAGGCCGAAGCATTGGTCTTTAGCTGCAATTTTCGCTCCGCGTTTGATCCGACCGAGTTTCAGGCCGTTCTACCCAAAAACTTGATCCATCACATGGTGGCGGGCGAACCGATTTATCATTTTTTTGAAGCGTGGAAACGAGCTGCGCAGCTCACCATGCCATTACGAGTATGGGGTATGCGCAATTGGTTTGTAGGGGCTGCCCAGCAACTCGCCGCACTGGGGTACTCGATTAACCTGCGTCCGCAGTGGCTCCGGCGTGGATTCCTCATCTGGCAGAACCCCACCACTTAAGGAGCGTGCGGGCTCATCTGTTGCATACCAGCAGGAATTCGCCTAAATGTGTGATCAAGGGCATAGCCACGCTGATTGTATTCCCCTGTTTTTCGTGCTACACTCGCCTTGTACCTGCTGAGCAATCCCCAGCAGTCATGCCATGTGGTTCATTTACAAGGAGCATACTATGCAATCGGCAACGTCCCCCTGTCGGTGTTTTTGGCATTGGTGCCAGTCGTTCACACGGCTAGCATTGTTCTTATTGCTGTTCTTGTGGCTAGGCCAATCGCCCCTCTTGGCTCAGGAAGCTGCCAGCAGTCCACTGCTGCTGGGCTCGCTCAGCGGTACGGTGCGCGACATCGACCAGAACCCACTGGCTGGGATCACCGTGCAACTCTACCCCAAGTCCTCGAGCAGCGTTTACCGGACGACCACAACGGATCAAGCGGGCGAGTACACATTTCAGGAACTCCCCACCGGTCTCTATCGAGTGGGCTTTTCGAGCGACAAAGAGCCCTATGTGCCCAATTATTATCTCTTCGGTCCCACGCTCGACCACGCAGCCACTGTCCCCGTCAATGCCAATCATGTGACCGGCATCGATGGAGAATTGACGCTCGGTGGCCGCATTACCGGCACCATTATGTTCGCCCCCCAAGACGAACTCATTGTGGGTTCGCTAACTGCCTATGCCGTCGGTAGCGAAGCACCGACATTTTCCATCAGTTTAGACAGCACCCACTTAGCAAGTCAACCGTTTGAACTGAATGGCATCCCTGCTGAACGTGATTATCACCTACGCTCGGTTATCTATGTCTGGGAAAACAATGTCCCCTTTGGCCCATATGTCGAGTATTACGATGATGAACTTGTCGAAGAACGAGCGACAACCTTACGCGTCTCTGCCGGACAAGTGATTTCGAATGTGCAGATTATGTTGGGGCAAAATCAACACTATGGCGAGCTTTATGGCCGAGTAACCAATACCGAAGGTGAACCGCTGCCAAATGTTCAGGTATCGGCCCATTTGAGTGCGACTTATGGCTGGAGCATACAACGGAGCACATGGAGTGACTTGGCTGGTGAGTATAGCTTCCCATGGTTGATGAATGGTGAGTATGCGCTCTGTTTTGAGGCCCCTTACGACGCTGGCTATGCCAGCCGTTGTTATCCGCAAACCAGCCTCTCCGAAATCACCACACCCATTTCGCTTACAGCTGGCTCGGTGATCACCGGTGTCCAGGTTCAACTAGCACGCGCCGGTGAAATCAGCGGACGCGTATTGTTGGATGTTCCTTGGGAGGGCCGTGGATCAGTGTTCGGTCGGGTCACGCTCTATCGAGCGAGTGAAATGGGGTTAATCTATGTCAACGACCGCTTTTTCTCGCAGCTCCCCGCTAATTTTTCCTTTTCCCATCTCGCCCCTGGCAGTTATCGACTATTTGCTATTGCCGACGATGGCACTCGACGGTACGGTGAATTTTACGACAATGCCTTCACCATCACCGAAGCCACCGAGATCGTGCTCGCAGCAGACCAAGTACTCAGTAGTATCGAATTGAGTTTGGGCGAAAATGCTGCCTACGGGCGACTGCAAGGGCGGGTCACCGATGCAACGACAGGCCTCCCCGCAGCGGATGTCCGCGTGATCGCTCAGACCGTTCCGGACGTAAGCCCTAGCTATTCTGTAAGTGGTTTGAGCGATGCAGCAGGAAATTACGAGATTGGCGGTCTGTTGTCTTTCGAATATACGCTTTGTTTTCAGTCAGACAACGAACGTTATCAATCCGGCTGTTACCAAGAGAGGACACCGATTACCGTTACGGTTGGGGCTACACTCACTGGTATCGATATGGCCTTGCAACCAGCGTCATTTATCAGCGGCACAATTCGCATGACCAATGATGTCTTGCGTGATAGAGCAGAACTGACTTTGTGGTGGCAGTTGTTCCCTGATCTCCCCGACTTTTGGTTTCCCGGCCCTTCGTATTCTCTCTATGGCCTTGCAGGAGAGACTAGTTACCCTTACACCATCTTTGGTATGCCTGCCGGACGTTATCGACTAGAGCTCCGATTGCCTGAAGATAATTATTTTGCGCCAACAAGATCATTCTTTCACCCCGCCACCTCTTCGCTCAATGAGGCCACCGTCATCGAGGTCGTCGATGGTCAGGGCATTACTGGCATTGACATCATCGTGCCTGATCAGGCCGATGCCAGCATCGCTGGTCAAGTGACCTATTTCGGCCAGCCACAAAGTGGTATTCGGGTCGAAGTGGAACGGTCCGGTGAGTACGATGTGTTGGTTTATGTACTCACCAATGAGCAGGGTGAATATCAAGTCAATGGACTGCGACCGGGTACCTATTATTTACGGTTTGTTGACCCAACCGGGATCATCCCGCCGAGCCATTATGCGGATCCAAACGACTATGGCTCGTTGCCCATCCGGTTGGCCGACGGCAGCCAAGCCACCCATGCCAATTTTGATCTAGGCACCAAGAGCTTCATGCGCTATATTATTAATCAACTCTTCTTGCCGTTGATCGAGCAACCGTAACTGTGCTGAAAGCAGTCAGATTGCGTGCGGGCATCTGACTGCGCTTGCCCAAACAGGAACTTCCCAATGGCTGATATCTCCTACCTAAACTTTGACTTATTGATCGACCCAACGCCAACGGGCTATCAGGCCCGCGTGATCGATGGCCCCGCCGGGCAGGCCAGCACCCACTTTACGCTGCCCCCATCTATCACCCAACCGCGTGATCAATTAGCCTTGGTAGGAGGTGCAATCCGCCATTTTCAATTTACCGATCCTACAGTGGCTGCGGACCCGGCAGAGGCGCCGCCTCCTCCGCTGGATCCGCAGCAGTTTGGGCAAGAGTTGTATCAAGCTGTATTTGCCGGGGCTGTGGGCGATAGTTGGCGCCAAAGTTTGGAGCGAGCTCGCGCCCGGGGAGCGGGGTTGCGCTTACGCTTGCGCCTGAACGATGCCCCCGAGCTGGCGACTTTGCCCTGGGAGTATCTCTATCTGCCATTTGCTCACCGGTTCCTGGTGTTGTCGGATCAAACCACGTTGGTGCGTTATTTGCATGTGGGGCAACCAGCCGATCCGCTACTGACCGAATTGCCCCTGCGCGTCTTGGTCTTGGTCAGCGATCCCCCCGATGCGCTCCCACCGCTCAACGTCGAGGCCGAGTGGGAGCGCTTGACCGAAGCCCTCAAGCCACTGCAAGCTCGCAACGCCATTATCATCGAGCGTATCCCGGCCACCTTGCGCGAGCTGCAGCGGGCGCTGCGCCGCAATGCCTATCACATCTTTCATTTCATCGGACACGGCTGGTTTGATGAAGCCCAGGCCACCGGCGGCTTGGTGCTGGAAGATAGCAACACCGGCCGCGCCCAGCGCGTCGATGTGACCCGCTTGGCCACGCTGCTGCATGATCATCACCCCTTGCGGCTGGCCTTTCTGAATGCCTGTGAAGGGGCCCGCGTCGATCGGGGCGAGCCCTTCGCCGGAGTAGCGCAGCGATTGGTCCAACAAGGGCTGCCCGCGGTACTCGCCATGCAATTTCCCATCACCGACAGCGCAGCAACCACCTTGGCGCAGCTATTCTATGAAGCGCTGGCCGACGGTTATGCTGTGGATGCTGCGTTGGCCGAGGCCCGTAAGGCCATCTATCTCGAGGGCAGTGTGATGGAGTGGGGCACACCCGCGCTTTTCAGCCGCGCCGATGACAACCGGCTCTTTGCGCTCGAGAAAGAAACGACTGTCGCTGAACCACCTTCGGTATCGCCGCCGTTGCCCATGCCCACAACCCAGATCAACACGGGTGGGAGAGACTTTATCGTCCGCGATCAGAACATCTTCAAATCGGTAACTGAGCAGTCGGTCAGTGAAAACGAAGGCTTGCAGCGCGAAGAGATCCGCTTGGATGTGGCCACACCGCCTGTAGTGACCGTCAACGAACCTTTCGACATTGCGGTCGCCATTCGCCTGCCCACCTCGCCTCTGCTGACCTTGGATGAGATGATCACCCAGAGCGCCGAGGGCGAGATCTACCGCTCAGCTGATGTGGTGCGCTATCGGGTCGAGGTAGTGGCGGCAGATTGTGAGATCCAGCCCAAGTATTTGACCTTCTACCTCAAGGCCAACAGCGATTCTCCGATCCGCTATTTTCAGGCCATCCCGACAGGCGTCGGACCTGCCAGCGCCCCGCCCGGCGGGGCCAGTCAGCGCAAAAAAACGGCCGGAGGCCGCCCCGACATTGCCCGGGAGCGGCCTCCGGCCGCGGCATCGAGAAGACGAGCCAATCAGCCTGCCTTGTCGAGCTCCTTGATGAGCTACGGCACAGCTTCGAACAGGTCCGACACCAGGCCGTAGTCGGCAA
>CAZMRA010000145.1:0-12692 GCA_964568485.1 uncultured Caldilineaceae bacterium | reverse complement strand
CGCCAAGCACCTCGCGACCGGCGAACTCCAGGATCTTCCCCAGCGACAGCACGGCGATACGGTCCGAACTATGCCGGACCACCGACAGGTCATGGGCGATGAAGAGATAGGTCAACCCGAGCTCGTCTTGCAAATCTTCGAGCAGGTTGATGATCTGCGCTTGGATGGACACATCTAGCGCCGAGATCGGCTCATCACAAACAATAAAAGCGGGGTTCACAGCCAGGGCTCGGGCAATCCCGATGCGCTGGCGTTGGCCGCCAGAAAATTCGTGCGGGTAACGATTCACAAAGCCGGGGTTCAGACCGACGATGCGCAGCAGTTCCTGCACCCGATCTTGCCGCTCTTTTTTGGAGTTGCCAATCCCATGCACCTCCAGCGGCTCACCGATGATGCTACCAACGGTCATGCGGGGATTGAGCGAGGCGTAGGGATCTTGGAAGATCATCTGCATCCGCCGCCGCATCCGCCGCAACTCTTCACCAGAGGTTATGGTCAGTTCTTTGCCCTCGAAATTGACATTGCCACCAGTGGGGCGATGCAATTGCAGGATTGCGCGGCCTGTGGTCGACTTGCCACAACCGGACTCACCAACCAGACCTAACGTCTCGCCTTTGTAGAGTTCAAAAGAGATACCATCAACTGCCTTAATCGCACCGACCTGGCGTTGGAAGATAACCCCTCGGGTGATCGGGAAGTGCATCTGCAGATTATCAACTTTGAGCAGAGCACTGCCCTCAGCATGCTTGGTTGTCATTGCGCCATTTCCTCCATTTCGCTGACCACGCGCACACTGGCTTCACCGACCTCTTTCCAATACCAGCAAGCCACACGACGACCTTCTTCAATGGTCTCGAGCGGCGGATTCTCTTGCCAACATTTTTCTTTGGCAAAAGCGCAACGCGGCGCAAAAGGACAATGGCGGGGTGGTTCGAGTAGATCAGGGGGGAGCCCTTCGATGGGCACCAAACGTTTTTGGCGACCTAGATCCAACCGGGGGATCGAGCGCAGCAGGCCCAACGTGTAGGGATGATAAGGCTTGGCGTAGAGTGCGTTCACCTTGGCTTCTTCGACAATAAAGCCAGAATACATGACCAGCACGCGTTCAGCCATGCCAGCCACCACGCCCAGATCGTGCGTAATCCAAATAATCGACATCCCGAGTTCCGCTTTGAGGCGCCCCACCAAGTCGACAATCTGCGCTTGGATGGTCACGTCGAGTGCGGTTGTTGGCTCGTCAGCGATCAGCAGTTGCGGATCACAACTGAGCCCCATGGCGATCATCACACGTTGGCGCATACCACCCGAGAACTGATGAGGATAATCATCAATCCGGGAAGCGGCCCCTGGAATCCCCACCAATTCGAGTAATTCGATGGCCCGTTTGCGGCTCTGTTCGCGATTGAGATGGAGGTGTAATTCAAGGGCCTCGGTGATTTGGCGGCCCACAGTGAGTACAGGGTTGAGTGAGGTCATGGGGTCTTGGAAGATCATGGCGATGCGATTGCCTCGCACTTCGCGCAGTTGATCTTCGCTCAGCTTGAGCAGATCCTGCCCGTCAAACCAAACTTCACCATCTACTACTTTGCCGGGAGGCTGAGGGATCAATCGGATGAGCGACATCACGCCAACGCTCTTACCGGACCCAGATTCGCCCACAATTGCTACGGTTTCACCGGCCCCTACTTCGTACGAAATGCCATTGACGGCATGGACGACGCCGTCTTGGGTGAAGAATTGCGTTTTCAAATTCCTCACTTCGAGCAGGTTTGCCATAAAAATAAGCTCCTGAGCAGTACTAACAATGAGACTATAAATTCCCGTTTTGGCCGGAGCACCACGGATTGTTTAATCGAAATATTTACTTTCTTGGGTAATAACTTTGCGACTGATGGTATACAGCGCCTGTTGATAGACTAGAGTAGCTAGGTTGTTTTTATGAGCCAATCTTCAGTCGAGGCTTACGTAACACAAAAACTTTGTACGCTGCTCCGTAAAATTGGGTGTGAGCTGCTGAAAAGAGTCAACAGACGGGGTTGCTATCTGAGTATAGCAAGAAATCGTAGCAGACTTTCAAAGCACTGTCAAACGAGTTTTTAAGCAGACGATAAACGATGGACGATAGCTTTCGGCCACCGTCCATCGTTCACTGTTAACTATCTAACCATGCCCGCAATTGCGACACTTGCTCCAGCACCGCGCGGCGACTGGTTCCGCCCGTAACATCACGCCGCTCGACGCTCTGTTCAAAGTCCCAGACCGAGACCACATCTTCGTCAAAGGCGTGGTGCAACTTTTGCAGATCTTCCACGGTGAGTTCGGCCAATGAGATGCCTTGCAATTCCGCCATCCGCACAGCAGCCCCCGCGATGTGATGAGTTTCACGGAAAGGTACGCCTTTGCGCACCAGATATTCTGCCAGGTCAGTCGCCAACATCTCGGTGGAAAGGGCCGCACGCAGCGCCGTCTGGTTCGGGGTCAAGGTCGAAAGTACACCGCAGGCGATGGCTAAGGCACCACTGATATTATCCACCGCATCGAATAGGGGCTCTTTGTCTTCTTGCAAATCTTTGTTATAGGAAGTTGGCAAACCTTTGAGCGTCGTCATGAGGCCAGTCATACTGCCCAAGACCCGCCCCGATTTACCGCGCAACAACTCGAGGGCATCGGGATTTTTCTTTTGCGGCATCAGGCTGCTGCCGGTGCTATAGGCATCTGCCAAGGTCACAAACCCAAACTCGCGGCTGCTGTAAATCACCAAATCTTCGGCGAACTGGCTGAGATGCAACATCGTCAGGGTGGCCCAGAAGAGGAATTCGGCAATAAAATCGCGATCGCTTACCCCATCCAAGCTGTTCTGGGTAATGTCGGCAAAGCCCAACTCAGTGGCCATCGCGCGGCGGTCGATGGGAAAGGGATTGCCAGCTAATGCGCCACTGCCCAGCGGCATCACATTCACGCGCTCGGCTAATTCGTCCAAGCGTTGGGCATCACGCTGCCAGGGCCAAGCATGGTTCAACAACCAGTGGCTCCAACGCACCGGCTGGGCCGGCTGTAGGTGGGTGTACCCTGGCATCAACAGATCGATCTCGGCAGCGGCCCGATCAATGGCGACCTGGAGCAACGTATGAAGCTGGGTACGCAACTGAGCAATTTCTCCGCGCAGCCAAAGGCGCACATCGGTGGCGATCTGGTCATTGCGGCTGCGCCCAGTATGCAGCTTGCCGGCCACCGCACCGATCAACTCCGTGAGGCGCCGCTCATTGGCCGTGTGAATATCTTCATCACCAGGTTTGGAGGCAAATTGGCCTGTCGCCCATTCTTCGTGAACTTGCGCTAGCCCAGCAACAATTTGCTCGGCTTCGGCCTCGGTAAGAATGTTGGCACGCGCGAGGGCACGAGCGTAGGCTTGGCTGCCCTGAATATCCGCTGCCCACAATCGCTTATCAAAGCGAAACGAGTCGTTAAATGCTTCCATGATGGGGTCAGTTTTGCCCGTAAAGCGGCCACCCCACAATTTATTCCCCACAGCTCAATCTCCAATTTCCATTTTGTGATAGTCGATTTCTTTGGCTTCTGCGTGTGCGACGGGTGGCGTATAACTGGCAAGACTTGTGAGCAAACGGATTCGGCCGTACCGCCAACGGACCCAAAGCACGGTCAGCAAACCACCTAACACGATTGCACTCATACCGAGCAGCCCAGCCTCTGGCCCAAACGCGCCCCCCGTCCATAAGATTGGCCCACCTTGCCGGATTTGAAAAAGGGTAGCACTGTCAAAGGTATTGCCACTCACCGGAAAGCCAAAAATGTTACCCTGAAAAAAATTCCAGGTGATGTGTAAAGCTATTGGAATTGCCAAGCTTCCGGTCAACACGTAGCTCAGCCCCAAAAAGATCCCTGCCACAATCAAGCCAGCGATGCTGTACCAGGTGGTATTGGGATTAAAGATGTGTAATAAACCAAACAGCGAAGAAGAAAGCAGCCAAGCTAGCAGCAAGGCAGCACGCGGACCGATGCCCAGGGTTGGCATATGAAGTCCTTCGGCCAGATTGCGCAGGTGATAGCCACGGGCCAAAAACTCTTCAGTAATGCCCACAACGATAAAAAGCAGCAATGCCCCCAGGAGAGCCGAACCGAAGCTGATTCCTGGCAGACCGACATGGAACGTATCCACAATTTCGATCCACCCAACCCACCACTGCACTACAAAGACCCAGGCCATCAATACAGCGCCTAAGAATAGCCCAAACCCAAAGTCCAACCACCAACTAGGCGAGAACCGTAACCCAAAATCGCGCAACGAACGGCGATCCAGCAGCCAAGCAGCGAAGACTGTACAGATGATCACCACCAGCAATTTGATGATCACCACCGCACTCGCTGGGGCCAATCCTGCGACATGGGGAAAGGCGCTGATCAGCGGCAGTGCGAGCCACTCTCCGATGAGGCGTGCAGCAATTGCCGGGGCATATAGCCAGGCCCCAGTATAAAGCAGAATGCGCCAACCTGCGCGCAGTCGCTGTTCGTTACTGGACCAAAAAAGTTGCTGAATCACGGGTATGTTAAGATTTACAAACAAGTGTGCCAGTTGGTGATGACGCCACAGAGCTATTGTAACCTGCAACAGGCGGGGATTCAAGAATACAATCAAGTTAAGATAAACGGCCGCCGGCGCCAGACGAACAGCGGTAGATGATTAGCCTGCCCACCAACCATGCAGTATAATAGCTTCATCATACCGCTTGCCCATAGAGCAAGCCTTATCCCCGAAAGTGGTTGTAGGCCGCCATTGGTTATATCAACTGCAGCTTTGGGGACTAGAACCTAAGGATGAGACGTGACACAGAGCACTTTGGTTGCACAAATTGAAGAAATTCGTCAGGAATTTACGCGCATCAATGATCTGCGTGACGAGACGCTACGCCTGAGCCGTGCATTGGTGCGCTCCTGTGCCAATAGTATCCGCGCCATCCACCGCCATGAGTGGCCTGAAGCCGAGCAGATGCTAGCCGAAGCCCGCCAAGATGCCGCCCAGATGGTGCAACCATTGGCCGAGTATCCGATGCTCTATTATGCTGGCTATACGCAAGATTCCCTCAAAGAATTGGTTGAAGCCCATGTGCTCTATGCCGTAGCCAGTGGTGGCGAATTACCCACCCCGGCCGAGCTCTTTGTAACCGGTTCCACCTATCTGCGCGGCTTAAGTGAGGCAGCGACCGAAACACGGCGCTTCGTTCTAGATCTAATGCGCCGCGGCAAGCTTGAGGAAGCCGAACCCTTCCTGGCCTTTATGGATGATGTATATAGCCTGCTCATCACGGTCGATTTCCCCGATGCCATCACCGATGGGCTACGCCGCCACACCGATGTTTTGCGCACAGTGGTCGAGCGGACACGCGGCGATATGACCTTGGCGTTCCGCCAGGAGCAGATGCGCTTGGCTTTGCAACAATTCGAGCAACGCTTGGGCATCCCACCCGCACCACCTACCCCAGATGCTGAATCAGAAAGTCCGTTCGCTGAAGCATGAGTCGTCCCGATCTGTCACCAACTCGACCGCTCGTGCGGGCTAGTGAAATTGGATTGTGGGCATTTTGTCAGCGAGCCTGGTGGTTGGCGCGCGTCCAGCAAATCCCCCATCAGCAACCAGCGCGCTTGGTGCATGGCCTGCAACATCATGCTGGCCACGCGCAGCAAGTCCGCTGGGCCGATCGGCTAGCCTCTACAGGCTGGCTCTTGCTTGGATCGGCATTGCTTTGTGTGGGCATTGGGCTCTGGTGGTTGCTGAGATAGGGATTCTGATTTGGCGCTGATGAATGATTTACGCTCTTCGGTTCCGCCGACACCGAAGTTAACGCCCTTATTGCAAGCGGCTAGTAGCGCACTTGATACGGCCATTGAACTCAATTCACCTGAAAGAGCCCTGCTCGAAGAACGCAGTGCCTGGCAACCCGGCTCGTGGTTGATCCAACGGTGTTGGGAAACCCTGGCGGATCTGGGGGCCGGGGCCGAGGCGTTGAAAGTGGCGCAATTGGCCCAAAACCGCCATCCGCTAGCGCCATTGCAAGCGCTTCATCGTTTAGCCCGCCAAGTAACCTTGCCCTTTACCCAACGCCAATTTGTTCAGCGTGAGCTAGAACGCTGGTTGAACGGCCTCTTTCGCGCGTCTTCGGAGGGTGAAGAGCTAGTAATCTGTGAACGGCTTTTGTTGGTTGCTGCGACCGCGGCCCGAGTTGATCAACTGCCACTCGCTCGCGCTTGCTTAGAGCGGTTCGATCAATTGCCGAAGGCTTGGGATCGTATCCTGGCCCGCAACGAGCTGCGCAGCTTGTTGGCCGAAAGTATAGCCTACATTGGCTTGAATCCGCTGACACAGAGTCTGTTAGCGGGGGCGATTCGCCGCTTTGACGACGCAGGCGCGCAGTTGCTCCATGATGCAGCTGTCCACGTGGCGGAGCTTGGCGATAATGCAACACGGCGTCAACTGCGCGTTTTACAACGCTGTGTGGAAATTTTCCAATATGCCACGCTGGCCAGCTTGCTGAGTCGCCGCTTGGCCGCCATTACCTTGGGTCGCGCTGGGGCCGTTGACCAGGTATTGGCTCAACTGAGCATGATTGCCAATGTACAAGAAGCCCGCCGCGAAGCTGGTCTAACTGCGTTGCGAGATGATGCCGTACTGCTTCGTCAGGTCAAGCGTCCTGCGGCCAACGCCGATGTTGATTTCCAACTCTACACGCTACATCAGACAATCAGCGCCATGCCTGTGCGTCAGCTCAGCCGCGAGCAGCGCATCATGCTGGCTGACCATATTGCGTTTCTGGCAGTGCGTAGCGATGGCTGGACAGCTGCTGGTGCTGCAACTTTGCTCCTCGAACTTGGTGCGCTCAAATACGCAATCGAGGTAGTTGATCGCATTGTACCGAATGATCCTACCCGCACCGAGGGCATGTTATCGTTGGTGCGCGGGTTGCTCATGGTGGGCGAGCCGGATGCAGCGACAGAGCAGGCCCAGCGTGCGCTGGCTTGGGCACGCTCCCGGCCCGATCGAACCCCGGAACGGGCGATCATTTGGGGACTGGCCGAAATTTATTTGGAACAAGGGCAACCCGATCAAGCCCTGCGCTGGCTGTCGATGTGGCGCGAGCCCATCGACTGGCGTCACCGCCTCAGCCGTTTGTGGCGCCAATCGCTAGATGATGACGCTTTACGCTTAAACGCATTGCGACTGCGGGCGCTCTTGCAACAGGCGGCAGCCACGCCAACTGTTTCCCGTGAGGTGTCAACAGTATTGCAATTGTTGAGCACCTGGGCCCCACGTTTGTTGGAAGGGGAAGCACTCGTTAACTTTTACCTCAACGACCTCATTCGGCCTCTGTTTCTGGCCGGACAACAAACACAAGCGCTAGCCCTACTCCCGTCTCTGCTACGAGTCTTGCAAACGACCAGTGGCAGCAAACATGCAACTCAGGTTACAGCTGCCAGCTCACTCTTGGCCCATCAACTGCGCCTTGCGACTGTGGAGCCACTTGCCACCCCGGAAGGAGCACACAGCTTGGCGCAACCCGCCGAACAATTCTTGCACGAACTTTGGCAAGCCGATGCGCAGCGCAGCATCTGGCAAATCGTCCACAGTTTGGATGGCAGTATCCCCTTACTCCTTGCCCTTGAAGGGCCAACAGGTCTTGTCGCCCTGGCCCAAGCCATTCACCAAAAACAAGCCCTGTGGGCCTAAGCCTAGGTCCAAGTGAATTCGGCTCCAGCACCCAAAGTTTGAACAAAAAGGTACTGCAGCTTCTAAGTCGATGCGGTACCAAGAAATATCCCTGATTTACTGAACTCAAACCCTCACCAAGTCCACTCATCTGCTCGCTAGATACCCAAATTTCACACCAGCAATTACGATTACCTTGGCGACTTTGCTTGCTTTTGGGCCAAAATGTAATCCTGCTGTAAGTGATTCTCTCTCCTCTGCCTCGCACTTCCTTACTTACTGTCACTTCCGTCTTCGAACTCTCCAGTGGTAGCTAACAATTTCCAGCCTTCAAAGCTACGTGTGAATACACGTTCCGGCTAGCGCCTCCGCCAAAAGCTGTAAAAATCCTATTGCCGAATCGATAGATAGATTCCGTCAAAAGCTGGATTGAATCTCACCGACCACCTTTTTATCCTGGGCCCACACAACGCCTGACGCTAACAGAGAGGACACACGCAGATACTAGATACAGGTAGACAGGGAAAGGTGAGTATGCAACAGCGGACATGGTCAAAACTATGGATAATGAGCAGTATATTCCTCTGGCTTGTGCTGGGAAGCTTCACGACCCCGTGGGGGATGCAGACGCTCCACGCGGACGATACTGAGCCTACATTGGGCGCGCCCAGTGAGACAGCACCAGAGATCGAGCTCGCCACAGATACCCCTGAACCATCCGCCACGGAGACGCCGACGCTGGCCCCGTCCGAAGGTGACAGCGAAACTCCGACACCAACGGCCAGCCCAACCGAAACCCTCCTACCAACTGAGGTTGTGACAGACACTGCGCCTGCCACAGCCACGGCTACGCTCGCGCCCACAGAAACTGAGACCCCGACGGCCACTGCCACCCCAACTGCAACAGAGATGTCAACGGCAGCGCCAACCGAGACCATGCTGCCACCGACCGAGACGCCAACAGCGCCGGTGCCCAGTGCGCCCATCACACCCACCGAGAGCGCACCCGTCACGCCGACGGTAGAACTCAGCCCGACGGTGACAGTTTCCCCTGTAGTGGCTTCACCTGTGGTAACGTATACGGCCACGCTCACCGCTACGCTGCCAACTACGGTCCTGGCTACGGAGACACTCACGCCTACGCCCACACCAGCACAAACCGCAACGCCAGTGATGACCGTGCCGCCAGGCTTGCGGATCAGCGAATTCTTGGCCGATCCATCTGCGGTGAGCGACACCGACGGCGAGTGGATCGAGATCTTCAATCCCACAGAGGCGCCGGTTAACTTATTCGGTTGGATCTTGGCGGATCTGGGCAGCGATCGGCATGTGATTGGGCAAGAACTTTGGATCGCACCGCAGGCATATCTGGTGCTTGCGCGCAACATCGATCCCGCCACCAACGGTGGGGTCACCGCTGCCTATCGCTACAGCGGCATCAACCTCAACAACACCACCGATGCGATCCTGCTCTTAGCCCCCGATGGCCAAGAGGTTGACCGCGTGGTGTGGGGCGGCGGAAGCCCGGTTACCATTGCGACTGGCAAATCGACCGAGCGAGTCAGTTGGGAAGCGGATGCGCCTTGGGTTCATGCAGAGAGCAGCTGGCCCGGCTCGGCTGGCGATCGCGGCACACCGGGGAATCCCTACTCAGCCCCCACCCCGACGCCCAGCCCAACCGTGTTGCCGACCGCGACGGCAACGCTCATCCCGACCGTGGTCAGTACCCCCACGCTGTCCACAGCCACGCCGGAGCTCCCCCCGACTCCCACAGCGACTGCCACGCCACTCGAGATACCCCAAGTATGGATCAGCGAGTTCTTGGCCGATCCAGCCGCGGTGAGCGATAACGCCGGGGAGTGGATCGAGCTCTACAACCCGAACGATGCCCCGATCAACTTGCGCGGGTGGTTCTTGAGCGGGCTGGATGGGCAAACGCATCAGATCGCAGAGGATCTTTGGCTTCCCGCCGGAGGGTATGTGGTGCTGGCCCGCAATCTCGATCCGGCGAGCAATGGGGGCGTCTCTGCGGCCTATCGCTACAGTGGCATCAACCTCAACAACACCACCGATTCTCTGCTCTTGCTGGCGCCCGATGGCAGCGAAGTGGACCGCGTGTTATGGGGAGATGGCAGTGATCTTAAGGTCGTAGCCGGTGCGAGCTTGGAACGCATCAATTGGGCTGACCCAACCGTGTGGGCGCTAGCCTCGGCGCCCTGGCCAGGTTCAGCCGGGGACCGGGGCACGCCCGGCGGGCCTTATCTGCCGCCACCGCCCACACCCACCAGCGTCGCGCCATTGACACCCATGCCCAGCGCCACTGCCACCGAGATTCCGGGGCCGCCAGCCCCGCTGCTAATTAGCGAGTTCTTGGCTGATCCACAAGCGGTTGGCGACAATCAGGGCGAATGGATCGAGCTCTACAATCCGACCGATACGCCAGTAAATTTGCGCGGCTGGCAGTTAGCCGATGCAGGCCGAGAGCACCATCAAATCCAGGTCGATTTGATCATTCCTGCCGGTGGTTATGTGGTCTTGGCGCGACACGGCGATCCCACGGTCAACGGCAATGTTGTCGCCCACTACGTCTACAGTGGAATCTCCCTCGCCAACACCAGCGATTCGCTGCGACTGCTGGCACCCGACGGCACCGAAGTGTATAGTATCACCTGGGGTGGGGATAGTGGCCTGCGCATTCGCCCCGGCGCCAGTTACGAGCGCGATCCTGCGGGAAATTGGCAACAGGCAACCACGCCTTGGCCCGGCTCCATGGGAGACCGGGGTACGCCTGGCAGTGCCTATGTGCCGCCACCAATAGCCATGGCCACCCCAACACCTTCGCCGCCCCCTAGTGCCACGCCCAGCCTGCCTAGCGGACCACCACCGCCAGTGCAAATCAGCGAATTTTTGGCTGATCCCAAAGCGGTCAGCGATACAGCCGGGGAGTGGATCGAGCTTTACAACCCGACCGCTCAGGCGATCAACCTGCGCGGTTGGATCTTGGCGGACGAGGGCAGTGAGCGCCATGTCATTGCCAGCCATCTGATCATTCCGCCCTATGGCTATGTACTCTTGGCCCGCAATGGCGACCCAGCGCGCAACGGTGGCATCACCCCCGATTATCTGTACAGTGGCTTTTCTTTGGCCAACGGGGATGACGAAATCTTGTTGCTGTCACCGGACAATATTGAGGTAGATCGAGTAGCCTGGGGCGGGGATAGCCCACTGGATGTGGTTGCCGGCCGTAGCTTAGAGCGTGTCCAAGGAGAGTGGTTGCTCGCCCCAGCCCCCTGGCCGGGCTCCGCTGGGGACTGGGGAACCCCCGGGGCAGCACCTAGTGCGCCACTGCCACCCCCAACACCGATCCCCGGCACACCAACGCCAATCAGTAGCTCGGCCACCACCCTGTTCATCAGCGAATTTTTGGCCGATCCCAAAGCGGTTGATGACCGCGACGGCGAATGGATAGAACTCTATAACGCCGGGAGCGAGTCGATCAACCTGCGCGGCTGGACGATTGCCGATCTCGGGCGTGAACGCTACACGGTGGAGACCGATCTGTGGATTGGCCCGGGCATGTATGTCGTCCTAGGGCGGCAAGGTGATTTCACAGCCAATGGCGGCGTCCTGGTTCATCATGTCTACACAGGAATTGCTCTGGGCAATCAACAAGATGCCTTGATCTTAATCGCTCCCAATGGCCAGGAAGTGGATCGCGTCGTGTGGGGTGGCGACAGCGGCTTGAAGCCGCGGCCGGGGGCCAGTTTGGAACGGCTCTTGCCGGATCAGCCTTCGATTTGGGAAGTGGCTACCACCAGCTGGTCCACATCGGCCGGAGATTTGGGTAGCCCAGGCGATCCCTATCGCCCACCAGCCATTAGCACGCCAACTCCACCGCCCATCAGTCAAGAGCCGCTACCACCTGGCCAGCGCACCATTTGGATCAGCGAATTTCTGGCCGATCCCAAGGCTGTCAGCGATGCCAATGGCGAGTGGATCGAGCTTTACAACAGCGGCAGCGAGCCGATTAACCTGCGCGGCTGGGTATTGGCCGATCTCGGCAATGAGCGACATACGATCACGGCGGATCTGCTGGTGGCGCCTGGCGAATATGTGCTGCTGGCCCGCAATGGCGATGCGGCTACCAATGGTGGGGTCAGCGTGGATTATGTCTATCAGAGCTTTTCGCTCTCCAATAGCGAGGATGAAATTATCCTGTTGGCGCCCGACGGCAGCGAAGTCGATCGTGTCCAGTGGGGTGGCGACTCAGAGCTGGCGGTCAAAGCTGGGAAGAGTTTGGAGCGGGTCGCCTTTACGCCAGAGGCAGCATGGGTGTTGGCAACTGCGCCGTGGCCAACTTCAGCGGGTGATCTGGGCACCCCACGCGTCGCCCATGTCCCAGGCGCGCCACCACCTCCCACGGCGACAGCCACACCTACCCCCGGGCCGTGGCCGGTAGCTACAATCCCAGCCGACTTGGTGATCGACGAAGTGCTCTATCGCGGCAGCGAGGAAGAATTTGTGGCGCTAATTAACCTAGGCATGGCTCCCATCGACTTGACCGGATGGAGCATCGGCGATGCCCAACGAGCACGCAGTAGTGAGGGCATGCTGGCCTTACCAGCGGGTTACCAACTGAATCCCGGCGAGATTTTTGTGATTGCCCGCAACGGGAGCACCTTCCGCCAGCGATGGGGAACGAGCGCCCACGCAGAAACCGGTTCCTTCGATCCAGACACACCGGATCTAGAGCGGCGTCGCGATCTGGCCACTGGATCCTTTGCTCTCAGTGACACAGGCGATGAGGTGGTTCTGCTTAATCCCGCCGGGGAGTTGGTCGATGCAGTCGCCTTTGGCACCAAAGGGGATTATGCGGCGCTTGGGCTCAGTGGCATCTTGCAAGCGCCGACTGGCTATTCCTTGCAGCGGGTGCCCGACGCGCGTTTCCCAGCTGTCTCCGAAGTGCGTCATCGCT
>CAZMRA010000144.1:0-12816 GCA_964568485.1 uncultured Caldilineaceae bacterium | reverse complement strand
CGTTGGGGCGTTGGTTCTGGGTAGGTCTACTTACCGTAGTCGTGTGGTTGAGCTTCGCTCAGCAGGCAGTGTTTGCCCAGCAACCACTGGAGCCGCTTGTTCCCTCGAGCAAACCAGCCGAACTTTTTGTAGTGGCACGCCTCTATTTCACCGATGAGCAGCTGCTTGCCGAATTAGCCTCTGGGCTGGATGTGTGGGAGGTCCATCATTCCGCCATTCCAACCGAGCGCTATCTGGTGGCCATGATCTCGCGGGCGCAACTTGCTGCACTCCAGCGGGAGGGCATTCGCGCCGAGATCGACGAAGCGCGTACCTTGCAATTACAGTTGCAGCCCATCTTTTCGGCTGAGCAACAAGATGGAATCCCCGGCTTTGCCTGCTACCGCACCATTAACGAAACTTACCGGGATCTGGCTGCCTTGGCCGAACAGCACCCAACCCTTGCTCGCTGGATCGACGTGGGCGATAGTTGGGATCGGCACAACCTTGGCGCAACCGCCGGGCATGATCTCTACACCCTCGTCTTGACCAATCAGACCCGCCCTGGCCCCAAACCGATTCTCTTTGTCTTGGGGGCAATCCATGCGCGTGAGTTGGCGACTACCGAACTAGCGACCCGCTTTGCCGAGACCTTGCTCCGCAATTATGGTGTTGATGCTGACGCGACATGGTTGCTGGACTTTACCGAGATCCACATCATGCCGATTGGCAACCCCGATGGCCGGAAAATTGCCGAGCAATTGCTCTATTGGCGCAAGAACACAAATACCAATGATTGCGCGCTCAGCAATCCATTTTTCTCATATTATGGGGTTGATCTTAACCGCAATAGCAGCTTCAAATGGGGGCAGTGTGTTGGCAGCAATTGTTCAAGTGGTGACGCCTGTCGGGAGACCTATCGCGGCATCGGCCCCGCCTCCGAGCCGGAGACACAGGCCATTGAGGCCTATCTGCGCTCCATCTTTCCGAATCAGAGCGGCCCTGTCGGTGAGGTTGGGGTCTCGCCCGACACCAGCGGCATCATGATCTCGCTGCACAGTTATGGACAACTGGTGCTCTTTCCGTGGGGGTGGACTACCCAACTCAGCCCCAACCATACAGAATTGCAGACGTTGGCCCACAAACTGGGCTATTTCAACCACTATAAGATCTGCCAATCCGGTGCGCTGGGTTGCCTCTATATGACTGACGGCACAACTGATGATTGGGCGTATGGGGAATTAGGAATAGCTGCCTATACCATCGAACTGGGTTCGGCCTTTTTTGAACAATGCCCGAGCTTTGAAAATACCATTCTGCCCGATCATCTAGACGCGTTGACCTATGCAGCCAAGGCCGCGTGGCGCCCCTATCAACAACCAGCGGGGCCAGAGAGCCTCCAAGTAACGGCAACGCCAGCACGTTTGCTCGCCGGAGAGCCGTTCACGCTGACCGCCTACAGCGACGATACGCGCTATGGCACGTTCAGCGCTGTGGCTGAGCCAACCCAAGCGATTGCCGCAGCTCGCTACACCTTGGATACACCGAGTTGGATTTCCAACACCACGGCCAGCCCACTCTGGGCAATGGATGGTCTCTTCGATACAGCAGCAGAAGCGGTGTATGGGGTGGTTGATACCCAAGGCTGGCCGAGTGGGAAACGATTGGTCTTGGTTGAAAGCCAGGATGCTGCCGGACACTGGGGTGTCCCCAGCGGCATTTTTATCGAGCTCTTAGACTCGGCCTATGGGGTTCAGGCAACAGCCTTGGCGATCAACCAACCGGTTGTTGCACCAGACCAATCTCTGACTGTCACGCTAGCGATCACCAACACGGGCTTGGTCAGCGATAGTTATGAAATCCAAGTGCAGCCAGAGACGTGGACAGTTTGGGCAGCAGCAGCGGTTGGTCCACTCGAACCACTGGCAACTCAGACCATCGGGATCATGCTTCAACCGCCCAGCGATGTGACCATAGGTGCCACCACCACGGTGACCATGACCGTACAATCGCAACTCGACCCGGCTACGAATACGACCGCGGCCCTGACCGTGCTAGTCGGCACACCGACCAACAACGATCAAGAACCTGAGCCGGGTGATACTCGCCTCTTCTTACCGCTGATCAACCACGCCGCGGAGACTCAGGCACCGTAATCAGTACAGATTGATTGCGCCTACTCAGGATCTGGCACGAAGGCAAACAAGGTCTCGGGATGCGTATCCGAAACCAGCAAGAAGCCACTCAACTCTACGGTCTCCAGCCGAACGATGCCTTCCCAGTTACGCGCTTGCGTCCCTAGCTGCAACTGAATGGGCGGCTGTTCTACCCGCACAAAGCCAAAGGGCGTGTATTCAAATTGCACCAGCCGCTCCACCGTGGCGGATTGGCGATGGGTGGGGCCGATCCCATATTGCTGCGCCAGCGGATCATCGCCGAACTTGAGCTGATCGCCTGGGAAGTAGTAGTTAATCACCCAGAAGCGATTGGCAGCATCTACTTCGCTGGCATCGGTAAGCCGAAAATCCAGCGCGGCCAAGGGCAACGTCCCCAATGGCCGCAGATCATCCGCGGCAAAACGATGGGCCAATGGCACTGGATTGAGCATTGGCCCGTTGGTTTCATAAAAGGTGAAGACCTGATCGCCCACCACCACAATCGCCTCATCGGTGCGGTTGTTGAGGGCGGCCTGCGGCTGGATCGGGGTGAGCAGCTCAGTCTGGAGGCGTAATTCACTCAGATCCGCGGCCATCACCCCGCTGACGAGATAGCCCAACATGGCCGTGCTCGGCTGCGTCTCGATCGTCAGGTAGGCCCGGTCGCCGGCAAAGGCAATCGCTTCAAAGCCTTCAAACCCCGGCAATTCAGCCAGGATCTCGCCCCCGCGCAGAGGAATCTGCCAGGGGATCAGCGGCTCGTTGCTCCGCCCCGTCAGATGATCAACAATCTGGGCCTTGGGCAAGGCAAAGATCGTCTGATCAAACCAGCCTGGGTACTGCGGTAGCAAGATCAAGGTATCACCATACCAAGCCAACCCCGAAAGCTCAGCCCGCGTACGCGCTGCCTCACCGGCCAGTGGCAGCATGGTAACTGGCTGCTCCAACGGCGTCGCAAACACGGCATCCGGTGCCGGAACCGTAGTCTGAGTGCCACCAAACAGCAATAACAGGAACAGCAAGCGCAAAGGAAGCCACATCATTCACCTACTGACGTAGATTGATAAGCGGACACTCTGGATGTGCGGGTGGCAATGCCATCATCATAGCGGATCAACCACGAGGGCAGCCAAGCCAGGGCGATCAGTTGCACATCCACATCCGCGCGACGTGGGGTAATCTCATCCGAAGTCAAGTCATCGATCAAGTTCGCCCACTTGAGGGTAATGGCTTCGGTCTGTTCTTTGATCTGGGCTTCGATTTTGGCAATATCGGCCTTGACTTCGGCCAGTTCACGCTCGGCCTGTTCGACTCCTTGCCCGGCCTTTGTCGTCATCCGCCGTTTGCTTGCTGCAGTGCTCAAGCCGCGCATACTCTTCCGCCCCAGCACCCAACTGAGGACCGTTTCGCCAATGCCAATCACTTCTTGTTGTTTGCGGGCCGCATGATCAGCCTTAGCCGCTTCATACTCTTGCTCTTCTTTGCGCAAGCGGGTCTCTAACTTATCGAGTTGGGTGGTGAGTTGCTTGCGCACCTTTTCGACTTCGGCGTCTCGTCGTTCGCGGGCGGCTTGTTGCAGACGGATCTTAAAATCTCGTTCGCGCTCAGACGGGCTTTGATAGATGCCCAATTCAGCGTGCCCCTGAATCTCTAACCGGCTATTATAGTAGAGCCAATCGGCGAGATCGCTCTTCATGCGGTCGAGTTTGCTGGCCCGATTGGCCTGTTCCGGCGCATCCGCAAAGAAGGGGCCAAAGGCAGCATCTACACTATCGGGCTGGCGGCGCAACGAGCGGATCGGCAGCTCCAGCGGTTCAGCCTCTTCCCAATCAACGGTCGTCACCCCTTCAGAGAGCGGTGCAATCAATAGCCTTTCTTCGCGCTGATCGATCTTGCGCTTGCGATCAACAAAGCGCACGCTCGCGCCACCGAGTACCGCGGGTTCAAAAACCAGATGGACACTGTGCGGCGTCACTGGTGCCCCCAACTCCTGGTTAAGCGCACGCAGCGCAGCCCGATCATCCACAGTTACGGGCACATAAACCTGCGACACCGCCGGGTCTAACGTGGGCGGGGTGGGATAAAAGCCGGGAGGCACATCCGACCCGGTGCGTTCCGGCGCTGCTGATGATGTAGTTGGAGCCACATTCGCAGTGACTGTTGGTCCAGCACTCATCGCGCCTGGTGATGGGGCAGCCGCAGCCGTGGCGGCCTTTTTCTCCCTCATCAACTCGCTGACTTGCGGTCGGGTGAGCGGGCCACGCAGATAGCTTTGCGCCCAACGCGTGTGGAAGACCACCGGGCCATCGGCATGCACATTGTGCATCAAAAACACTCGACTGCCGAGTTGGGTGATAAGACGATCATAATCAACATTGGCATTGCCCCCCATCTCGGAGATGGCACCCTTCAAGCCAGCCAAGACCCGTTCTTTGTCGCGCTCGGCCTGCAGTTTGCCAATGAACCAAGTACCGGCATTCGTCAAGCCCTTGTAATCCAGATCCACCGGATTTTGCGTCACCAAGACCACACCCAAACCATAGGCACGCGCTTGCTTGAGCAACGTCAACAGCGGACGCTTGGAAGGAGGCTCGGCCGTTGGCGGGAAGTAGCCAAAAATCTCATCGAAATAGAGCAAAGCGCGCAAGCTCGTTGTCCCTGATTGGCGACGAACCCAGGTGAGCAAATTTTCGAGCAGCAAGGTGATAAAAAACATCCGCTCGCTCTCGCTGAGGTGCGCAATATAGAAAATGCTGTGGCGCGGTTTGCCCTCTGCCGTGAAGAAAAGCTGGTCGATGTCGAGCTGCTCACCCGTTAACCAACTCTGGAAAGTCGGGGCGGCGATCAAGTTGTTAAAGGCCATGGCTAGACTGAAGCGATCCTTTTCGGGGAAGAAGGTGTCGACATCAAAGACCCCCAGTTTGCGCACTGGTGGGGTTTGGATGGCCAAAATCAGTTGGGCCAGATCGACATCTTGCCCATTACGCCAGAAATGCTCAAAGATATTTGCCAGCAAGATCGCCTCGCGGCTGCGCACCGGATCCGCATTGATCTTGACTAAGCCGAGCAGCGCCGCCACCGTCCCGCCGATCCGCTCGCGCAGCGCTTCCGCATCGCTATCAAAGTCCAGCTTCGGGGCAGCCAAACTCCCCAAGATGCTGATTGGCACACCGGCTTCCGAACCTGGCGTAAAGATTGTATAGTCAACGGTCTCCAACAGGGTGCGCAACCGTTCGGGCTCGATGCCCCAATCAGCCAAGCCATTGCGCCAATTCTCCGCGGTTGCTTGCGCATACTCTTCATCCGATTGACCTTTGCGCCGTGCGTCGTCGACATTGATCCATGGGCGAAAATCCGCGGGGCTCAAGTCGGGAAATTGCAGCAACAGATTGGTGATGTCACCTTTCGGATCGATTAAGATTGCTGGGACAAGGTCGAGTGCGGCTTCTTCCAGCAGGCCAATACAGAGACCTGTCTTGCCACTGCCGGTCATGCCGACACAGACGGCATGGGTAGTCAGATCACGTGCGTCATAAACGACCGGCGTTTCTTGGCGCGTACCGCTGGCCAGGTCGTATTCGGCGCCCAAATAAAATGCACCTAACTTCTCCGGTGGAGCTTGCATCTAGTAGCCTCCTCGTTGTTCAAAGGATGAGCGGGATGATTACACAGCGAATAATTCAGGCATGTCTATACCAGACGCTGGGCCAGGGTTTGATTATCAACCTGTCGGCGCATCTGAATCAATTGCCGTTTGCGCAATTGGGCAGGCAGACCAAGCAGACCAGCCACTTGCCCACGTAGGCGGGCGCGGGCCGCTTCTCCCCGATAATGGCGCAGGGCATCGAGGGCAATTCGCACTTGCGCTGCGATGATGCGTGGGGCGTTCCGCAACAGCAAACCGCGTGGCATATTTTTGGCAATTGCCCAGATGGTATTGCGCCCCGTGTAGTAACTGGCCAGCACACCACCGCCGGTGGCGCTCAGATGATGATAGACGCGCGCCGCGGGAACAAAGGTTGCCGACCAACCCAGCAGTTGGGCGCGGAAGGCAAAATCAACGTCTTCGACATACATCCAGAAATCATCGTCGAAGCCCCCCAAAGCCTGCCACACTTCGCGGCGATAGGCAACTGCGCCACCGCAGCCCCCAAAGATCGCGCCGTCCTGGTCATACTGGCCGCGATCCTCTTCCCAAACGCCGCGATTGCGGGGAAGACCATCAGCGCCCAGCAGATCGCCCGTGGTATGTAATTTATTGCGTTCATTGAAGAGCAAAATTTTGCTCGCGAAGATGGCCGCCTGGGGATTGGTGCAAACGGCACTAGCCAATGCGGCGAGAAAATCGGGCTCCGGCTCAGTATCGTTGTTGAGCAGCACCAACACTCGACCGTACGCGGCATCGGCGGCGATGTTGCAACTCTTCACAAAGCCAACATTCTGCCGATTCACGATCACGCGGACGGAGGGATGGTTACTTTCGACCCAAGCGACGGACCCATCACTGCTTGCGTCATCCACCAAAATGATCTCAAAGTCGCCAAATGTCTGCTGCTGTAAGGCGGCTAACAAAGTAGGCAAGAAGCGCTGCCCGTTATAATTGGGGATGATCACTGAAAAGAAGGGGGGCGCTGTTGTAACAAGCTCCGGAAAATCACGAGCTGGACGCGCCACAAAATCATCGGGGGCCGCCCGAAATGCCTCAATATTGAGCGCAATTTGGTGACGCATCACCACCCGGTTGTCTTCACGCAACCCACCATAGGTTTCATCGGTGACGATCGGGTTGACATTTTTGCCCTTGCTACCTTGCGAAACCCGCAATTTCCCCTGGCGAATCTGTGCTTGCCGTTTGGCTGCGGATTTCCGCGCCTCGGATTTAGATGGGTCAATTTTGGGCTTAAAATCGTCTTCAGCCATGCCTGCCTCACTTGAACTCGAACCAAAGCTCATCCATTGACAAACTGGATTTTGCTACTCTTGTACATCTGTGGACTCTAGGGGCATCAATCATTTTATTAAGAATGATGCGTATTCGGTAACTGCATCCTGCCAGGGCCGCAAGGTGATCCCCAAACGGGCCGCTGCCGTATTGATCAACACAGCGTGCAATGGCGGCTGGATGGGGCGCGGCCACGCGGTGTGTGGAATGGGCGTCACCGGAATGTGGCCGCGGCCTGTTGCCTGCAATACCGTGCGCGCTAGTTCGTACCGGGATGTATAGCCATCATTGACCACATGATAGATGCCGTCCGCTTGCAGCTCAATCAAGCGCGCCACGGCAGACGCAACATCGGGCGCGTAGGTGGGGTTGCCAATCTCGTCATCCACAACCCGCAATTGACCATGCCGATCAGCCGCAGCGAGGATCTTGCTCGGGAAATTGTTGCCACCTGGACCAAACAACCAAGCCACACGCACCACCGTTGCTGCTTTTGCGTTCTCGAGCACGGCTTGCTCGCCAGCCCATTTGCTGCGGGCATAGACGCCGCGCGGCTCGGGCGCATCCTCTTCGGTATAAAAGGTACCCGGCACGCCCGCAAACACTTCGTTTGTGCTGATCTGCACCAAGCGGGCGCCACATTGATTGCAACCGAGCGCCAAATAGCGTGGGCCATCCGCATTGGCTGCAAAGGCCGCCTCAGGTTGGCTTTCGGCCCCATCCACATTGGTCCATGCGGCACAATTGATCACCACGTCGGGGCGGAGCTCGGCAATCTGCTGGCTGATCGCCGGATTGGCGATATCGTAATCGGGGCGGCTCCACAAGGTCAATTGTACGTCACTCACCTGCCGGTAATGCTGTTCAAACGCCTGGCCGAGTTGGCCACGGCTACCTACAATCAAAATCTGCATAGGTTCATAATTTCTCTGGTGGCCAGACCAGCCGCTGAGCAGGGTCAGCCAAGATTGGTGATTGCAAGGGCACAAACCGCACATCCCCTAGCTTGCGACTCTCGGGCTGTCCACGAACTTTGCGGATCAACCATAGGGTTTGGCTGTCATTCGTGGGGCCAATGGGGATCACCATGCGCCCTGCTTCGGCCAATTGTTGCCATAAAGGTCTTGGCAAATAGGCGGGTGCGGCCGTGACCAAAATAGCGGCAAATGGAGCAGCGGTAGGCCACCCCAACGCGCCATCGCCAATTTGCGCATGGGGATGATACCCAAGTTCGTTCAAGCGGGCCAATGCTTGATGGGCCAAAGTGTCAAAGCGTTCAATGGTATAGACGTGTTGACCTGCCACTTCACCAGGGCGATGGGTTAATTCGCACAACAGCGCAGTCTGGAAGCCAGAACCTGTACCGATCTCCAAGACGCGCTCGCCAGGTTGTAAGTGCAAAGCTTGTGTCATCCAGGCCACAATAAATGGCTGGCTGATGGTCTGGCCTTCGCCAATCGGCAGCGGCTCATCACGGGTTGACCAAGGTTGTAGCTCAGTTGGCACAAAGTGAGCACGATCGATCCGCGCGAAGGCTTGGCGCACGCGCACGTCATTGATCTCGGGCCATTGCTCTGCCCAGGGGAAAGCGCTAGGGTCGACCTCGTTCATGATGGTTCGGCTCGCAAGGCATGCAACAATAGTTGTGGCAATTTGTGGCGCAGCGGAAACAATTCTACATACCCAACATGACCGCCCGTAGGATAAATTTGCACATCCAGCAAAGCGTGCGGCGCAACTGCTTGGATGGTAGAGACGGGCACCACCCGATCATTGGCCGAAGAGATAATCGTGGTTGGTACCGTGAGCTGCGCCAAGTCTGCTGGATCGATGCGGTAGCTATCAAAATAGGCGCGGGCATCGCGGAAATTGCCCAATTGTTTTCCATACCGTTCCAATAGCGCGTCGGTCATTGGAATCAAACGGGGAATCGCCTCTAGCATCGAAAAATCGTAGAGCTCGGGGAAGAGACGAGCCTTCGCCCGCAACGAAGCCAGCCAACGCTGACGGAAATAACGCAAATAGAATGGATTTCGATCCAGCGCCTGGGCCGAGATAAAGGGGTCCAGCACCGGGTTAAAGACGATTACACGGGCCAATTGAGCGAGCGGTTCTTGGCGGTGACGTAAGGCCAGCCGCAAAGCAAAATTCCCGCCCAAGGAAGGGCCGACAATATAGAAAGGGGCTTTCCCCGCCATGGCGGCTACCTGCTGGGTGGCCGCAAAGACCTCATCAAAGAGGCTAGCCATAAACAGCCCACGGTTGAGCGCGTACGGATCAAGCTGCAATCCAGGCCCGTGGTCACGCAGATTGAGGCGAAAAACATCATAACCAGCTCGAATCAACGCGTCAGCCGAGAGCTGGTTATAGGTCGAGTGACTGTTGCCTTCCCAGCCGTGCAGCAGCAAGACCAGCCCACGCGTATCGCTTGCTGTTAACCGAGGTGTATAATAACCGTGCAGACGCACAGCCTGCTCGGTGGCCCACCCGGTCTGATCCGGCCCGGCATCCAGCACGAGGGGAAATTCGCGCAGCCCGGCACGCAAATTCGCCGGTTGATAGCGAGCCAGCAGGGTTTGCAGATGCGCGTTGCTCACCAAAAGATTGGGCTGGAAGAGCGTAGGCGCCGTACGAACGTTCATCCATCTGATTATACTCTTGGATCACCCTCAGCGACCACTTTTTGGACGGCTAGGGACAGATTCAACGAATGGTAAGGCGCAACCGTACCCTTTGGACAAGGCAAACGGCATAAGCTACAATGCGGAGATGGTGCGTTTGTCTAGCCAACCGGCACGGCAGATTACCAATCTGCTTAGTCGAGAGACATACAACGCCCACCCAATTCGCGTTGTTTTCAAGACTGGGATTTCCTTGATTTCTGGTTGGTCTCAGGGCTCAGGGCAACAACCGTTGCCACATTGACCTGCATCAATCCGCCGAGGGATGCCGATAATAAACAAATATACTCGTGCGCGGTTTGCAGCAACGGGCGGTTCGCCTAGAACTATGCCGCAGCGCACGCCAAATACTGAAATCCCGGTTTGTTGCCTCAGGGATGCAGGCCATTTATGCTGGACGATGAGCTGCAACAAATGACGGATTTCGTATACGAGGAGACTTATGCTCGAGACAGTTCGCCCCCATTCCACCAGTGGCTCCACGCTGACGGCCCCCACTGGATTCAGCGAGAAGATCGAGGCCGTCTGGGCGCGCATTGCAGCAGCCAAAGAACAGGAACTTTATCACTACTTTCAGCCAGTTGACGAGCTAGCGGGGGCTTGGGTCCAAAGCGAAGGTCAACGCAAGTTGATGTTTGCCACCTATAGCTACTTGGGGCTATTGCAACATCCACGGGTTATCGCTGCTGCGCAAGCTGCCACCGAGCGCTATGGTACCGGCACCCACGGAGTCCGCATTTTGGGTGGTACGCTCGATCTGCATGTCCAGCTGGAAGAGCGCATTGCCCAATTTACAGGGCGGGAAGACGCCATTGTCTTCAGTAGCGGCTACGTGACCAATTTGGCGACGATCAGCACGTTGGTTGGCCGCGGCGATTGGGTGATCTCCGATCGCTGGAACCACGCCAGCATCGTCGATGGCTGTTTGTTGGCTCAGGGTGAGTTTCGACGCTTCCGCCACAACGACATGGCCGATCTCGAACGGGTTCTGCAGCAAGCTCCCAGCTCAGTGTCCAAACTGATCGTCGCCGATGCGGTCTTTAGTATGGATGGCGACATCTTCAACTTACCCGAAGCACTGGCCTTGGCCGAACGATACAATGCTTGGCTGATGATCGACGAAGCCCACAGCCTTGGTGTCTTGGGGAAAACCGGGCGCGGCATCGAAGAATATTACGATCTCCCCGGCGTGATTCAAGTCAAAATGGGGACGTTGAGCAAAACCATTCCGGGGATCGGCGGCTATATTGCTGGAGATCGCAAGCTGATCAACTTTTTGCGCCACAGTGCGCGCGGCTTCATCTTTAGTGCGGCGCTTCCGCCCAGCGTTACAGCGGGGATTCTCGCCGCTTTTGATGTACTCGAAGAAGAAGGGGCAGAACGCAACCGCATTCTGCGGGAAAATGTTACGCATTTTATTAGCGGATTGCAACGCGCCGGGTTCGATACTGGCCTGACCA
The DNA here is from genome assembly GCA_964568485.1 of uncultured Caldilineaceae bacterium. Taxonomy (GTDB): domain Bacteria; phylum Chloroflexota; class Anaerolineae; order Caldilineales; family Caldilineaceae; genus CFX5. The sequence goes on along the minus strand of CAZMRA010000144.1, from coordinate 1,598 downwards.
GTACCCCCATTGTGCCTATTATGGTGGGTAGCGAAGAGCGTGCCATGGCCATGACGCATTTCTGCCAAGAGCGTGGTCTCTTTGTTTTGCCGGTCTTGCCGCCTGCAGTGCCAGAAAGCACAGCCCGCTTACGCGTCAATGTCACTGCCGCGCACACCCGCGCAGACATCGACTTTGCGCTGGAGATCTTTATCGAAGCCGGACGCGCTGTCGGGGTGATTTGATGCTGCAGGTTGTTTCAGTCAGTCTGGGCAGTAGCAAACGCGATCAACAAGTCGAGACCACCATCCTCGGCCAGCCGATCCGCTTGACGCGCATCGGCACCGATGGTGACTTGGCCCGCGCACGAGCACGTTTCCGTGAGCTGGATGGCAAGGTCGATGCCTTTGGCGTCGGCGGTGCGGATCTCGCCATTACCGTCAACGGGCGGCGGTATCCACTGTATAGCGTGCAGTCGCTCGTCGAGGGCTTACACACCCCGGCGGTAGATGGCGGTGGGGTCCGCGCTGTCCTCGAACGCCAGTTAGTACAGCGCCTGGAGACACACTTGCCCGAACCAATCCAGCCACGGCGGGTCTTGATCGGCACGGCCGTGGCTCGGTATGATCTAGCCCGCAGCTTTGCCGACGCGGGCTTTTCGGCAATCTATGGTGATCTTGGCTTTGGCTTGGGCATCAGCTGGCCGATCCGCTCGTTAGACACCTTACATCGGTTGGCCGCGCTGCTCTTGCCAATCATGGGACGATTGCCCTTCTCCTGGCTCTACCCAACCGGCGCCCAACAAGAGCGCATCACCCCCAAATTTGGCGAGTGGTACAAATGGGCGATGGTGATCGCCGATGATTTTCATTACATTAAGCAGCATCTCCCCGCCCGTCTTGATGGCAAGATTATCGTCACCAACACTACCACCCGTCATGATCTGGATCTATTACGCAGCCGCGGTGTGCGGATGGTCGTCACCAGTACACCGCGGATCGATGGACGTACCTTTGGCACCAATCTGCTCGAAGCTGCGTTGGTGGCCATTGCGGGCAAAGGGCGGGCGCTGACCACGGATGAATTGCGCGCCATGGTAAGCGAGGAAGATCTACAACCGACCATTTTGACGTTCTAATCGATTCATAATTAGGGATGCCAGATTCAAGGCCAGTTGGCGAGGCTGAATCTGGCGGCTCGAACAATCCTCACAAAGCAGCACGAACCATCACCTTTCGTGTTTCGTTGTACCATTTGTAACCAAACTTTTTATTTATACCATTCGTGAATGACTTTACTAGGAGCATGTATGCAAACCTCTTCAGTCGCCCCGAATCCGCCGCTCAACCCCATGCGCAAATGGGCGTGGGTCTACGCCATCCTCTTTCTGGGCGTTGTTTCGCTCGGCTACATTCCTGCGTTTATCGACGAGCATGGCGCCCTGTTTGGGCTCTTTCACATCGAACTCAAAGATGATATTTTGCATCTGGCCTCGGCAGTGTGGGCGGCATTGGCGGCGATGGCCTCGACGCGGGCATCAGTCTTCTATTTTCGCCTCTTTGGCATCGTCTATGCGCTAGATGGCGTCTGCGGGCTGATCTTTGGCAATGGCTACTTGG
>CAZMRA010000143.1:0-12817 GCA_964568485.1 uncultured Caldilineaceae bacterium | reverse complement strand
GTACATCAACAGCCGGATGCCTTCGCCCCGCACGCTATAATCGCGGTGGGCCACTGCATTGACAATGGCTTCGCGCACCACCGGCAAGGGATATTCGGTCACCTCGACGCGGGCCAAGCCGTTAATCTTCATGCCGCGGCGCAGATTACTGACCACAAATGCCTCGGCCTGCCGGATCTGCTCGGGCAAGGTGCCGGTAATATCTTGACGCACAAATTCATCACCCATGCTCGCGCCGATGTAGCGCACACAGATCAACTCGGCGCTGGGCAAGAAGCGCTGCGGCTGGCGACCAAAGAGCAGAATCCCTGCGACCGTGGGGACAAACTCGCCCGATGGCGCAGTCACCACACAGCCACGGGCCAGCAAAGTCTGTTCGGCAGATTCGGTGGGCGCCACTTCCAGGCGCTCCAAATAGCGCTCGATCTGCGCCTCGTCCAGATCGGCCAAAGTTGCCCCTTCGACGACCATGCGCTCAAAGCCAGCATCACCCCGTTCGAGCAAGAGGCGGCGCAACTCTGCAGTGGTAAGCGGGCGATTTTGGGCCGCGGTGCGGGTCCAATAGACCCCTTGTAAATTATACAAATGGGGCAACCCTGGCGGCACCTGCACGACGAGTACTTGGCCATCAGCAATCGTGGTGAGTTGCGGGGCGGGCAAAATCAGCGGCGGATCGGCCAGCAAGGTGGCTTCGATTACGCTTTCGCGCAGCGTCGTCAGATCACGCCCTTTTTGAGGAACGCCCTTCAAGGTGACACCGAGCAGGACCAGACCACCATTCGCATTGGCGAGCGCGACAAGCGTCTCGGCGATTACCCGTTGGTTCGCTGTAGCAGGCAAAAAGGCTGAGGCATCGCTGGGTCCAGCCGCCAAGAGCTGATTAAGTTCATCGGGTGGCAGGGCGCCAAATTGACGGCGCAGCTTCATGGTGGTCATCCCATTGCGCTCCTTTTGTTGTCTCCCCAATCTGCACTGCTATGGCACCGAGATCAGCTGATCGCAGCGCAAGTTCACCCCAGTGGCGGGCGTGGGGATCACATCCACACTAGCGATGTAGAGGCGGTCAGGTGTCGGTGGCTCCAGATGCGGTGGTTCATGCTGCAACGTGAAGAGCAACCAACGGTGCTCTTCCAAAAATTCGCCCGCGGGGTTAACCACCACTTGGGCGCAGACGGTGGTTTTGGGTTCAACCGCCTGGGCCGTGACGGCAATCTCGGGATAGCCCAATACTTCATCCACTCGTACCAAATGTTCCACACCGCTGCGTTCGAGCAGGCGCCCCTGCTCGTCTGCATCAGTCTGCAACGAAGGAGCGAGCATCGCTTGCCGCCGTTCCGGGTAGCGCAAAAAGGCCAACACAACACCTTCGGGATAAAACGGATGGGTTGGTGGCCCACTACAGAAGAAGATCCCCAAGTCGGTTGGCAGATAGCGAATTGGCTGCCGATAGACATCATTCTCCGCAGCGGTTGGGTCAGCGAGCGTATAGCGAGTTTTGTGGCAGAACAAGCTGCGATCGTAACGCGGGGTAGTCGCGACGATCGACAAGATCGGGCCGGGGGCACGCTGCCAAGCTGTCCAATCGACCTCTTCAAAACCGCCCGGTGCGTAGAGTTGCGTCACGCCATAGCCATCCACAATATTGCGCCACCAGACGAAGGTAAGATATTGGTTCCCGCCGCGCAAGATCAACGTATCGGGCTGCGGCAGCAGGTCGCCTATCGTGGCGCCGGCATAGGTCACTGCTTGGACGGTGATTTGGTTTTCCTGGCCGGGTGCGGCAATAAAGCCTTGACCACTGCCCCGCCAATAATTGGGCAAAATGGCGTAGGGATTGGGGAAGCTAGCTGGACGCCCCACCACCCGCTCGCCACTGTCGGAGACAATGGTTTCCGCTTGCGGGTCCAGAATCAGCGCGCCGATGGGGCCAGAGCCATTCACCTGATCGTAGCGGTAGAGCATCAGATACTCGACCGCGGCATCATCATCGATGTTGATCTCGCGCAAGGTACCGACCGGTTGCCATTCACTGGGCAGAAACGCGGTCAAGTCGAGTGCCACCTGGCCAGAACGGTTGGCTAACAGGCCGCATCCGCTGAGCAAAGCGAGGCTAATAACGAAAAATGCTACACGAACAGACCAATGGGCGAGGCGCGTTCCCGCCAGCCCCCTCAATGGACACACTGTTGTACCATCAACCCTATTTGACTGCCTTACCGGAGATTGCTCACGCATGCCCAGATTGTAGCGCAGAGCAGGCTGGAAACCAAAGGTTGCCAGGCATTGCAGATCCAGATCGATTCATCTATAATCTTGGCGCAAGAATCATAGCATCACCGCCCAAAATTGCTTGCTCAGTTACGAAGTTTTGTCTACTGCCATGTCATCAACTAATCCAGAACCAGCTCCACTCGCCAAGTCCGCTGGCGAGCAGCTAGCGTGGCGTCGCCCCGCGCTGACCGCCTTGAGCGGCGCGGCGTTGAGTGGGTTTGGCCTTGCGCTACTCGGCGCGCTCTTTTTCACCGCCGGGGCAGCTTGGAGCCTAGTTCTCTCTGGGTTGATCCTGCTGATTGGCATCGGGCTGTTGGGGACAGGAGTGCGCTCGGTCCGGTTATCCAGTAACCAACCAAGCCCAGCCGCGCGGGAACCAGAGCCGGTTCGCACTGAGGCAGCACCAAGTCCGGCACCGGTCACTGCCCGGCCTGAGCCCCATCATGAGCCGCCCGCTGCCCCAACCGTGATTGGCCGTGCCCAGCCGCGGATTGTCGCCATTGGCGGGGGAACAGGGATGCCCCAATTGTTACGCGGCTTGCGCAGCTACACCGACGAGATCACCGCGATTGTCACCGTAGCCGATGATGGTGGCAGCAGCGGGCGCCTGCGCCGGCAGATGGGGGTGCTCCCTCCGGGAGATTTCCGCAACAATATTGCGGCCCTCAGCCAAGCCGAAGAATTAATGACCCGCCTCTTTCAATATCGCTTTGCCGATGGCGATGTCGACGGCAACAGCAGTGAATTGGCCGGCCATAGTTTTGGCAACCTCTTCATTACGACCATGGCCGCCGTGACTGGTAGTTTTGAAACCGGTTTAGCAGAAAGCAGTCGCGTATTGGCCGTGCGGGGCCGCGTCCTACCCAGTACGCTTGAACATGTGACCCTGTGCGCTGAAGTGTGTTTCACCGAGCCTGATGGCCGCGAAAGCTGGCGGGTGGTCGAAGGGGAGAGTAACATTACGCACGCCAACGGGCGGATTATGCGGGTCTTTCTCAAACCGGACCACCCCCGCGCCTACCCCGCGGTGATCCGAGCAATTCTGCAAGCAGATTTGATTCTCGCCGGTCCGGGCAGTTTTTTCACCAGCGTCATGCCGAACCTGCTAGTACCAGCCATTCGCGATGCGATTTGTGCCGCCCAAGCCCCGCGCCTCTATCTGTGCAATGTGGCGACCCAGCGGGGCGAAACCGACGGCTATGGCGTTGCCGATCATATGCGCCAGTTGCGCTATCATGCCGGGGAAGCCTTTCCTGCCGTGCTGGCCAATCACCGGTACGACCCAAACACGCCACCCTCATCGAACGCACAGTGGGTCTTTTTGCCTCCCGATGCACGTCACGATTTTCAACTCTTTACCGGTGACGTCGTTGATCAAATCCACCCTTGGCGGCACGACTCACAGAAGTTGGCGGCCCGCGTCATGGAGATTTACCACACCTTAAGCGGGACGTGCAAGCCTGCTTAAGCGACATGATGCAACCGTTTGCTTAAAAAACTACAGTATTCAAGCTGGAGTATGCTATACTATACTGTGATTGGGTCGTCGGATCTGCTCAGACAGCGATGTTGCTTGTCTTAATCCTCCCCAGCGGCCGGCCCAACAAATTGCGATTTTAGCGGCACCCATTGGTCTGTTCTACGCTGCTCCCCGTCTCCCAGACGGTAGTGCTTGTTGTTTTTACGAAACGGCCGTGAATTACCGATGCTTCGTCGCTTTTAGGATAGGACTTGTATGATGGCGTACAGGAGGGCTCCTGTGCAGCTAAGCCATTGTACAGCGCAGGACTTACGCAAGCCTAGCCAAGCATTGTTCGGTGAGGTGGTTACCGCGCCTGATGGCTGACCAGTAGTGCGTAAGTCACAAGTCTCGTAGATGATTAGGTGATAGTGAGGAGAGATCATGGCAAAAACCAAAATTGCAATCAATGGCTTTGGCCGTATTGGCCGCCAAGTGACCAAGGCGTTTAAAGAGCGCTATCGCGACGAGTTTGATCTGGTTGCGATTAATGATATTGGGGATGTTGCCACCAATGCGCACTTGTTCAAGTATGACAGCAACTATGGCCCCTATCGCGGCGATGTCCGCGTGGAAGATGGGGACTTGGTGATCGATGGCGACCCCGTAAAAGTGTTAGCCGAACGTGACCCCAGCCAGTTGCCGTGGGGTGAGCTTGGTGTCGATATTGTGATCGAAAGCACAGGCTTATTCACCGCACGCGAGAAGGCAGCGCTGCATCTGACCGCCGGTGCCAAGAAAGTAATTATCAGCGCTCCGGCCAAGGGCGAAGACATCACGGTTGTGATGGGGGTCAACGAGAAGAAATACAACCCGGCCGAGCATCATATCATCTCCAACGCAAGCTGCACCACCAATGGTCTAGCCCCAGTTGCCAAAGTGTTGTTTGAATCGTTTGGCATCGAAAAGGGGGTCCTCACCACGGTTCACGCCTATACCAATTCGCAGAAGCTGCTTGATCTGGCAGCGAAAGATCTGCGCGATGCCCGCGCCGCTGCCCTCAACATTGTCCCCTCGGCCACTGGGGCCGCCCGCGCGGTCGGGTTGGTGATCCCTGAATTGCAGGGCAAATTTACCGGGATGGCGTTCCGGGTGCCTACGCCAACTGTGTCGGTGGTCGATTTTACAGCGGTACTCAGCCGGGATGTGACGGTTGAGGAGATCAACGCAGCGATGAAGGCCGCAGCCGAAGGGCCGATGAAGGGCATTTTGGCCTATACCGAAGAGCCCTTGGTCTCCAGTGATCTCAAAGGCAATACCCATTCCTCGATCTTCAGCGCCCTCGACACCTTGGTGATTGGTGGCAACTTAGTCAAGGCGATCTCCTGGTACGACAACGAGTGGGGCTACAGCGTCCGCGTGACCGACATCACCAAATATATTGCGGACCAGGGCGTCTAACAACGCAACTTCGGGAGATTGAGCTCATTTGTGCCAAGATTTCTGATTCATTGCTCATCCCGACTCACGTTCACAGGCGAAACCAAGAAAGCCTACACAAGGCAGGTGCGGTTTGTAACCGCACTTGCCTTGAATGCCCCAGATGTGGGCTTTTGCCGCACTTGAGCATGTGCGCCGTATCATCGCAAAGAAAGAGACAGGCCGCTGATGAAGAAAAAGACCATCAACGATATTGCATGGGCAGGGAAAAAAGCGCTCGTCCGTGTGGATTTTAATGTCCCGCAGACAGATGCGGGTTTCATCACCGACGACGCCCGCGTTCGCGCTGCACTGCCAACGATCCAATATCTACTCGAGCAAGGTGCCGCGGTGATCTTGATGAGCCATTTGGGGCGCCCGAAAGGTGGGCCCGACCCCAAATTTAGCCTCAAGGTGGTGGCAGATCACCTCAGCACACTGGTGGATACGCCAGTTCATTTTGTGGCCGACACCGTGGGCGAAGCAGCCAAACAAGCCGCGGCCGAACTGCCCGCTGGTCAGATCTTGGTGTTGGAAAACACCCGGTTTGATCCACGCGAGGAAAAGAACGATCCGAGCATGGCGCAAGCATTGGCCGCCTTGGGCGATGTCTACGTCAACGATGCCTTTGGCAGCGCGCACCGAGCTCACGCCAGCACTGCGGGTGTCGCTGACTATCTACCAGCCGTGGCCGGCTTCTTGATGGAGAAAGAACTCACTTTTCTCGGCAAGGCACTGGATGAGCCCGAACATCCCTTTGTGGCAATCATGGGCGGGGCCAAGATCAGCGACAAAATCGCGGTGATCGAGCAGTTACTCAGCAAGGTCGATGCATTGTTGATCGGCGGCGGTATGGCCAATACTTTCCTGGCAGCCAGTGGATATCCCATGGGGAAAAGCCTCGTCGAAGAAAGTGTGCTCGATACTGCCAGCAAGTTGCTCGAAAAAGGGGCAGGCATCATCCAACTGCCGGTCGATCTGCGCGTGGCCGATCAATTTACGATGGATGCCGAAAATCAAGTCGTCAGCATCGAAGATGTTCCCCCCGACTGGCAGGCTTTGGATATCGGCCCGGCGACCATTGCCCATTACAGCAACTGGTTGGCCGGGGCCAAAACGGTGCTGTGGAATGGGCCGATGGGCGTCTTTGAATTCCCTGTCTTTGCGCGTGGCACCGTCGCCATCGCCGAAATTCTGGCGAGCTTGCGCGGGGCCACGACGATCATTGGTGGGGGAGATAGCGCGGCGGCTGTGCGCCAAGCCGGTGTTGAAGATCAGATCACCCACGTCAGCACGGGTGGCGGTGCCAGTTTGGAATTCCTGGAAGGGAAACAATTGCCTGGCGTCGCAGTCTTGAACGACAAGGAATGAAGCAGTGCTGGGGCTTTGTAAAATAGGCCATACCTGCCCAGTTTTGCAAAGCATCCGAGCTCGTTTTGCTGAGGAACCATGAACTTTCTAAAAAGTCTTGCGAATCTTTTCTTTGGCGGGGGACGTCCCAGCGCCAACAACCGCACCTTATCGATCTATCTACTCAGCCGCCGGTGTAACGAGCCGTTGATCGGGCAGATCGATCTGCTCAATGAGTTAAGCCAGACCGATGAAGAGAGTGGCACACAGCACACCTATTATGCGCGCAAGGTCTTCCGCACATCCGGGCGCAATCGTTGCTTCGATCAAATCGAGGTCGATCAGAACAAAAAAGTGGCTGAACATCACGTACAAGGCGGGCGCTGGCTCGAAGCTGACGAGTATGAGCAAGAGCTGGCACGCTTCAACGCTCCGCCCGAGGATGATGCGGACGATGATGAAACCACAGATACGCCAGATAACACAAAGGAATAACTGCCATGCGCAAAGCGATGATGGCTGGGAATTGGAAAATGAATACGACGGTGGACGAGGCAGTGGCCCTTGCGACAGCCATCGCCAATGCCACTGCCGACTATGACCAAGTCGATTGTGTGGTCTGCCCACCGGCGATCTGCCTACCAGCAGTGGCGGCTGCCCTGCGCTCGAGCAAGGTGGCAGTCGGGGCTCAGAATGTCCACTGGGCGGCCAGCGGTGCCTTTACCGGCGAGATCAGCACGGCGATGTTGCAGGGTTATGCCAGCCACGTGATCATTGGTCACAGTGAGCGGCGCCAATATTTTGGTGAAACCGATGAAACGGTCAACCAGCGTACCCACGCCGCCCTCGAGGCAGGCTTGATTCCAATTGTCTGTGTGGGCGAAACCTTGGAGCAAAACCGGGGCGGCCAGACGGAGACAGTCGTTAAGTTGCAAGTAGAAGCTGCGCTCAATGGCATCAGCAATGACCTCATCACCAACGTTATCATTGCCTATGAGCCGGTCTGGGCGATTGGCACAGGCTTGGCCGCCACCGCGGAAGAAGCCGGTGCAACCTGTGGCAATGTCGTACGCAAAGGGATTAGCGAATTATATGGCGCAGATGTTGCCGCGCAGGTGCGCATCCTCTACGGGGGCAGCACCAATGAGAAGAATATCGGCGAGATCATGCAGCAACCTGATATTGATGGGGCGCTGATTGGTGGGGCCTCGCTTAAGGTCGAAAGTTATGCAGCCATGGTTCGGATTACCCATGAGCTAGCAGGCTAGTCACGCCATCCCGCGACTACAGCCAGAAGAAGTCCCCGCAAAGCAGTATGGGCACTCAGCCGGAACCTGCTGCGCTTGCGGGGTACGCAAAAGCGATAGATTTTCGATAGCCACACCCTCCTTTTTTTCGCTATACTCACCCCAACCGCACTCACGCAACCCTGTCTTCGTGTCACGTCTTCGGCGTAACTGAGACGTGCAACGGTTTTTGGGACTCGCAAAATCTCTCTGTCCCAACACAAGCGACTACGCAGCGGACGCTGCGTAAGCCATCATCAACTTAACCATCATCCGCCTTTGGGAGCAACGTAGTGCAGAGATGGCGAACGAATCCAGCATTCAACAGCTAGCGTTCATTCAATCGTTAATAGATGAACAGGCCTGGGAGCAGGCGGCCAGCCAGTTGTCAGCCCAGATCATGCCGCTCTTGGCCGATCAGCAGGGCGAAGCGATCACCCAGCTGCTGCAGCAGTTTCCTGCCGAGTGGACCGGTGAACACCCTGAGCTACTCTTTGTCGCTGGACTAGTGCACGCCCAATCCGGCCAGATCGAGCAAGGGCTCAAGTTACTCGAACGAGCGCGGTTTGCCAGCTTGATCCCTATGCCCAATTACCACACGGCCACCCGTATCAGCCTGGAAATTGTACGCCTCCATTTCCAGTTGGATCATGTCCAAGCTGCGCTCCATCATCTGCATGATGTCATCCAACCGTTGATCGACCAAGGGCAGGTCACCGATCTCCGCTTGCAGGGCCAATTCTTCCATTTCATGTCCGAAATTAGCCCGGATGAGGGCAGGCAGCGGGAAAGCATTGACTATGCTCGCCGCGCCTTCGCTGCCTTTCAGGCCGTACAGGATAGTGACGGGCAGTTTCGCGCACTCTTGCGATTGGCCAGTGCCCACATTCATCTCGGTGAATATGTGGAAGCAGAAGGGCGCTTGGCCGCAGCGCAAGGTTGTTACGAGGGACGCGAGCTGACCGCAAGCGCCCGCGTCTATTTGCTCAACCCCTTGATTCACCTAGCCTGGTATCGCGGCAATCTGCACGAAGCGCACCAGCATGCCGAGGAATATTTGGCCCTGGCCGATCAGGAACAATTTAGCAATTTTCGTGTGTATGCGCGCATTCTTTTGGGGAATTTGGAGCGTGCTACGGGCAATTATAGCGCGGCCGAAAAATGGTATCAACTGGCCCAAGCCGTGGCCGAGCGCATCCACTATCAGCGGCACCTCCCTTGGATCCATGTGCAATTGGGCTGGGTGCGTCTCTTAACCGGACAACTGAATGCTGCGCGTCTACTCTTCCACGCGGCGTTACGCGAAGCTGATCTAGGTGAGGCAATGAGCTTTCAGGTCGGCCTCGCGGTGATCTATCTGCTCGAGGGGCAGGGCAAAGCAGCCGAGCGATTACTGGTTCGTTCCGCCAGCTTTTATCAAAATTCCGGCGATCTGCTCCCGCTCACCACCATCCGCTTCTATCTGGCGCTGGCCGCGTGGCAAAGCCATCAGCCCGAGCAAGCCGCCGAACATCTGGCCCTCGCGCTTGCGTGGATGGCCCAACATCGTATTGATTACTTACCCCACTGGTTGCACCCGTCGTTGATCACTGAAGCGCTGATCCAAGCCATTCAGTTGGAACTCTATCCCGAAGTTGTGGAGCGGATTTTAGTCTATCATCTCGGCACCGCGGCGCTACCAGCGCTACGCCAGTTACGCTACGCCGAACAGCCGAGCGTGAAAAAACAAGCGGAGCGCCTACTTCTCTTGATCACGCAACAACACAACGATCAGTTAGGGAATCTCCCTGAAGGACCTAGCAAACGTACGATTGCTGCGCTGTTGCGCAGCGGACATCTTTCGCCCGAAGGCTTTGATCGCCTACAAACTGAACTCCGCCCCGCCCAGGTGCGCCCCAAGGCTAATAGCACCTTACTGGCGGTCTTTGCGCTCTACACCAACGGCTATTCGCGGCAAGAAATTGCCATACGTTTGGGCTGTTCGTTGGCCAATGTGCGCAATTACATTACCCTGATCTATCAACACTTCGGGATCAATGCGCAAGACTTTTCTACTCGAGCCGAACGCCGCCAAGCCCTGATTGCGCTGGCGCGGGAGCGCGGCTTTCTCCCCTAACCGTGCTATACTGCGAAGCGAACACCTTTCTTCACTATAGCCCACTGCCTGAAAAGAGGGAGGAACATGGCAACAAACCCAGAGATCATCGTCATTGGGGGTGGCGTTGTCGGTGCTTCGACAGCCTATCACTTGGCCCTGGCTGGGGCCAGCACCTTGTTGATCGACCGCCACGATACGGGCCGGGCGACGGATGCCGGAGCTGGCATTTTGGCACCAGAAATCTCCACCGAATCCGGCGCTTGGTTTGATTTTGCCGTCCACGCGGTCGATTATTACCCCACGCTATTGCAGCAACTGGCCCAAGACGAGGCGGGTGACACCGGTTATGCACGCTGCGGTCTGCTGCGGGTAGCGGTTGATGAAGATGAACTGGCCGCCTATGAACAGAGCGAGGCGTTGATCCTCGCCCGGCAACGACAGCGCAATTTCCCGTCCGAGGAAGATCTGCGCCCCATCTCACCAGAAGAGGCTCGTCAGCTTTACCCGGCGCTGGGTCCGGTGCGCCGCGCCCTTTATGATCGCCTCGGCGCGCGCGTCGATGGTCGCTTGTTGTGCGCGGCCATCCTGCGGGCGGCGGTTCGGCGCCAGATCCAGCAATTGCAGGGCAGCGTCGAGCGCTTGGTCATCGAACAGGGGCGCGTGAAAGGGGTCGAGGTCGGCGGCGATTTGATCGAGGCCAAAGCGGTGGTAATCGCGGGCGGCGCTTGGTCCGCGGCCTTTGCGCAGCAATTAGGCGTGCAGATCCCCATTGAGCCCCAGCGGGGGCAGATCATCCACTTGGATCTGGCGGGGACGGCCACGGGCGAATGGCCGATCGTCAATGCTTTCCACGGCCATTATATTGTCTCTTGGCCGGGGAGCAACGACGCCGGGCGGGTGGTGGTTGGCGCCACGCGCGAAACGGGGTCGGGCTTCGTGGTGCGCCATTCAGCGGCGGGCATCCACGAAGTGTTGGGCGAAGCCTTGCGCGTGGCACCGGGCTTGGCGCCGGCCGAGGTGGCCGAAGTGCGGATCGGGTTGCGCCCACGCACGCCGGACAATCTGCCCGTCTTATGTTATGCACCCACCGCAGCCGGCGTGGTGATTGCAGCTGGACACGGCGCGACAGGTCTGCAATTGGGTCCCTTCAGCGGCAAGATCGCGGCGGAGCTGGCGCTGGGACAACCCGCTTCAGTGGACATCCGCGCGCTGCATGTGAATCGATTTGCCTAAAACTGTAAGAATGGGGATGCGCAGCAGTTCCGCCGGGCTTCCCCATTTCCAGCCTAAAATTACAGATTCGCCAACGTTGTGCGCAGTACCATGACCCGCTCCTTGCGGATCGAGACGATCACGTGCAGGTAGCCATCCCGCACCAGCGTATGCGGATAGCCATAGACGCCACCTTTGTGCAGGCCGGGGAACTTGCGCTCATACTTCGTATCGCCCAAGATAAAATGCTGGCGAAAGTGCACGCCATCCTCCGAGAGGGAAAGCACCAACGGACAGCGCTCACCATCCGGATCGGGCGAACCGACATAATAGAAGCGGCCATCGGGGAGCGTGCCCACATGGAACTTGGTCCGGTTATCGGTGAAGTGCGTCGGCCGCGGTGTGGACCACGTGACGCCATCATCGTGGCTTTCCGTTACCCACAAGCGTTTTTCATCGCTCCGCAGCAACATGTGCAGCACCCCATCCGCTGTTTGATAGAACGAGCCTTCGCAGACGCCAATCGGCCAGTTCATAATGCGCGCCAAGGTGCCGTGATATTCCGGATCATCCCAGACGTTGGGCAAGTCGGGCGGGTAGATGCCGGTCAGCTGCCAGCCGGCCAGTCCCGACGGATCATCGCTGTAGGGAAACATGATGTTGCCACTGAGGATCAAGCGCCCGGAGCGCGTCGGTTGCGGGCCATGATTGGGCACCAGCGGCACCTGCAGCGAGAACGGCTCACTCCAATGCACGCCGTCGCTTGTCGTTAACGCCAGCAGATCGGTATCTTGATGAGCAATACTTTTATCGGGCCGGGTGTTGTTTTGGATGGTCTCGGCAGCATATTCCCATTGCCCCACATACGCCACCAATTGCCCCGCGTGCTGATGAAAGCCCCCAGCAGTCAGCACCAGTTCGGAATGTTTGCCCCATGTGGCATCCATCAATGGCTGCGGCGTGGTCCAATCGGCAAAATCGGCCGAGCTGGCCGTGAGCACGCGCTGCCCAAGATCATCTTCGTGGCGGCGGCCATTCGACCAGATGGCGTGAAAGCGGCCATTGAAGTAGGTGATGTGCGGGTGATGGCAATAGTGCCAGTCGGTTTCCTGTTGCGGCTCGTAGAGGGTTACCAAGTCCACGGGGAGCTTCGGCCGCACCGCGGTGGGATCATATTCGTTGGTGATGGGTGAGATTGTCATGCGCCGTCGGGTTTCCTTTGTCTATACAGGCAAACTTTTGCTAGCGGTGGGATGATTAAATGGAGAGCAGTGGGCGAACGCCATCGAGCCAGATCGACAAGGCCTGATTAGCCTGCGGCGGGATCGGACCAGCCCCGCGGCAGTAGGTGGAGATGGGCACGCCCCGCTGTGCTACGACCCACTTCGCTGCCGTGGGATAACCAAAACTCATCAAGCTATTGAAGAAGATCAATTCGCGGTGATAGTGGGGCGCTTGCGGATCGCCAGCTTGAGCCAATTGCCAGCAAGCTACGACCAGATCAGCCACTGCAGTCGTGGTGGTGGCCATCACGCCCCCTGCGCCCAGCCGTTGCGATTCAAGCAAATAGGGGGTATTGGCTTGAAAGATGGTCGAGTCGCCGGCCACATTGATCTTGCCGAGAATGCCCTCAATGGTGCAGGTGGTATCTTTGATGCCTTT
>CAZMRA010000142.1:0-12897 GCA_964568485.1 uncultured Caldilineaceae bacterium | reverse complement strand
CGATCGCTGCTCCAAGCAACGAACCGCGCGTCAAAGGTGGCGTAATGGATGCCTATTTGCGGCTGAGCAATGCGTTGCTTGCCGGTCTCCAGAGACTCGGGCTGAGCGCTGATAAAGCGGACGGGGGCACCCGCACCGGGCCGGATGTCTCAGCTGCCTGTTTTGAAGTGCCCAGTGCCTATGAGATCACCGCTGGTGGCCGCAAGTTAATTGGGAGTGCGCAGAGCCGCCGTGCCAAGTATGTGTTGCAGCATGGAAGTTTGCCCCTGGTCGGCGACATCACGCGGTTGATCGATGTATTAGCATTGCCCGACGACCAAAGAGAGGGCTTACGCGCCCAATTAGCGGCTCGTGCTGGTACCTTGGCCCAAGCACTCGGTCTGCCCGATGACCATCCTTCTGTTCAATTCGAACAAGTAGTGCCCGCGCTGGTGCAAGGATTTACCGAGACCTTAAATTTGCACTGTGAACCTGGTGCTTTGCGGCCCGCTGAGATCAGCGCTGCGGGGAAGTTGATCCGTGAACAATATGCCAATCCAACATGGACGGAGAGTTATTAAGCGGAGCCCTAGTGCGTGTTATTTCACGCATCAGCACTTACGCCCATCCAGGCTGGATTGCAACCCAACCCTGATTCCATGACTATCGGACTTTTAACGATTGAATTGTACCTGCCGCTGGTCGCCAGCTTGAAAGAAAAACGAGGGATTATCAAACCAGTGATCGCGCGGATTCGCCGCGAGTTTAATGTATCGGTCTGCGAAGCGGATGCGCAAGATGAATGGACGCGAGCGGTCCTGGCCGTGGTCTGCGTCAGCCATGATGGGGCACAAGCCCACCGGCATCTACAACTGGTAGCCAATCTAGTGGAAGGCTGGCGACTGGACGCGCAACTGGTCGACTATGAGATCGAAATGCTGGCCTAGGGAGTGACTGCATGGAAAGCATCGAGGAAGGCCGAGCTTCCTCGATGCCGCTGATCCTTACGGGGCGACGGCAGCTGGATTACCTGCCTGGGGGGCGTTCGTGATCGGTGCGTTCAGGCGCTCTTCGGGATGATCTTGCCACGACCAATTGCGATGGCGGACAAAGAGCATGATCCCGGCAAAGAGTACGCAGCCAATGGCGATCCACTGGGCGGTTGCCAAATTGCCCATTACCCAAGCGTCGGGCCGGAACATTTCCACCCAAAAGCGGCCTAGCGGATAGGCGATCAAATAGAGCAGGACCCCATCTCCCCGGCGCAATCGTTGCCCAAAACGCCAGATGATCCATGCCAGCAACCCAAACATCACCAAATTCCAAATCGCCTCGTAGAAGAAGGTGGGATGAAAGCCGTGCGTGGCATACCATTGAATGGTTTCAGGAGTTAGATTGGGCTGACCGCAAATCTGGGGGAAGGCCGGTGCCCCCGCTGGGATCTGGCAGGGATAGGCCGGGTTGATGTGAAAGGCCCAGGGGAGATCGCTTGGCGGCCCATACAATTCTTGGTTGGCATAGTTGCCCATCCGCCCGATCGCCTGCGCCAACAAGACATTCGGCGCCACAAAATCCAGATAACGCAGCGGGTTTAAGCGGTAGCGCCAACAATACAGCACAATTGCCAGAATCCCCCCGACTAGCCCGCCATAAATGCCCAAACCACGGAAACCACCGTTCCAGAAATTAAAGATATCGCCGGGATTTTCGCGATAATAAGCCCAACCGAGTCCATCGGCTGGCGAGCTAAAGACGTGATACAAGCGAGCACCAATAATGCCGAGAATCAATGTCCAAGCGAGTAGGTTCCAAATATGATCAGGATCTTCACCCGCTTTGCTGGCATACAAACTCGAGATCCATGCCGCCAACACAGCGCCCCCAACAATAAAGACGCCATACCAATGCAGCGACAGCGGCCCCAGTTCAAAGATCACGGGGTTCATACATGAGACTCCTTACCAACCAAGAACGTTCTCCAAAGTGGCGGCAGTGGCTCGGCTGTACTTTGATCCTATTCCTAACGGCGTGTGCCACGCTGCCACCACCATCTCAAAATGTATTTCGTTCGGGGCCACAACCTACCCCGTTGGTTTTGCCCAGCGCAGCCGAGGAAGCGGTTCAACAATTGATCCTGCTTGAACGAGACGCATCTCGGGCAGAGGATCTACCATTACTGGCCGAGCTATGGGCCGAGGAAGGCCGAATCGTGGATGGTCGGGCCACGACTACACCGGAGGATGACCGGATCTGGTCTGGGCGAGCCGCAGTGTTGGATCGCTATCGAGTCGCCGTCTTTCCTAACCCGCCCCCACCGCTGGAACAATTCGCCGGACTGGAAATCCACGTGGAGGATGGTGTTGCTACGGCGACCCACGGGATCGATCAATGGCGCTTTGTTTGGCAAGCTGACCGCTGGTGGATCGCCGAACTGGCCTATGATCGGCCTTAGAGGCGCACGTTATTCGGCGCGCAGTGGTGCGCCATTTTCCAGCCAGATTTCGAGCGTGCGCCCAACCGCCTCGAGACTTTCCGCACTGAGCTTGTCGAGTGTATCTTCAAGCGTATGGCGATAAGGGTAGTCAAAATCGGCGATGACACTGGCAGGAATGCCCACAGATTGGAAATTCGTGTGCGATGAGGTCATCGCCCAACGGGCTTGATTCTGGAAGCGATCCCCAAAACCGGCTTCGGCGGCCACTTGCCAAATCGAGCGGCTCAAGTCCGCATCTCCCGTTTGTTCGATGAAGAGATTCTGGCCTGTATTCCCAACCAGATCTAAGATCACCGCGAAGCGCGGGTTCAAACAACGCGGCACTTCCTCTAGGCGGTTCAAAAAGTAGCGACTGCCCAAATAGGGTTCCCAACCGGGAAGTCCACCATTTTCCTCGGCATCAAAAAAGACCAAGCAAATGGTGTGACCACTGGCGGGAACATCCAGCGTGCGGGCCAACTCCAAGAGCAGCGCCGGACCAGCAGCCCCGCTGTTTGCTCCTGGCGTCGCCAAAGTGTGATTCGCCGGATTTGCATCGGCGTCGGCAGCAAGGCGACTATCATAGTGTGTACCAATGATGATCGCCTGGGCATTCGGCGTTTGGCTCTCTCGCACAGCGATGATATTGCGGGCTTGTAGTGTATTGGCAACGGGAAATGGCTCAATCAGCACATTCCAATTCATCCGTACTAATTGTTCGGCCAACCAATCACCCATATTGGTGCTATTTTCGGTACCGGTGACCCGAGCACCAAATTCTAGCTGACGAGTGGCTTGTTCCAGTGCCCGGTCACCCGAAAACTCCAGAGTTGATGCGGCGGATCGCATCAAGCCAGAGCCAAGATAGGCAAAAAAACCGACAGCGGCCAGCAACACCATCACGAGGAGCAATTCAACTTTATAAACGCGCAGTCGCTTCATCATTCAACTTTTAGCTACGAATGCTGCAATTTCTGCTGCACACACCAGGCTTGACCACCACACCCACGTTAGACCAAGGTCTACGTGCTGCCATAACGTTCATCTCGCCCACTCCGGAAGAAGAGCCGAATCGGCGTACCGATAAAGGGATAGTACTCGCGGATGCGATTTTCCAGATAGCGCTCATACGAGAAATGGATGATAGCCGGATCATTGACAAAGATGGCAAAGCTGGGTGGATCGGTGTCCACTTGGGTACCATAGTAGATGCGGAGTGGTCGGCCATTGCGGTTAGGCGGTGAAATGGCATCATAGGCATCTCGCAACAAGTTATTAAATTCGCTGGTACTGAGGCGATGGCGACGTGCAGCCACGACATCAAGAGCCATGGGCAAAACTTGGTGGACCCGCTGCCGAGTTTTGGCGCTGATAAATACGACGGGGACATAGTCAATAAACTTGAGATCTTCACGCACTTGGCGGGAATAGGCCACCATGGTGTGTTCGTCTTTTTCCAAAAGATCCCATTTATTGACGATGACAATTACGCTTTTGTATTTTTCCAGCACATAGCCAGCCACATGGGTATCTTGTGCAGTCACACCCTCGGTGGCGTCAACTAACAGGAGGACGACATCGGCCCGGTCGATGCTGCGCATACTGCGCAACACGCTGTAATGTTCGATGCCGCGCTCCACACTACCGCGCCGCCGGATCCCCGCAGTGTCGATCAGGGTGATCTTCTCACCATGATAGACCAGCTGCGTATCGATGGGGTCGCGTGTAGTGCCAGGCACATCGCTGACAATGGCGCGCTCACTGCCCAACAAAGCGTTGAGCAAGCTGCTCTTGCCAACATTGGGCCGACCAACGATCGTGATACCGATGCTCGGCTCTTCAGCTTGATCATCGGGGTAGGCGGGCAATGCCTGCACCACAGCATCGAGCAAATCACCCACGCCATCGCCATGATAGGCGCTGATGGGATAGGGCTGCTCGAGACCTAGGTTCCAGAATTCGAGTGCGTCGAATTGGCGGGCCGTGCTCTCGGTTTTGTTAACCACCACAAAGATTGGTTTGTTTGAGCGGCGCAGCAATTCGGCCACATCTTGATCAGCCGCGGTGAGCCCCTCTTTGCCATCTACGACCAGCAGAATGACATCAGCCTCGTTGACGGCCACAGCGGCTTGGTTTTGAATGTAGGTCACGAATGGCGCTGAGTCCACCGCCAAGGGTGGGCTATCAGCCTGGCGCGGCCGAGTTGCGCCAAATTCATTGGGTGCTTCGAGCCCACCGGTGTCGATCACCGTGAAGCCGACGCCATTCCAATAACTATCGCCATAGATGCGGTCGCGCGTGGTGCCGGGCAAATCTTCTACAATGGCGGTGCGGCGCCCGACTAGTCGATTAAATAAGGTCGATTTGCCGACGTTCGGTCGCCCAACTAGCGCCACCACTGGTTTTTGTTGTTGCATTTTATTCCTCCTCGGGTGTCGCGGTGCGAGCAGCCGGTTGTCTTTGTGTCCTGGTAACAGTCAATGGGACCGTCTCAGTCACGGTTGATGATGCGGTGAGCGGAGCGGTTGCGGTCAGCTCGGCCGCGGTCGTCAGCGTTTCTGCTGGAGTCACCGTTGTCGTACTGGTCACGGTCGCTGTATCGGTCAGGCCCAACGTCGGTGTGATAGCCGGACTGACCACCACTTCAACGGTCTCAGGCCAGACACCATCCAAGCGAATATCATCGGGATAGACCACCTGCGGGATGATCACATGGGTCCCCTGTAGGCGATTGGTCAGGTCCAGGATCACAAACACATCATCCAATTCCAGCGCATCTAAAATCCGTTGCGGTGCAGTTACAATCACTTCTACAGTGCTCACGGTTGGCGTAGCCACCAAGTTGGGCCCCAACCCCCGCACGATTGGCTTCAGGGTAATACGGTCACTATTCTCCACAGGCACAACATTCACAACTACATCGACGGTTGTCCCTTCGGCCACATAGAGGACGTCCCTATCGATATTCAGATTCAAGCGGGCACGCATCTCACCGGTTGCACCAGTGATGGTGTAAGGCTCGGTTTCGACCAAGCCGATGCTATTCAGCAGGGCGCGATTGCTAGAATTATCCTCACCCTCGAGGACCAAGGTGACCATACTGGGCTCCACTTGCGGCAAGCCGAGCAGACGATACCCCTCAGCCGGGGAGCCAACTAGGTTGACCCGCACCGGGACCTGTTTGCGGTTTCGCCAGGGTTGTAGCGGCACACTTACCTGAACCGTACTCGGCCGCACCTTAACCGTGTTATTTTGCGTTCCCAGCAATTCCACAGTCTGAGGTCGGGTCACTTGCCCCTGTTCACCATTCAAGAAAATATTCGTCCGGGCGGCAGCGACTTGCGCCACTTGACTCGCCGGGCCGCTAATCGTCACTTCAGCCGGATTGGTGACCGCCGTGCCTGCTTCGTAATTATAACCATCCCCAGCATTACCAGTGACTACTGCCTCAACAGGTAGGGTGCGAGTGATAATCTTATCGAGCTGAATCTCCAATGTCGAGGGGTTTTGTTCAACCACCACCACTTCCGGATCAGCAATCGAGACGGCGATAGGCACCTCATGAGTCCCCTCGCGCAACTCACTGAGATCTACGTAGACTGAAATCGCATTTCGACGCAGCCGATCCCAGGATGTACGAGGAGCCTGTAGCTCCAACTGAACTGGCGATAACGCCAGTGTACGCGCCGGCGCCAAGTCAGCTGCCAATCCGCGCACCTCGATTGGCAGCGCTTCGTTATAGGGTTGTGTCACCAGCGGGTTTTGTTGGTTGATGGCAATCAGCCAAACAATCAGCCCCATGATGATCGAAAGCAACAGTGTACCTAAGTGACCGATAAAGCGGCGCCACCAGGAACGCACATTCCGGTTCACACGCATAACAAACTCAACAAAAGAGATAAGATTCGAATCTTACTAGGCAGCGGATGCAACATTTGGATGCGCCTCAGCAATTTAGCAAACTTCAGCCGATATCTCAGTAACTGATGTTACGTAGGTGGTCATCCCCTAGCCAGCCGGGCATCACAAACCCGAAGTTCGGTAAAAATCGCTGAGAATTGTCCGCACCAAATTGGGTTCCATACGAATGATCCGCCCATTGCGCGCTACCGAGATATTCCCTGTCTCTTCTGAGACAACCACGGTGATCGCATCGGTCTGCTCGGTGACGCCAATCGCTGCCCGATGACGGGTGCCCATTTGATTGTCAGCCAATGCTCGCTGCGTAAGCGGCAAAACGCAACTCGCCGCCAAAATCCGATCACGCTGGATCACCGCCGCGCCATCATGCAAGGCAGTATTGGGAAAGAAGATCGTCGTCAACAATTCAGCGGTCACCTCGGCATTGAGCTGCACACCAAGATCGGTCACGTTACTCAGCCCCGTTGTGCCCTCAAAGACGATCAACGCACCAAGTCGCCGCTGCGACAGTTGTTCGACCGCCTAGACCACTTGGTTGATCAGATTCTGGGTTGTTGTGCTTTCATTGCGGCGGATCAGAAAGGGCATGGAACGACCGACCCGCTCCAAGGCGCGCCGCAATTCCGGCTGAAAGATCACCGGCAGTGCAATCAGAATATAGGGCGTGCTATTGCGCAACAGCCAGTTGAACGCAGTTAATTGCACCGCCTGGCTCAGCACTGCCGCGACCAGGGCGATGACCAAAATGCCCCGCAACAATTGCACTGCTTGCGTGCCGCGAAAGAGGCGCAACAATCCAAAAAAGACCAGCGAGACCAACGAGATATCGATCAGATTGATCAAGCTGGTGATTCGGCTGAGCGAAGCAAGAATATCGGTGGTCATACGGTTAACTTTGCATCATTGCAATTGAACCAAGCAGTGCCAACAAGATAAGCAAGGATAGTCACTCAGCGAGTGGCACCTTGCCCAACAAGTGGGCTAACAACGCTTTTTGCGCGTGCAAACGATTATGCGCTTGCGCAAAGAGAATGCTCTGTGTGCTATCGGCAACCGCATCGGTGATCTCTTCCCCGCGGTGCGCAGGTAAACAATGCATCACCTTGATTTCGGGGTTGCGGGTATGGCTCACCAATGACTCGTTCACTTGATAGTTGGGGAAAGTGCGTAAGCGCTCTTCGCGTTCTGCCTCTTGCCCCATGCTAATCCACACGTCGGTGTACAAGATATCCGCACCGACCACCCCGTCCAGATCGTCGGTCACGGTGACGTCTGCATCGGTGCTGTCAATCAATTTAGGATCAGGCTGGTAGGCCACGGGCGAGACGATCCGCACGGACAGGCCCACTTTGCCGGCAGCTTGCAATAAACTCCAGGCTACGTTATTGCTGCCATCCCCCACATAGGCCAAGGTCAAGCCTTGTAACTGGCCGAACTCTTCCCAAATGGTAAAGATATCCGTCAGCGCCTGACAAGGATGAGAGAGATCGCTCAAGCCATTGATCACAGGCACGGAGCCCCACTCGGCCAACTCTTCGACCAGGCGATGCTCAAAGACACGCGCCATGATGCCCTGGACATAACCGCTCAAGACGCGGGCGACATCCGGGGCAGTTTCGCGCTTGCCCAAGCCGACCTCATCGGGGCTGAGATAGAGCGCATGGCCACCCAAGTGCTGCATCCCCCGCTCGAAGCTGACCCGTGTTCGCAGACTGGGCTTCTGAAAGATCATGGCCAAGGCTTGCCCAGCTAAGAGCGGTTCGTTGCGCCCAGTTTGGGTATATTCGGCTTTGAGGCGCTGGGCAAGCTTCAACAATCCCCAAAATTGTTCATCACTAACCCCGTCTAGATCCAAAAAATGGTCGAGAGCCGGAACCGCTGTGCTCATCAGCGGCTGAGCAAGTTTAGCATCCGTCATCGTCATACGCTTTATACTCCGGTTTCCTGTGTTCCTAGCAGGATACACATGATGGATCAGAAAGCCTACGCTCGCCGCAGTTGCTCGGCACAGCGTAAGCTGTATTTTAGTCGTTTACTCTTCCCCAATCACAGGATTGGTCAAGGTGCCTAAGCCTTCCACCTCCACGGTGACCGTATCACCGGGTTGGAGTGGCCCCACACCGGCTGGCGTGCCGGTCAACAGTAGATCACCCGGTTCGAGGGTCATAAATCGGGTGACATAGGCCAAGACATTGGCAATGGAGTAGATCAGCAATGCGGTGTTCCCGTCTTGCCTGACGACATCGTTGACCAAGCACCTCACCTGGCGCTGGGCTGGCTTGTAGGCAGTATCGATCCACGGCCCCACCGGGCAGAATGTATCAAAGCCCTTGCCCCGCGTCCATTGACCATCACGCCGTTGCAAGTCACGCGCCGTGACATCATTGGCTACCGTGTAGCCGAAGATCACACCCAGCGCATCGTCCTCGGCCAAATTGCGACAACGTTGCCCAATCACCACTGCCAATTCGCCTTCATGATCAACCCGCTCGCTGATCGCCGGATGGACGATCGGGTCATTGGGGCCGATCAACGATGAGGGCGGCTTGAGAAAGATCAGCGGTTCGGGGGGGACTTCATTGCCCAATTCCGCAGCATGTTCGGCATAGTTACGCCCAACACAGACGATTTTCGTCGGCGTCACTGGAGCCAACAATTTGACTTGCGCCAATGGAATCGCCTCCCCGGCCAGTTTCGGGGCCGCAGCCGGACTCGCTAAGCGAGCCGCGCCATAAGGTGCTTCGGCGAGAGGATAGACCAGATCACCATCCAAGCTCCCCCAGCGAGGTGATGACTGAGCAGGAACTGCGCCCACTGGTTGAGCTTCGACAAAACGTACAATCCGCATGATGGGTTCCTTTTCGGCAATCTGCAGAAATAGAAATTATCTCAACAATCACTTGCGCCTCTGACAAGCTCCAGGAACATGGCTAGAGGAACACAGAGATTTGAGAGTGGTTACAATAAAGTAGTGATTATGAAAAACGCGTATCGTTGATGATCAATTGAAACTGGCAGCCCAAAAATTCAACTGCCTGGCGCACCATCGTCATGCGGCTTAAAAAGATCTCAAAATATTCGATCACCTGCGCATACGAAGTATCAATCTCGAGCTCCAAAGCGATGATCTTCTCTTCTGGGCGCACCCGCACAAAACTGCGCGTCGAGGCGTAATTCACTCGGTCGTGGATATCAAAAGCAGCTGGGTCAGGATTTTGCACCCGGCTGCGATGGACATCAGCCTTATCGGCGATGATCAAAGCGGCAGAGACGGGGGTGGTGGCTGTGCCGCGCTCTTCTTCGTGATTGCCGATGGCGTTGATCACAATGGCGCGCTCGTATGGCTCCATGCCCAAACGAGCCAAGATCGTCCACGCCAACAAGCTGCCACTCTGGGCATGGTTCTGGCGGTGGATACAGTTGCCGATATCGTGCATGTAGCCAGCGATATTGGCCAATTGCTGCGTTCGCTCATCGTAGCCCAAACGGCTCAAAATATTTTGCGCAATATGGCCCACCAAGCCCGCATGGCGTTGTCCATGTTCGGTAAATCCCAACGCACGCAAAGATTCGTTAGAATGTTGAATCAGGGCCACCACTTCGGCATCGCGCCGGATTTGTTCAATAGTGACAGCGGCTCCTGTCGGAGCCGTGCCATTCGATGCGGCCAAAACTTCGGCAGCATCTGTATCTTGTTGTAATTCTGTCATACGTTAACTTCCGCTTAACCCCAAAGCCGCGACCAACAGCGCCATCAACCACCAAAAGTTTACTCGTTGCACTGGCTGCCGTTGATAGACCGTTAGCCAAGCCGGTAACCACAAGATCGCCAGCAGCCCCAACCACAGCGGGGCTTCAACGACGATCAACAAAATAATCATGCCCAATTCGGCCAAAGCCAGGATGCCCATCCCTAGCCAATCGGCGCTATTGCGCAAAAGCCGGCACTCTCCCCAGTGGTGAATCGTCGCCAAACCCGCTAAGATCAGCGAAGGGGAGAGCCAAGCTTCAGCCACGGTGGGCTCAAATTGTGCAGCCGTCAACCACCAGGGTAGCGCAATCGTCACAACACTTTGCAGTAGCACAGGCTGGATCGACAAACTGCGGCGGCTTGTCCACCCCAAACTGCTAAACAATGCGACCAGCAGCGTCAAAAAGACGGCAGCCCAGCCTAACGTCATTGAAACCGCCAAGCTCAACAACAAACTCGGCAGGCCTACCCGAAACAGGAGCGGCGTAATATCTGCACTATTCCAACGGAATAATTTCTCAGCTGGGGACTGGTTTTGTAAATAAGGTAACCAAAACCGATAGGTCAACGCTTGCGCATCAAGCGGGAGCAGCTCTTTGCGGCCCGCGGCCAAACGCCACAAGCTGCCCCAGAGTGGATCCACCAACAAGACAATCAAGGCCACCGCTTGCCAATCACTGCTATCTAGCCGGGTGAAGCTACCACCTGCTAACAGGGCAGCCAACACCGACCATGCAGCTGTTGGCCGCCAGGGAAATTGACCCAGCCAAAATTGGGCATTGAGCGATGCAGTATTGCTATAGGCAACATCGGCCTGAGCTGGCAAAGCCACCAAAGTTCGCCAAAGAGAAACTAGGCGTGAAGTTGTGTTGACCATAATCTGATTATAGCAGAGCCTGTCCAGATCGCATGGATTGGGATGGTGGTGACGCGTGCGCGTTGCTTAAATCTTTCACTGGGGGCGCATCAACTGGGCTGGCGATTCGCAGCGACGATCACTTGTAAACGCCTGGGCTGGAGATCAATGGCGATCTTCGTCGCGGCTGCGGTGAGCACCTCGCCATCGGCATGCAGGGGTACTGGTTCGGTGGACGTTACTTCGAGGCGGGTGCTGCGCGCCATAGTGACGGCTGGATCCGTTGTGTGTTTGCCAGCCAAAACGCGCGGCAGCAACCATAAAATATGAAGCCGCGACTTGACGTAGCCAATCCCGATGTCGAACAGGCCATCATCCATTTCCGCATCCGGGGTCAGATAAAAACCGCCACCGGTGCGGCGGCTGTTCCCAATGCTGACCAGCAACGTGGGCTGATCTAACGATTGCCAGGTGCCGTGCTCGGTCAGCCAGCGAGTTTGCATCTGCGGCGTGGGGCAACTGCGTAATGCCCGCAAGGTCGCCAGGCCGTAGAGCAGCGTCCCGCGCAACCAGCGGATGCGATAACTTTCCAGTGTGACTTGAGCCTCAAACCCAACCCCAACATTGTTGCCAAAATAGCGCTGAATTTGCTCGGTTTCCGTTTGAATGATCACATTACCCAGATCGATGAGTCGGATGGTCCCGGCTACAAGCGCCTGTGTGAGCTCAGGTAAAGTGCGCGGGCATCCGGCCATTTCACAAAAATCGTTGGCGCTGCCGATCGGCATAATGGCCAAGCGCCCTACCTGCTCCCCCGGGGGTGTGGCCTGCACCAGCCCATTCATCACTTCGCTGACGGTGCCATCCCCGCCCGCGGCCACGACCGTGGTGCTGCCCGTTAGTCGCACCTGGCGCGCTAGCTCGATCGCATGTCCAGAGCCTTGACTTTCGAGCAACTCAAAGCGAAGTCCCGCATTGGCCAGCGCGGCCGACAGCTGAGATTTGATCTGCTTGCCGCGCCCTCGGCCGGCGGACGGATTGAGAATTACCGTGACAACATTCATGGGAACTTCCCAGTCTTGGAATGCATTCTATAGGGATAGGGTTTGTGCTAAAATAATACCGTAGGGGTTTGCTATGTAGAAGGGAGATCTTTCATGAATCGATTTCAAAACGGGCGACAATGGTTGTTAATTGTCTTGGCAGTAATCTGCTTGGCGATCCCAGTGACAGCCCGTTTGCAGGCAATGACCGAAAATTCAGTCTGGCAACAAGCCGAGCAAGTTTCGCCACTTTCTCCGCTATCCCCATTATCTCCATTATCCCCACTCTCGCCGTTGGAGGAGCCCCAAAGTACACCTACGCGCAAGAGCACGCCCACTGGGACAGTGAAGCCGCAAGCAACCAAGGCACCGACCAAAACATCGACACCCACTCGCTAGGCCTGCGTCTAGGGTTTTGCTTCGCTCAATCGCTGGAGTAGCAGTATCCCTGGCGATTGAGCGAAGCAAGCGCGGTTAGGATCAAGCCGGTGTGAGGGCGATCACGCGCAGCGGACTGCCCGACCCACCCACAATCTTGAGTGGTGCAGCGATCAACACAGCGCCGACCGCGGGCAGTTGATCCAAATTGCAGAGGCTGGCCAAGCCCAATTTGCCGGATCCGTGCATGATGTTATGCGCCGGGAATGGCGGATCAAAGCTACCAGCTTGGCCTGCATCAGTGCCCACCGTTTCGACACCCACACCGAGCACATCCCGCTCATGCGCCAAAAAGCGCAGACAATCTGCCGTCCAACCGGGCGAATGCGCACCATCTTCCCGCGCATTGAGGAATTCCTCGCGCCCTTGCCGCTTGGACCAGTCGCTACGCAACAATACCCACGCGCCCGCCGGGATCTGACCATGCTCCTGTTCC
>CAZMRA010000141.1:0-13029 GCA_964568485.1 uncultured Caldilineaceae bacterium | reverse complement strand
GAGACTGCGGCTTATAAGTTGCTGATAGCAAGACAAACTGTGAAGAGCCTATCCTGAATCTGCTTGCGGTACCCGGATCTAATCCTGCCAGTTGGTCCCAGCATTTCAGGATAGAACCCAAGAAGTTTTGCGCTGATCATCGATCATCCAATAGATGATTGACCTTACCATTATGTTAATCGTAAAAAATGGACAAATCCTTCACCCAACTGCCACAAATTATAGGATTTAATTGACGATTCTAGCACATTCTGCACCGAATCTGACCCTGAAAGGGTGGTATTCAAGGATTGAGTGAAGGATTTCTAATTTTTGCACGATTCTTTAGTAGGTTATGTTCTAGTTGAATCCACCCTTGTTTGTGTTGCTGAGAATCACGTGACACAGTGCCTGCCAAATGCGTGGGGAATGGCGCTCAACCATGCATCTGCAATCGGAGCTTGCGTAACCTCAAGAATTTCAGCCTTTCTAGCCCTGTCTATCTGCTCTCTTCGTGAAAATGGGCATCTGTGCAGTCTATTTTGATTCGTAAAGGAAGTTGTACTATGCAACCAGCTTATCCACCATTTTGGCCTACGCATAAGGTAGCAATTTTAATCTTCTGTTTGATGATCGGCTTGCTCGGTCTCCCGCAAGTCGTCAACTCTCAGGGGAGCGGGACGATTCCTCCATCTTTTACCAAGAGCGCCGTAGAGAGTGGGGTTAGCCCTGGCGGAACCATTACCTTTAAAATTGGCTATAACAATCCGAACAATTTTAATTGGACTGGCGTCTCCATCAAGGAGCACTTACCAGCCAATACCACCTTTGTTGAGCCGCAGCCCGGCTGGACTTGTGACAACAGCGGCGGCGAAGGAACCATCTGCACTGCATCGGTTACTACGCTGCCCGCTAACAGCAGCGGAACATTGGATTTTATTGTCCGAGTTAAAAATCCTGCCCCGGCTGGCTTTGAGCAGGTCGAAAACAAAGTCACCATTAGCGGTAACAATCTGACAACAACCAGCCTCAGCCATACGGTCCCCGTCAATGCTGCGCCGGATCTGGCCGTTACGATCAATGACAGTACCACAACTACTACGCCCGGCAGCACCCTCACCTATGCCATCTCCTATAGCAACACCGGCAACCAAAATGCCTCCGGTGTCAAACTAAGTGTGGTGATTCCCAGCGGGACCAATATCTTATTGGGTTCCAGCCCGGGCTGGTCCTGCACACCAGCCGGGGGCGGGGGCGGACCAGGCAGCACATGCACCGATGGGATTGGCACGGTGGAAGCCGGCGCGAGTGGTTCAAGTACACTGGCACTGACAGTCCGCAATCCATTCCCAGCGAATAATACGGACATCAATACCACCGTCACAATTGCCGATGATGGCACCAGTGGTGAAATCAATCTTGCCAATAATAGTGCGACGGATACCACAAATGTCGTGGCTGCCCCCGATCTGGTGATCAACAAGAGCGCCAGCGCAGATCCGGTACGGCCCGGAGAGATTCTGACCTACACCCTTACCTACAAAAATATCGGCTCTCAAGTAGCGACTGGCGTAGTGATCAACGAGCAGTTGCCTGCCAATACCACCTTCGAAGCTGCTCGCAGCAGCACTGGCTGGACAAAACTCAGCGGCAACAACTACCAGTTGACTGTGCCGCCGCTGGGCGCAACTCCCAGAACTGCCCTCTTTGTGGTACGGGTTGCCGATACGATCCCAGCGAATGTCAAGTCCCTGCAGAATCAGGTCCAGATCAGCGATGATGGCAACAATGGAGCTGATCTAAATCCGGCCAACAATCAGGCCACCCTAACCACAGCGATCGAAGCACAACCCGACCTCGTGCTGCTAAAGTCGGATGATGTGGATGAATTTGGCGCCGAGCCAGGGGACACCATCGTCTACACTTTGCACTATGCGAACAATGGTGATCAAGCCGCGACCGGCGTTGTGCTGAGCGAAACGGTCCCTGAGCATACGACCTTCAACCTCGCCGCCAGCGACAGCGGTTGGTCGTGCGCGGATGGCGCTGGTCCAGGAACCACCTGTACACTGGCCGTGGGCACGGTCAACGCCGGAACAGATGGCAGCGCCATTTTTGCTGTCAAACTGAACGAAGCCATTGCCGCATCAGTTACCCAAATCGTCAACACGGCTAGCATTGCCGATGATGGTGCGCATGGTCTCGACAAAAACCCGGCCAATAACAGTGCGAGCGAAACCACCCAGATCGCCGAGGTGGGATTGCTGGATCTAACCAAAACTGACAACGGCATTAGTGCGCCCCCCGGCACCGTGATCAATTACGTCCTCAACTACACCAATCACCATACCGTTGCGGCCACAGACGTGGTGATCACCGAGACCGTGCCGGCCAATACAACCTTTGCTGGCAATTCCGCCATCTGGGGTTGCGCGGCGAATGCGCCTGCGGGCACGGTTTGTAAATACACCGTTGGGACGCTGGCCCCAGGGGCAAAAGGCGCCGTGAGCTTCCCCGTACGCGTCAATCAAACCTTGCCGGATGACGCAGTGGAAATCGTCAATATCACCACCATTGGCAGCAGCAGTGAACCCAATGCTGATGTCGGGCGAGAACGTACCCCAATCGGTGGCATGCCTCAATTAATCCTGACCAAGAGCGATCTGGGTGTTACTGCAACGCCAGGAAGTGAGATGATCTATCAATTGAGCTATGGCAATGTGGGTGATCGGTCTGTGCTCTCCGTGCGGATCACAGAAACGGTGCCTGCCCATACGGTAGTGAATCCAACATTGAGCGATAGCAACTGGGTCTGCCCGGGCAATGGCCAGCCCAATACCATTTGCACCTTTTCGATAGACCGTTTGTCCCCCAGCGTGAATCCGACCACAATCAACTTTGTGGTGACTGTGAGCGACACCGTACCCGCCGGGGCAAACACGATCGAAAACACCGCGCAGATTGGCTACCCGAGCAAGCCCAATGCGGCCACAAGCAGCACGGTGACACCACTCAACGCCGCGCCGGATCTCCAGCTCTCCAAGAGTGATGGCGATGCCATTGTTCGCCCGGAAGATGTGGTCATTTATACCTTGCGTTATCGCAACGTTGGCAACCAGGCGGCCAGCAATGTGGTCTTGACCGAACAAATTCCGGCGCATACTACCTTTAGCGAAATTGCCAGTACACCCGGTTGGCGATGTGTCGAGCAAACTTGTACCTTGCAGCTCGGCACTGTACCCGCAGGGGCCAGCGGTGAAATTGAATTCGCACTGACCATCAACAAGACTATTCCTAGCGGCGTAAAGCAGATTGACAACACCGCCAAGATTAGTGACGATGGCCGGAATGGTACTGATCCAACGCCGGCGAATAATACAGCTAGCGATAGCACACCAGTGGTCACTGTATTGGCCCTGCTTGCTACCAAGGAATATGCCATCGACAATGATCTGAATGCCGACGGTGAAGTCAACCCCGACGATAGCATCATCTATACGATACGGATCACCAACCAGAGTTTGTTGCCCGCTGCCAATGTCGTCTTTAGTGATACGATTGACGTGAATAGCCAATTGACCGGCAATAACGTTGTCATCACCTCGCAGGGGACAATCTTGAGTGGCAATCAAGCCAGTGACCGACTGGTTCAGGTCTCACTTGGCACCCTCAACCCCGGACAAACCGCGACCATTCGCTTCCCAGTCAAGATTGTCAACCCACTCCCGGCGGGCGTCAACGCGCTGTGGAATCAGGGGAAAGTTACTAGCACCGGGAATCCTACCATTGTGACCGACGATCCGGAGGTGCCCGGCTCCAACAATGTGACGATCACGCCCATTGTGCCGAACATGCTTTTGCGTGTCACCAAGATTGGTCTCTTCGCCAGTGACGACAACGACAATGGCTTGGTGGATCCTGGTGAGCGGTTGCAATATCGCATCCGGGTGATCAACAATGGCAATACAGCCCTCAACAATATCGTGCTGACCGATACACCCGATCCAAACACAACACTGGTGAATGGCTCGGTGCGAGTGAATCGTGGCACGATCCGTCAGGGTAATAACACCGGAGACGAATCAATCACCATTGAAATCGGCGAGTTGTTGCCCGGCGCGGGGCAAAGTGTAGAGATCAGCATGGACGTCCTGATCAACGGCGGTGTTGGCGTCAATGTGGTGGCCAATCAAGCAGTCGCCAGCTACAGCGGTCTTGGTGGAACGCCGACCACTGTACTCTCGGATAATCCAAGAAGCCCGGCCCCCAATGATCCCTTCATTGTGGCAATTCAGGCGATTCCTGAACCAGATGGCACCAGAATCCATTTGCCGGTAGTCGCCCAGTAAGCAAACCGGCGGTGCATCCCAATAGCTGACAGACCGGGATGCACCGCCGGTTCAGCACGATAAAAGGCGAAAATAAAAAGGCCCGCCGAAATTTCGACGGGCCTTTTTTAACGAATGAGTGCAGCTACTGCTTTACCATCATGCAGCGGACACTGAAAGCGCTTAGGCAGCGGCGCGATGATACGCTTGCATCAAGCGGCTTTTGCGACGAGCAGCATTGTTCTTGTGGATCAAGCCCTTGCTCGCTGCGCGATCCAGTGCGCGGATCGCCTCAGTCACTGTCTCGAGCGAGGTAGCTGCGTCAGAGGCAATCGCCGTGCGGGCTTTGCGAATTGCGGTGCGCGCACCACCACGATAAATGCGATTGTGAATAACTCGTTTTTGATTCTGACGATTGGCCTTCATGGCCGATTTGGTATTTGCCATCTGTGTATCGAACCCTCTCTTGGCCCCAACAGGCTTACTCTACTAACAACGATTTTTTAAGTTTCGGAATATTCGCACGGTGCGTACTGCACCTGCACACTCATCTATGCTCTACATACGCCGCGGCGCATGCTGCTTTACACGTAAACGCAAGCAACTATTATACGAGGGAATGCAGAAATTGTCTAATCACAACTTTACTGAAGAGCTTCTACCCGATAGTAGGTTACGTTAGCTGAGCGCGTGGTCCTTCAGTCCGCACGACATCTTGCATAGCATCATCAATGAAGGGATAAGCCAACCAGACCGACGAGGCGCCAAAGAGGGCACCGGTCAAAGTGCGCAGCAACCAGGTACTTTCGCGCCAGCCAAACAGCTGTGTCCCGCCATCCAGCACGATTGGGAGCACCAGCAGCAAATACCAACGCAATTTGAGCTCGGGCAAGCGCTGACGGACCAGCCCAAAGAGTAAACCGGCCGCCAGCACCGACGCATAAATTGAAACATCACGCTGGCAAATGGCAACTTTAAACCCGATCGCTTCATTGCCCACAAACTGGCGCTGCAAGAAGAGATTGTCAACGCCACTCATGCCATTTGCCACCAATGTGGCCATATCCGGCACCAGTTGGGGACCAAACAAAAAATAGCTATGGTCGGGCAGTTGATGGCACAGGACCGAATAAAAGGCATAGATCACGCGAGCAGGAGTATCCAACCCGAGATAGAGCAAGACTGGCGCTAAAAATGGCAGACCGACATAAAGCGCCCAGGCACCATTAAAGAGCGCCAGCCAATGACGAGCGATCCATACAACAAAAGCGCTGGCCGCTTGGGCAAACTTGGCTTCGCGGTTGCTCACCTGGCTGGATGATGGACGGGCAGCTGACGTTTCGGTGGGTTCGCTCATTAGGATTCGGTAGTGGTGCGTTGCTGCATTTGTTGCAGCGCGCCATACAATTCGTGGATCGTATGTGGCGGATAGATCAACGTGCCATCGGTCAGCTCCAGCACCGGCACGACATAGCGGAAACGCTCAAACGCGTCGGCATCCTCCTCGATGTTGACCTCGATCAGCGCATCTTGGATAGAGAAGGAGAATTTGGACTGCAACAGAAGCAGATCAGCTTTGAGCTGGTCGCAGAGTGAGCAATTGGGTTTGGTATAGAGCTTCAGATGGTTCATGATGCTTGGCGATCAGAGACAATGGCACCACTGAGGTACCCAATATAGGCAGGCACCAGCGGCAAGACGCAGGGGCTGAGAAAACTGAGCAGACCAGCAAAAAAGGCGAGCGGTGTTGCTGTGAGCAACCCCACCCCAATCACGCCATTAGTGCCGGTGAGCACCCCAATCCAATCTTCACCGGCCAAGACCCACGCATTCAGCGCCAGCATCGCCCGGTTGACCGCATCGAAGCGGGTGGTCAAGGTGACAAGCGCATTGGTCCACAACAAATAGGCAACAAAAAGCAAAAAGAGGCCACTGATCCAACTGATCAAACCCATGTAGCGATTTAAGCGGCGGATCAAGCTGGTAGCCCGGCCAAAGGCCAGCCCCACCACCAAAAAGGGAATCCCCAGGCCGAGGCTGTAGACTGCTAACAACAGCGCACCTTGCCCAACTGTGGCACTTTGGGCGGCCAAGATCCAAATGGTGCTCAAAATTGGGCCAATACAAGGCGTCCAGCCAGCCGCAAAGCCCATCCCCATCACCGTGCTACTGAGGTAGCCCCAGCCCCGCTTGATCTGATGAACCTCGACAACGCGGTGCTCGGTGTTGAGCAGCCCATTCACAAAGGATAAAACATCCACTAACGCTGCAGCGGCAGGATTGCGTTGCAAGTCGGTGCGGCTGCTGATCCAGCGAATTAACCAACCCACAGCGCCCAGCGTCGTCAATCCGAAGACCACCAGCAGGATTGCCCCTAAACGCCGCAAGGCATCTTCGAAGGCCGCAGTGTTCACTGTAGAAAATGGGTTTTGGCTCAACCCCTGGCCGAGCAAACCGGCCAGCGAACCTACCAAGGTAAAGACGAGACCAAAACCGATCACAAAGGCCAGGGCATGCAGGAAGACGATTGTGCGCTCCCGCGGTGCTTTCTCTCTCCGCGTTGCGGCGGGAGTAATTGCGACCGCGCTGGCTGCATCACCTTGCACCATCTGTGTCATACTAGAACTCCTTCACTCAATACCTAATCCACACTACCAAGCCAGTTACTTCCAATCGACGATCCTACCTGCTACGGCAGCAACTTACTGTAGTGTGGGCTCCGCCTCGACAACAATTTGCTTGCGCAGAGACTTACTGCTTGGTGACACCCCGCTCAGCAAGCATCTCTTCCAACGTTTCAAGTTCTTGCGTTAATTGACGCTGGCGCTGGCTGACAAAAATGACATAACCCGTCACCAGGACCCATATCCCAATAAACGCCGCAGCAAGATAAACCATTATTCCAACTCCTCGCGGATTGCTTCAATCCGATCTTGTAAGCGCAATTGCTGCCAGCGCAAAATCAACAGAGCAGCAAAGAGAATGCAAAAGCTGATGGCAGCGATCATCACCGTTTGCCCCATGGTGGGGCCGATCGCAAAACTACCCGAAGCCTCTTGGTTATCCCCATTAAAGACCACGGGGTGGATCGAACGAAACCAGCGTGCGCTGTAGTAGGTCATGGGAACGCTCAAAAAGGCAAAGAGCGCATAGATGCTGGCAAAGCGGGCGCGCGTGTGGCGATTTTCAATCCCGCTGCGGAAGAGCAAATAGGCAACATAGATCAACAAGGTGATCGTCACCGTAGTCAGGCGCGGATCCCAGGTCCAATAAGTGTTCCAAGTGGGTTTTGCCCAGATCGAGCCGGAGAGCGTCATGCCGATACCAAAGAGCGTGCCCAGCTCGATACTCGCGTGGCTGAGGCGATCCCACTCCAAGTTACGCGTCACCAGATAGCCAATACTGCCAATCAGCGAGAGCAAAAAAGCGCTGAGTGCGGCGAAGTTGCAACCCATGTGCAGATAAAAGATTCGCTGGGCAGTCTGTTCATCACCAGCTAGGTTAGTCGCCGGTTGGGCATAGAGAAATGCAGCCCACATCATCACTGCCATCGCAATCACTGCTGCTAGATTGAGGACCATCTGAGCTACATCCCAGCCGCTGGCGGTACGCCGAGTTGGGGCTGAGAGCGTCGTTGTCCGCATCGTTACGCCTCCTCAAAAATCAAGTCAAAAACCAAAAAGGCTGCTGTCAGAAAGATCAGATCATACGCAGCCAACATGCCAAACCAACGGCCGAGGTCATTCAGGCCGCGGCCATCGACGACAATCGCCGTCACCCGCATGCCCGCCATAAAGAGCGGCACCATCACCGGCAGCAACAAGACTGGCAACAAGCTTTCACGCGTCCGCACATTCGCCGTCAAGGCGGCAAACAGCGTGCCAACCGCCACATACCCAATCGTGCCCAGCAGCAACGCCAGCAAGATCCAGGGCCGAAAGAGATTGACATCGAACAGGATCAACATCATCGGCAGCAAGAGCACTTCGGCCAGCAAGGTAAAGAGCAGATTCGCGACCAGCTTGCCAAAGTAGAGCGCACTCCGATCCATGGGGGCCAGCAACAAAGCCGCCAAGCTACCGCGGTCAACCTCGGCACTGAAGGAGCGATTGAGCCCCAGCACGCCACTAAAGAGTACGATAACCCAGAGCACCCCGGGCACGATCGACTCGGTTTGGGCGACCCGCAAATCAAAGGCCATACCAAAAATGATCACCGCCAGCACGCTGAAGGATGCCATCACCCCGATGATCTCCTTAGTGCGTAATTCGCTGCGCAGATCCTTCGCCGCAATTGCCCACACTTTGGCCAAATAGCCCCCGAACCCGCGTTCAGTACGCATGGTTACGGGCGGAGCCTCACGCTCCTCTCGCGGGGCAGGAAGCGGCGGATGCGCTTCAACGCTGTGCTCAACCACCATTGGCCTCGCGATAGTATTGACGCAATTGTTCGCTCGTGAGATTAGCCGTCGCCATGCTACTCACCAATTTGCCACCCACCAACATGGTAAGTGAATCAGCCCACGCCAAGGCTCGCTCCAGATTGTGGGTGGTCAACAAGATCGCCCGACTCGCCGCGCCCAGGCGAGTGATCAGCCCATGCAGCAGCTCAGCGCTGGCCTGATCCAAGCCCGTATCCGGCTCATCTAGCAACAATACGGGCGGATCATGCAGAATGGCGCGGGCAATGGCTAGGCGCTGCACCATCCCCCGGCTGTAGGTGCGCACAGGATCGCGGCGCGGGATCCAGAGGTCGACCGCCCGCAGCACCGCTTCAATCCGCGCATCTGCATTGGTCAGATCATACAAGCGGGCAAAAAAGGCCAGATTCTCGTAACCACTCAGATGATCGTACACGAGAGGCAGATGGCTCACTACCCCGATATAACGCCGCAATTCCGGGCCAGCTCGCTTGATAGAGACCCCGCCGAGCGTGATCTCCCCACTCGATGGGGTGGCCAAGCCAGCAACCAAACGCATCAACGTCGTTTTGCCCGCGCCATTAGCCCCCAATAGCGCCATCACTTGCCCAGCCGGAACAGCTAGATCCACCCCTCTGAGCACAGTTTTGCGCCCATATCGTTTATAGACATTGCGCATGGCGATCAGCGGTTCTGTGGTCATCGACTTACCGAGCCTTGAGCGCCTGAGTAATCACGAGTAACTCTGACTTCAACTCGGCGCGTTCGCTAGCCCATTGTTCACGCGGCACTTCGTTCTTGGCATATTGATCATCCAACTCGGCGATCGCCTCGAGCAGCTCTTCCTGATCCGATTGTAGCTCAGCGATGCGCGCTCGATGCGCTTCACCACGCAGCGGCAGATAGAGCAAGGCAGCTAAGACAACGACCAACAAACCGCCCACAGTGATAGCAACCATGGGATCCAGTGGGGAAATGGCGGTTGAGGCACCCGCCGACGCGCCACTGCCCTCGTCCACCGGAGCGATGTCACTCCCAACCGCTGGAATACCGCTCAATTGGACGGTCAAGGGACCAGCGGGCAACGATTGCCCCGACCAACGGCGGAAGTTGATCCCCTGCACCTCTTCGGTGTTGATAAAGGTCAACGCAGGCGCTTCTACCTCCAGATTGGGGGCATCCGTGACCAACAAGTTCAGGTTCTCAATCGGATAGAGAAATTCCTGAGGCAGTGTGACTACATCGCCCGAAACCGGCAGCCGATAACTATAAACAATCTGGCGAGCTTCCTCACCGGGAGGCACCGGCACCAGATCATAGATGCGATCCCCAACGGGTTGATAACGCCCACCGACCACGCCATCTTGAAATTCGATCTCCTCGACGCCCGGCGGTACGGCCAAAGCCACTGTGCCCAGCGCGCCGAGCCCAGGAACTGGCTCCCCGATAAAGGTGCGGTCGCCACTGTTGCGCAACCCCAGAATGATGCCAACCCGCAGGCCGCCCGGCTCGAAGTCAATCAACCAATTGGCGCGATTGATCGACAAATTGCTGCTATCCTCAGTCGTCTCGTAGGCCGTCACAGTGATCGCCGCAGTGGGAGTCAACGGCGTGACCATAGCCAATCCGCTGTTGTATTGCACCCCCTGATAGAGGGTGGAAGCGACGTAAACCATGCCTGGGTCGGTCGCCAAGTCCGAAAAACGAAATTCCCCGGCTTCGTTGGTTGTGGTGGTCAGCGATTGGACCGGGGCAAAATTGAGAAAGGCAGTCAAAGTGATTGGCAACGAAGGCAACTCAGGGCCATCAGCAGTCCCTTGCACCAACTGGCCAGTCAATTCCCCGGTGCCAGGTTGGTATGGCTCTTCCCACGGCGGGCGATAACTAAAGGTGCGCAGATAATCCAAAACCGCAGTGCGCTCTGTCGGTGTCCACTCGTCGCCGATCTCCGCGTGCGCTTGCCGCCACAGGGCATCCAATTCGGCCTGGGTGCGCAAGCTCATCACCGCCACATCATCCAAGCGTGGCATGGCTGCGCTGGCCTCCGGCCCATTACCTGCGCCGTTTGGACCATGACAAGCGGCACACGACTGCGCGTATAGGGTCTCACCCTGCTGCACAATGCTCTGATCGGTATGGAGGCTCCAGGCATAATAGACCGCCTGCCAGATCTGATCATCATCCAGCCGATTTTCCCAAGGCGGCATCAGGGCTTCAATGCGCCCATATTTGGTAATGTGAAAATACTCAGCGGGGCTACGGGCCCAGATCGTTGCTTGGTCGGCAAAGGGGGGCGGAGCAGCAGGCAAACTAGCGCTGGTCGGCCCATCGCTATGCCCTTGCTCGCCATGACAAGCTGCGCAGTTTTGTTGATAGAGAGAACTTCCTGCAGGGGCCAAAACAGGCGCACTCGGCAACGGCACGGTGGCGGGGTCATACGGTGGCGGAGTGGGTTGGGTTTGGCCGAGAGTCGCTTGCCAGAGCGCTACCGACAAGAGACTAGCGATCAAACAGGCCAACCCAAATGGCCGACGGCGGAGTTGCGTCATCGGGTCTCTTCAATTATTCCAAATCACTCAGAAAATTTCCTGGTTCCTTTTAGGCTTGGGTAACGGTGACGCATTCGCCATTTTCACAGCGGATCTCGATTGGCTCTTCGTCATAGCGGCTCGGGCATTTGAGCAACAGATTTTGGGCGAGGAAGCTACCATCGGGCAAGAGCTCCCCTTCAACAATCGCTGAGGCTGCTCGCTGGAAATTATCTGGCCGCGGGCCGTAGTAGACAATCTGCAAATGGCTGTTTGTATCAGTCTCGTCAGCAATGGCAAATCTGAGCGTGACTTCTTGGGGGTTCCAATCTTCACTGCCGGCCACCACTGCGCCATTGACGCGGATGCGCTGGCCAACCAACTCGGGGCCAGCTGCGCGTAATTCATCGACCGTCATATAATAAGCGCCGGTGGTGCGGGTTGCCATCACCATTTGGAAGATCAGAAACGCCACAAAAACCAACAATAACCCGCCACCCGCCAAAAACTTCACGTTGTATTTGCTGCGCGCTCGTTCACTCAAATTGGCTGGAATTGTTGGTGAATATAGTTCTGAAGCCATGTTCTTCTCACTTGAAAATCACAAAAAGCCTATTCTAAAAATGGTTGTGGTCTCCAAATCTGGACCGACGAACCCAAAACAGCCAAGCTTTTTAGAATAGCGCTCACCGATTCGCAACAACCATCCCGTGCCGAGCCATTGCACCCATGGGCTCTCGCCCACAATTGCTTAGCTGATGAATAGAAGCAGCCGCTAACTTTCGTCCGGTGGGCTCTCTTCCCAATCAATATCACCGCTGAGCAATTCGAGTGCTTTTTCCGCCAACGGGGCCGGCACCAAAACCTTCGCCGCGGCCAAGGTCCCTGTGGTCAACCCGTAGATTGTACCCAGAGCTTCGCTGCGTACGATTGCCGGAATCCCCGCGCTCGTCAGCCGCCCCTTCACAACCTCGGCTTCCATCTGGTTAGCCGCTTCCCACACGACGACTGGCTCTTGGTCCAGCGCACCACCAGTGGTGCTGCCAGTCTCCTCTTGGGAGGACGCAGAAGCTGAGTCGTTATCCGCTTTGTTCTTGCCAAACAAGCCAGAAAGCCAATCCGCTGCTGCTGTCATAAGCTGTATTGTACCAAGATCCAATCCAATCAACGAAAAAAGCTGGACGATTGGTTTGCGCCATTTACCCAGCTTTTCCCCTCTCTCATCAAATGTTCATCTGATGTTATGCAAACCCTCACCTTATCATTTGATTAGGCAGCGTTGCTATCCCTATGCATCTGGCGGGTGCTGCGTCCCCTGCTGCTCATGGTCAAACGGGGTTATTGCGGCCGGGTCGGGTGGCAAAAATTCTCCTGCCGGTGTACGCGGAAACGCTAGCAAGCCCACCACTGCACTGAGGTTGAGTGGGCCATATAAATGGGGGAACCGATGACCATCGGCGAGATCCCATTGAAGAGGGACCTGCACTTTGGCTTCATCAATGCAGAGGATCACAAAATCGCCCGGCTCAGCCCGATAAAAACGATTTGCCACCCACAGCAACAGAGATAACTCCCCGGTACAGTGGATAAACCCTTCGGCTGCCAGCGAAGCTGGGCGGTAGGGCTCCTCGGCCAGCTGCTGCTGCCAAGTAGCCACGGGAAGCATGTGATAGATCATAAACTTTTGCCTATTACAGCTTTCTAAGCGAGCCAGGGTTATCTTGCCGCATTGCGTAGTGCCTGCTCCCCCACAAAAGGATTATACTGGCGCTCC
>CAZMRA010000140.1:0-13149 GCA_964568485.1 uncultured Caldilineaceae bacterium | reverse complement strand
GCCTTGGGCAAAGAGCGGGGCACTGCGCAAGGTCAAACCCAGGATGCTCAAAAATAGGAAAGCAAGTATCCAATTAGAAAGCCGACGGGATTGCACCGAGGAGGTTGTATTGTCAGCAGCTGATCGCGGCGCAGCGAGCATATTCATACCATTGAGAATAATCATCTTGTCACGCTCCTAGTTTTGGGTCAATGGCAAGAAGAGCCGATATTGCTGAGCATTGCAAGCAGTCACTTGCACGTCGTCGATGAAGAAATCGGTCACCAACGAGCTATCGGTTTGCGCCACAAATTGAAGTTGAATGGATTGACCGGCAAAATCACTGAGATCCAGCGAGCTCTGCTGCCATTGCGCAGCGGCATTCGCACTACCCAGGGCCATCAGCGAGCGCAACGGCGTACCCGCTGCATCGGCTGCGATCACAGTCAAGCCATCAAATTCATCACTCTCTTCTTCACTTTGTACCCGCCACCAAAAGGTTAGGTTGACGTGAGGTTTGTCTGCTGGCAAGTTAAGTGCAACCGCCAATGTATCGTTTGCATTATCTACACCAGCTAAATGGGCAGCCTGTCCTCCTCGATACGCAAGGAAATCGCTAACCAGGGAGTAGTTGCCCGAGGAACTGCTTTGCCAGCCATTGCCTTGTTCAAGGCCACTATCAGCTATCAGATTGGCGCAGTCTGTCGGTTGGGCCACAGCCCAAGAGCCAAAGCTGGCAACGAGTAATGCTACCAGGGCCAACAAACTCAGAGCTTTGCTGAGTCTTGGTCGGTGGAGCGCCCGCCGGCGCGCACCCACATCAGGATGAGACATACGAACTCCTTTCCAGTGATCTGTTTTCGTTTACAGCACAACGACCATCAGGATGACTACAAAGCCACAGCTGACAATCCTTTCGGGATCATGCAAGCTTGAATAGAGTAAGCTGGCATGCTGCGCTTTGTAAGAATGGGGGTGTACGAATGGCGGCGATGAAGGCAGCAATTGAATCGATTTTACTAGAAATGGCTGCTCGTAAACTTTACTGGCGTCCCGTGGCTGCGCTATGGCACTGATACGTAGCAGAAATGTAGCTCAACGGTGCAGGAAGAGATAACTAAACGACAAACTGACGAAAACCACACGATCACGTAGCGTCTTAAGTATTCCTGGCTCTCCTTCTGGTACTTGTAAAATGTGTATGTGTTTTGTATACTGTAGATTGTGGATCATCATAATTGCACGATGTTACATATAAACATGCGCCACAAATAACGTGTATTTTCACATAATTTCACAATAAATCACATATACTCACAAACACGCCTCTACAATTTACACAAATTTAACTTTATTTCCACAAATAACACGGCATATTTTCACACAAAACAGACAAGATCTCTGTGCTATATCACAAATCATACATATGACTCCTGAGTCCGATCCACTTTTTGGACATCACCTATTACTAGATCGAGTTTTAGCGCGGTTGTATAGTACACAACCGGTACGACTCACATTAGTGGGTGCGCGGCTCACAGGAAAAAGTGTATTTATTCACCATCTGCAACGGCACTTGCGCAACCGCTATACCGGCCAGGAGATCGGTGAAATTTTGCTTGTAGATTGTGCGTTGTTGGGTAAAAGCGAGGAACTTTGGCGTTGCTTGCAGCGCGAAACCGTGCACGCCACCCCTCTACCGATAGAAAAGAGTGGCGAACTATTCTCGACCTGGTTAGAACAGTTTAATGCTAGCGCCAATTTGGCAGTCTTGCTATTGGATAATTTCGATCAACTCTTGTTGCGCACGTCCCAGCCAGACAGCTTGTGCGCTCACCTGTATCAACTCTCGCGGACGGTGCCCCTGGTTCTTACCGCTCAGCAACCCTTGCATGATGTCCAACCGACGCTCGCCAGCTCACCACTGATCAGTGATACGTTGCACCTATTCTTGGGGCTGCTGGAAACCACAGCGGCGGAAGAATGGCTCACCTATACGCTCGGTGCGACGCTTAGTCAACCCATGCTCGACTCTTTGCTCGAGCTGACCGGACGGCATCCTTTTTTGCTGCAAGCTGTGGAGGATTGTTTTGCCGAGTTGCAAACTTGGCTACCACCAGAGCAGGCATTAAATCAATTCCAGTTGCCACTGCTCTGCTTGCGTTTGGCAGAACATGGCCGCCCTTTGTTTTTGGCGCAGGCAACCTTGCTCCAAAATCCGCCCGCTTCGCTCGACACTACGGCGCTGCAGCAGGTACTCCAGCAACTGAGCGAAAGCAATCTGCGCCTGACAACGCTCGCCCCGGAGCTGCTACCAACGCTGAATTGGCTGATCAACCAAGCGCTGATTGGCTATGCGGTCGATGAGGCAGGGCCAGTCTATACCTTTTATTCACCTTTGTTTGGGCATTTTTGGCGACAATATTCGGCTACTCCCCTATCGAGCGCAGCAGCAACCAGCCGTCTAGCGACGCCTAGTATTTCATCTGCAAATGGCGATATCTATGAGCAATTGACCAAAATAGAAGCTGCGTTGTTGCGCTATTTTCAACAACATAGCACAATGGTGATCTCGACTGAGGAGCTACTATCCGCTGTATGGAAACGACCGCAGGCCTCCAGCCGCCGTGTACAAGAAGCAATTCGGCGGCTACGGATTCAGCTTGCACAACACCAACCCCCGATTGGTGAGATCCACAACGAACGCGGGCGAGGTTATCGTTTCACGCCGGCAACACCAGCATAAGCCTAGCCGCTCTCAGCTCTCAGACCAGCTTAGGCTGTATTGGTCACTGCGTAGATTCTCCGATTGCGGAAATACACAAATACACAACGAAAGTGGTAACGTAGGATGCAACTATTTGCTATACCCAATCTACCATTGGTTCAACCAGGTGATGATCTAGCTCGTTTGATTGTGGGTGGGCTGGCCAGCGCAGGCGAGACTTTGCAACCAGGGGACATTTTGGTTATCGCCCAGAAAATTATCAGCAAGGCGGAAGGGCGGCTGGTGCGGATCAATGATGTCGTGCCCAGCGAGGAAGCCGTTCGCATTGCCGCTACGGTGGAAAAAGATCCACGCGTGGTGCAGGTGATCTTA
Source organism: uncultured Caldilineaceae bacterium (assembly GCA_964568485.1). Lineage (GTDB taxonomy): Bacteria > Chloroflexota > Anaerolineae > Caldilineales > Caldilineaceae > CFX5. The sequence goes on along the minus strand of CAZMRA010000140.1, from coordinate 10,070 downwards.
GACGACAGCCGGTCGATCTTGCGGATGCGGCGCAATTTGTTTATCGTCGAGCAGAGCGGCGGCTGGATCTGCGCCAATGCCGGGGTTGATCGCAGCAATATTCAAGCTAATGGCGAGCAAGATGAGGTCCTCGCCTTGCTTCCTGCCGATGCCGATGCCAGCGCTGAACGGCTGCGACAGGCCCTCTATGAGCAAACTGGGGTTTTACCTGCGGTGATTATCAACGATAGCCACGGACGCCCGTGGCGGGTGGGGACAGTTGGGGTGACGATTGGCTGTGCCGGCCTGCCTCCGATCTGGGATCAACGTGGCCTCACTGATCTCTTTGGCTATGAATTAAAGACCAGCCAAGAGTGCATTGCCGATGAGCTGGCAGCTGCTGCTAGTTTGTTAATGGGCCAGAGCCGAGAGGGTCGCCCGGTCGTGGTCATTCGCGGCTATCAATTGCCCGATTCCCCCCCAGCACCGGCCCGCACAATCCAGCGGGCGGCCGAGACCGATGCCTTTCGGGGCTCTGACTATCACCGCTTGCCTTGATTTTAGAATGAAAATTGCTCAACCCGAACGAATGTACTAAAATAAAGCTATGTATCAGAATCTCAACGCCTGGCGCGAAATCTTAGCCCGCATCTTCGCTTCTTTCACCGATCAAGATAATGTCAGCCCCGACTGGCTCGTGAATCCGGCGACAAAGCGGCGGCTCAAACTAGATAAATTTTATCCAGAAGCAAATATTGCGTTTCGATTTGTGGGGATCTTAGCCAAAGGTCAGGGCCGGCAGAGCGATTGGGAACTGCAAGAGAATGAGCAGCGCGACCAGACGCGCATGGAGTTATGTCGGCTCAATGGCGTTCAGTTGTTGTTGATCGATCCAGCGGAGGAGACCCCAAAACAGTTGGACAACTTGGTGCGGGCACTTTCACGCGCCAGCCGGATGTTGGCCCAAAGTAACCACCCACCGCGCCACAAGCAACAGTGGATGCCGGCCCTCAACACAGCCCGCGAAACCGCGCTGGACTTACGTGCCCGGATTGCCAAAGATACTGAACAGATGATGACGAATCTGGCTGAAAGTTGGCTGGATCGAGAAGCCGCCTTGGTTCATCAACGACCAACGGCAGCTCCTCTACCACCACAAATCAGTGAAGGGGATGCGGCGATCTATCGCCTGGATCAACGCGTGCGGCACGAGCGTTTTGGCGAAGGTGTCATTACTGGACTCAGCCAGGATGGAAGTGATATTACCTTAACCATCCTCTTTGATGCCGAACAGGAACGAACCTTCCTGCTTTCACTTGTCCACGACAAGTTAACACCGCTTAATCTGTAAGCCACTAACCACGCCACTGCCCCGCAATCAGCAGCACGCCGTGCGGGGCGCCTCAGTGTTAGCGTTCGAAGCGTTCGCTCTCGAATGCCGGCGTGTTATACCCAGTGCGGGTATCTTGCTGGCTTTCTTGGTGCATCCGCAAAAGCAGAGCGGCGGTTAAACGGGTATTTTCCTCCAGGGCAATCTGCAAGTGGAAACTCTCCCCGGAAGCGTATAGCAATAAGAAATAGAACACGCCCATCAGCAGGGCGCCCAACCCGGCGATCAAGCCGCCTCCTACATTCATGAAGGCTGCCAAGGGATTATCTGCGGGCAATAAATTAGCCAGTCCTGCACCGCCTACGGCCATCATGATGGCAAATAAAATAGACAAGACGAGCACAATCCAAGCGAAGACTTTGAAGACCCAGCCCACTACCCTTAAAACGCCAAATCGCTTTGGTACGGTCATCCTACCCTCCCCAAGAGTGTCTGGTTTAAAGAGTCTTAATACCTACCCTAAAATCTGCACTCAGCACTGCTTGTCAAGACAAGTCTAGGCAGAGGGTCACCATTTTTAGGATAGACGCATATTCTACACTACACAAGGTAGTTACGCTAACTGCCATTTTGAGCAAGGAAGCGTGGATTATGAACAGGTATTACAATCTCTGGCTTCGCGGAGGATTGCAAACCGGCACGGAACAAACACAGATTATTCGTAAACCTGTCGGTCAGGTTGATGTTAGGCAGTTTCCTTGGCAGTTGAGGCTGAACCTGTACTTTCGGTCTTGGGACTTTCGCTCTTGGCTGGCTCACTCTTCCCATTGCTGGCACTATCACTCTTGGGCTTTTCGCTGCTGGAGGAGCTATTCTTGCTCCCCTTGCTGTCCGTGATATACCACCCACTTCCCTTAAAATGGATCGCCGGAGGGCTCAAGCGCCGTTGAACATTGGTGCTCTGGCACTTGGGGCATGGCGGGGTGGTGGTTGCCGAAAATGACTGGATCATCTCGAACTCATTGTCACAATCCAAACAACTAAATTCATAAATGGGCATCTTCAATTCCTTCAACTAGAACTACCATAAAGCGAACCAATACTCCACCACTCGATAGTCAGCTTGCGCAAAGCAGCCGTGTCATCTAGTCGTAGCGATGGAGCAAACACGAACCACAACCGATCTAGGCAAAGCTGCCAGCACAGACGCAGGCAGGAGAAGAGCATAATACAACAAATGCCGGTAGCTTGTCAGCACCGGCTAAGCCTATTGTATAGTGACGGCAATGCTTCACAACAATCTGCTAGATATCTGTCCGCAAGAAGATTGCGCCGCGAGATTGAGCTGCCAGCCAAGCCTGACGCAAAATTTACGGATAGACTGATAGGGTCTATCTTGTTCAACAAAATGCTGAACATAATTCAAAAACGCAGTATAATCTGCCAAAGAAAGCTTGTCGAATCTGTAATCGGGATTGCAACAATTATCGTTATCGCTAAGTTGCCGCCTATGGACCGAAAGCGCCCCGGCGCTTCAGCCTAATTTGCGCCATCATTATTTGGGAACGCTTATCGAGATGACTTTCAAATTTGTCAATCAGCCCCTCCTCTCTGGTCTCTACGAGCCAGAAGGGATCTATCTGAGTAGCCCGTTGGTAGGTCGCTTTGTGATCAGCCAGCAGTGGGGCGACTTCCCAGACTACTATCAGCAATTTACGTATAATGGCGTGCCGCTGAAAGGGCATATTGGACTCGACTTTGTGGCCCCAGTTGGGACACGGGTGGCAGCTGTTGCTAGCGGTCGCGTCGTTGAATTAGGCTACGAGGCTCACGGCTTCGGGCGCTACCTGAAGCTTGAACATTCGTGGGGCGAATCATTTTATGCCCACCTCGATGAAATCTGGGTCGAATCCGGACAGCTGATTGCGCGTGGTGCGACGATTGCGCTCAGTGGCGACCGCAACGGAGAGCTCACCCCTCATCTGCATTTTGGCTTGCGCATCAAACCATTCAACCGGTTTGATGGTTGGGGCGGCTTTACTGATCCATTGCCCTATCTGAGCACAAATGATATTGAGCTACCTGATGTTGAAGGATCGAAACTGCCGGACCAACCTCAAGAGCAAACCATTGCCCCCGAGCGCCCTAACATGCGACGTCCGTGATTAGCCATCATGGTAAATGTCCATCACGACGAAGCAGCCAATAGTGTGGCATATATAAACACTTTTCAAGTTTTCGTATTTTCCCCCATTAAACTCGTTTATTTAATTTATTTAATATTCTTCGTTGTCTTAGTAGTGGCTGGGAGAATGGGTATAAACTTGCACCATTTGACCTAAGGACCGCTAATTTGTGGTTGGTAATTATTTCAGATGGCTATCTTGTGGTGATCGGTTTGATCTAGTTATTCGCAAGATGGGGAAAATTTTGGGGATAACTTAGCTACATTGGGGATAACTTTAGGAGTCAATGAACGGCTAACTAAATATAGTGGCTACTTAGTATCTGACCCCAAGTCTGTCTAATAATGTGGATAACTTTTCCCCAATTGGGGATAGTCTAAAACGAGGCAGCTGCTAGCCACTTCGCTCAGCCCTTTTATCGCTATCCATACAAGCGATGCCCAGCTAGGTTACCAGTGTAATTTAGAGACTACAATCATTGATAAGAGGGACCTGATGAATTAACTAGATCAAAATCGGACAAAAGCCAAGATGAGGGGGCTGTGGATAAGTACAAAGTGACTAGTCTCTCCGCTTTGGGGAAATCGTTCATGGCTTGAAGATCAGCAAAATTACCTAGTTTTTTATGATTACTTTTTGTTACAATTTATTAAGTTGTTAATGTTATCTGTAATTGATCCCATATAAAATTTCACTAAATAGTATGACCAAGCAAACCTATTGATGATCGGTTTGCGCCCTGACAGAGGGCTTAGCTTGAGACTCAATTTAAGGAGAAAATTAAGTATGCCGATTCGAGTTTTGCTTGCCGATGATCATGCTGTGGTGCGTGGGGGGATCCGCGCACTCCTCGAACAAGATCAAGAGATCGAGGTCATCGGAGAGGCCGATAACGGGGAAGAGGCAGTTTCTATCGCACTCAGCCAAAATCCCGATGTCATCTTGTTGGATCTCATGATGCCCTTAAAAACTGGGATCGAAGCCATCGAAGAGATCAAGGCCAAGAATCCACCTGCCCGAATTTTAGTCCTCACCAGCTTTGCGGACGATGATAAAGTATTCGCAGCCATCAAGGCGGGGGCAATGGGCTATTTGCTGAAACATACAACGCCAAGCGAACTCTTTCAAGCGATTCGTGATGTTCACAATGGGGAATCGTCATTGCACCCGACGATTGCGCGAAAATTGATCCGCGAGCTGAATCGTCCGTCAACCTTGCCCCCGGTTGATGAACCCTTAACCGATCGCGAAGTTGAAGTCTTAATTTTAGTGGCTCGCGGTCTCGCCAATCAAGACATCGCCGATCGGCTGGTGATTAGCGAGCGTACAGTCCGCACCCACGTGAGCAATCTGCTGAGCAAGTTGCACTTAGCCAATCGCACGCAGGCTGCCCTCTATGCCCTAAAAGAAGGTTTGACCAGTTTGGATGAGGTCGATACATAGACGGCTTAAATTGGCTGTGTTTTGTAGCCAGCGTAGATGTTCAATATGAGTTGCAGTTGCATTAAGAGGGGCCGCCAGAGCGGCCTCTTTCTTTTTGGAGAGGAGAATTCCGAAGATCAGTCAAGGGAAGTAGTTATCTCTAGGTGATGCGAGTAGAACGCTCAGTTCATCTAAAACATTCATTCGATCAATTGGTACGTTTGTCTGAATTTGGCTGGTTTTCCATACCACAAACGATTAGATCTTTCTAAAAAAAGAGTAGCATTTTGTTGAGATAAAATCCTTCATTCCTCAGATGTCAGTTTCCTGATATTATCCTATAATAGGCCGATTTCTTAATTTTGCCGAAAGGTCGGGGCGAACCGGTCGGCAGAGGCAGGGATTTAGCACGGGATTTACTGTAGGAACCTTGAGGAATGGACGTTCGCTATTCAAACGCTTTATTGTGGGTTTGTCTGTTCGTTAGCATTTCGCTCCCCTGGTTGCAGAAGGACTTGCCTGTTCCAAGAACCCCCTTTTACGCCGCTGATCTACCGAATGACCCCGAGTTACTCAATGAATTGCGCAGTTATGCTCCTCAATTATTAAACCTATTGGCTGCTTGGGAGTTTGTCTCTCCCCAAACCCCTGTGATTATCGCTGTGTTAGATAGCGGTATCGCTTTGGACCATCCCGAATTTGCGGGGCGCATCTTGCCTGGCTATGACTTTGTCAATAATGATGCAGACCCCACTGATGATCACGGGCATGGCACTCATGTCGCGGGTATCATCGCCGCCGCGACCGATAATGGGGAAGGTATTGCTGGAGTTTGTGGCTTTTGCCAGCTAATGCCAGTGAAGGTATTAAATGAAAGCCGAGAAGGAAGCGCAGCCGGCATTGCGGCGGGCATTTATTATGCCGTTGATCATGGGGCGCAAATCATTGTGTTGAGCTTGGGCCGCTCAATTGGTTCACAGACTGTGTTAGATGCGGTGAATTATGCCCATGAACATGATGTGCTACTGGTTGCTGCTGCCGGTAATGATGGTGTGGATGTTCCTTTCTATCCCGCTGCCTACCCCAATGTATTGGCCGTCAACGCAACTGACCGATTTGACCAGAAACTGAAACGCAGCAATTTTGGAGCCTACATCGCCGTTGCCGCCCCAGGTGACAATATTTATAGCACCTACCACAAACCGAATGGCGAACACGGGCGTTATACCTATATGAGTGGCACCAGCATGGCCGCGCCGTTTGTGGCCGGCGTCGCTGGTTTGCTGCTGGCCCAAAATCCTGAACGCAGCGCCGCTGACCTGCGCCAGCTGATCACCAGCACTGCTATCGATCTGGGTGAGCCCGGGTGGGATCCAATCTACGGCTACGGGCGCGTGGATCCGGTTGCTGCCTTACAAGCCGAAGTCCCACTGCCCGCGACACTTGTCCAACTCAAGGGGACAGTTCGGAATGGGGATGCGTCACTCGCGTCGACTCAACCAAGCGGGGTTGACAATGTAGAAATTACTCTGCGTAATCAGAACCGCCTGATTGGGTTGACCAATACACGCAGCGATGGCACTTGGCAATGGGTCGCCAGCGTCCCCGCCACCTATACCATCAACATTCGCTATATGAGCACAACCGGAATCATGAGTATTGCTGAACGTTCGATTGTCTTGACTTCGACTACGTCAGCAAGTGATCTGGATTTCTTGCTCACGCCCACACCAATTGCGGATAGTATAGAAAACAGCAGCGTTGTCCGACAAGGTGGGCAAGTACAATTGTCGTGGAAGGTGCCGCCTCTGGTGAACACCTTACAGATTGAACGCTCAACCCAAGCCGATGGGGTATATAGCCAAGTGGGTACTGTGACGGTGGATCATCTAACAGCCGCGTCGGCACAGGTTCATTTTATCGATGTTTTGCCCAGCGACTTAAGCACGGTAACGCTCTTCTACCGAGTTTTATTAGAACCCGGGAACATCCTCACTGCGCCTATCGCTGTCGAACCCGAACCCAATGTGCTCTTCTTGCCTCTGGTAATCAATTGATAACAACAGTAGCGCAACTAAATTTAAATTAGTTGCGCTACTTATTACTTGGGCTCGATCTGCCCCCATTCCAGGCGGATGCGCGCAGGTCCCCGGAGTTCATAGTAGTCAAGCCGCAAGCGATGTTCCCCACCACTCAGCGTGCGCTCAATGGCAACGGTGCGTAGACCACCCCCACGCCAGGTATCGATGACGACTTGTTCATCAATAAATAAGCGTGCGCCTTCGTCAACTTCGATCACAAACCGATAGCGGCCCGGAGCAAAGGTGACCGTATTCTCCCAGCGGACACTGAAGTTGTCGGGAAGGATGCGGTTGCCTTCCGGGTCGGGACCCGCCAAGCCCCAATCGAAATCGATGCGTTCGTCGGTCCGCGTGAAAGCGGGTTGTCCAAAGAGCGCGTTATTCTTCCAATATGTCCCCACCCACGGTTCAGTCGTGGTGACAGTCTCAAAGCCGGCAATACTAGTCGGCACCAGCAAGACAAACGTCGGTGTAACAGTTGGCGTCGAAGTCTCCGTCGGTGTTGGCGTAACGGTTGGCGTCCATGTCTTGGTTGGTGTCGGTGTAATGGTCGGTGTACGAGTCGGCGTTGGGCTGAGCGTAAACGTCGGCAATGGTGTCGATGTGACAAACGGTGTGATCGTCGGGAAAGGAGTAGGCGTGGCTGGCGCCCTTACCTGTAGCTGGGTGCTGGCCTCTTGGCGCTGGTCCGGCGTGAAGGCCAGCAAGGTATAGGATCCCGGCGCTGCCCAGCGCGGCTCATTGGGATAAACAAACTCGGCAGTGAAGCGACCACTGCTATTCGCAGTAGCACTCGTCAACACAACACTGCGCTGAGTGCCAGTGGTCAGCAAAATTGCAACTGTCTCGCCAGATTGCCACCCCGTACCCTGGACTTGGACCAAACTGCCTGCGGCGGCAATATCATTCGTTAGGCTAATTTGCGCATCAAGCGCAGCAATGGGAACTGGGGTGGCCGTGGGAAAAAGATTCAGGCTACCGTCCGCTTGGCAACCCATGAGCCAAAGCCCCAATAGACTGAACCACAGCCCCCATCGTCGGTGCCCCCGACTTTCCCTGGATCGCATCGACACAAACAACAACATTGGCTTCTCCTTTGGGAATGACTGCTCATCTATTGTATCACGATGATGGCTGGTTGACGCTAGCTGACAGCTCGTAGGTGGACACTTGCAATCGTAATGTGGCCGTTAGTCGATAGCTGTTAGAGGGGTTGATCAAAAAATTGCGAACCAGTGCCATTGCCGTGTATCATGAGCGTTCGCCCTTTTGCCGGGAGTCTTACGATGCGCCTCTTCTGGGAAGTTGCCAAGCTTTCATTCCAGCGTCAACTCACCTATCGCTCCGCCGCGATAGCAGGGACGATCACCAATCTCTTTTTTGGCTTCCTGCGCGCTGCGGTGATGGTCGCGCTCTATGGCACCAGCCAAGTTGTGGCTGGCCTCTCACTGAAAGATGCCATCACCTATGCCGGGTTGGCCCAAGCACTGATCGCTTATTTGATGATCTTCGGTTGGTTCGATCTGATGAACTCGGTCTACAGCGGCGAGGTAGCTACGGATCTGCTCAAGCCGCTGAACTATTTTGGCTTTTGGCTGGCGCAGGATTTGGGCCGGGCAGTGGCGGCGCTCTTGTTGCGGGGATTACCCATCCTCGCACTCTATGCTCTCATCTTTACTGTGACGGTGCCGCAGAGTGTTGGCCAGTGGCTGGCGTTGGCCGTATCCCTGCTGCTGAGCTGGGCAGTCAGCTTCGGTTGGCGCTTTCTGGTCAACCTTAGTGCCTTTTGGACGCCCAACGCTCGCGGGGTTGGCCGCTTTGCCTTTGGTGTGATCTGGGTCCTTTCGGGCTTTTATATGCCACTGCGCTATTTCCCCGAATGGTTTCAGACCTTCTGCCAATTCACCCCATTTCCGGCGATGCTGAACACTACCATGGAAATCTACCTGGGGCTGCTGGATGGTCCGGCATTGTGGGCTGCCCTCACCCAGCAGGTCGTTTGGGCCTTTGTGTTGACCGGAATTTGTCTGCTGGTGTTGCGGGCTGGGGTCCGCGCATTGGTGATTCAAGGCGGCTAAGATGTTCGAACAAGTGCGCTTTTCGATCGGTGCCTACCTCCGCCTGCTCGCCGGGCAAATCCGCTCGCAGATGCAATATCGCTTGTCCTTCTTCTTAGATGCCACCGCAGCGATGATCTTTTTGGGGCTCTTTTTCCTCGCGTTGGCGCTCACGCTACAACGGTTTGGCAACTTGGGCGGCTGGACGCTCGGGGAAATCGCCTTCCTGTGGGGAGTGGTTGAAGTATCGTTTGGCCTGATGGATATGATCTTCAGCGGCTTTGATCCCCAGAACTTTGGCAACCGCATCCGCCAAGGGCATTTCGACAAATTGTTGTTGCGCCCGGTCAATTTGACGGTGCAGGTCTTGGGCGATGACTTTGCGCTGCGCCGCTTGGGCCGGATCGTCCAGGGTTTCATCATCTTCGGGGTAGCGCTGAACTTGGCCGATATTCAATGGACCCTCGGCAAGCTCGTCTATTTGCCGCTGGTCATTGGTGGGATGGTGGCCTTTTTTGGCGGCCTCTTTGTGATCGGCGCAACCATCACCTTCTGGACCATTGAATCAATTGAGGTGATGAATGTGCTCACCTATGGTGGTAGCGAAATGATGCAATACCCAATGCACATCTATCCCGACCTGATGCGCCGCTTTTTTACCTTTGTGATTCCGGCCATCTTCCTCAACTATTATCCGGCGCTCTATTTTTTGGATAAACCAGACCCGCTGGGATTTCCCCCCTTCTTGCGCTTTATCTCACCGTTGATTGGGGTGGGGATATTATTGCTCGGCTTGGCCTTTTGGCGCTTTGGGATTCGCCATTATCAAAGCACAGGCACCTGATGATTACTGTCGAGAATCTCCAAAAACAGTATCGGATCCACCACCAGCAGCGCGGCCGCTTTGCCGCTGTGCGCACCTTTTTCAGCCGCTCCAGCAAGATTGTGCGCGCCGTGGATGGCGTGAGTTTTACCATCCAGCGCGGTGAATTGGTCGGTTACCTTGGCCCCAACG
>CAZMRA010000139.1:7599-13149 GCA_964568485.1 uncultured Caldilineaceae bacterium | reverse complement strand
AAACCGTACGCCAGATAGATCGCGATAATTACGACAAGTGTCCCCAACATTAGCTCACGCTGTGCCCACATTCGCTTGAGTTCACTCCAGGCTTTAGTTGGTTTGAACCGCCAGAGCAAGATGAGCACCACCACCAGTAGTAAGATTGTACGAGTTCTCATAAGCTTCGCTGCGGCCGCAACCTCTGAGTCATGTTACTGAAGAGGTGCAGCAGTCTCCTCTGAATCGTGAGCGATCGCCCGGGTGCGCTCATTGTCACATTGCTTCGCTTCGATTACAATGGCTGCGCTGCTTGGGGCCAGTCTGAAACTAGGTGCAGAATTTTAGGGTTCATATCAATCACGCCATGAGCGTATTCTGCAAGCCAAGCACCGCGTTCAGAGAATCTTGCACAACGGAATGCTCATGCTGGAATGGTTTTGGGGACAATTACAGCCGACAGCTCCCGGTCTGTGGCTGTTACTCAACTTGCTAGGCCTCGTAGGCTTCATCCTCGCTCGCCCTTGGCTGCGTCAATCCCAGCGCAACCTGGTTTTGCTCATTCGCTGGCTACTGATTCCCTACCTTGGGCTGATCAGTGGTGGCTTATCACCCCGCCTGCTTGGTTTGCATGTCATCGATTGGTTGCCAAGCATTAGCCTAGGAATAGGGATTGCGTTCACCGTATTGGCAACGCTATTGGTTGTGCGGGCTGTGACAACCTTCCCCTTAGGACACAACGACCAGTCTTTGTCTGATTCTCCCCTAAGGAGCGGTTGGATGCACTATCCTCGCGAGTGGCTGATCAGTGGGGCAGAGGAGTTCCACTGGGCCTTTTTGCGAGGCAGCCTATGGGAGCTTTTCTTGCGTTTCCCGACCCCACCTGCTACCCCAGGATACTTGGCCGTTTGGTTCGCCACGTTATTGGCTGGCTGCGAATTGATCTTCTCTACCTGGGGGAATCAACGCCGCTGGCTCAAATTGGTGGTTTTGCTCGCCACCACTATTCTTTTCTTCTACTCACAAAACTTCTGGCTCTGCTGGTTTGTTCACGCTGCCGCATGGTCGATCTTGTTGCCAATTCACCATCAATCCGCAGCGCGCTCACTAGCAACTGCCCGCTAAGTGGGCGTGATTAAAGTATAAAGCCAGCCAGAATGATCAAGATAAATAAGCTGAGACTAACTGTGAGTAGATAGCGCAAATCCCCGGCCACGTAGCTATATTCTTCTGTCCAGTCACTCGCTTCGACCGAGCGGAGCGAATCAGTTGCTGTTGCTACGGCAGCAGTGCCCTGAGTTGCTGCTACGTCTCTTCCACTATAGCTGCGTGGTCGAGCTCCTCCTGTGCTACGGCGAGTACGACTGCGGCGTCCTGTTGACATCTGCTTTCCTCTGGTTCGAATAGCGTTCAACGTGAACAGGCCATAACCTGCCCACGATCTTGTTGGCTCAATATCCAGTTGATTATACGCCATCGCTGGCGAATCAAAAACTTTTTGCCCGATTCAACAAGCGCTGGCTAATGGACGCGCCGATGAGCTGGATCTCGGTCACGCCCAGGCCGTAGAGCGTGACGAGATAGGCCACCGCCCCACTCCCCCCAGCCAGCCCGATCATAAGGAGATCACTTAGCCAACCGCCCGGCAACCAAGGGCTGAGATAGCGGGCCACTAGCCAGATGATCATGGCCATGAAGCCGCTGGCAATTGTGAGCGCACCCAGAGTGCGCCCTTGGATTAGCCCTTGGCGGCCAATTTGGCTCATTATCAAACCAATCATCACCAGGGCATGACTCGCTTGTTTGGCTGTGTCGGCCCAAACCAACCCCAAATATCCCAGCCTCTCCAGCAGGGCAAACGCCACAATCACATAGATCCCAACACTCAGCACGCCGACTAGCGCCGGCCAGAGGGTGTTGTTGCGCGCATAGAAGGCATAGTTGAGCGGAAAATCGATCGCGGCGAAGAGCATGCCAATCAGATAGACATTGAGCGCTTGCACCACCTCACTGGTATCGGCCGGCGTGAAGCGACCGTGCTCAAAGATTAACCGGGTGACGGGCGTACCCAATAACCAAAGCCCGACCGCAGCTGGCAATAACAAAATCAGCACAAGATGCAACCCTCGGCTCAAGGTTTGGCGGTAGCTCTGCTCATCTTGGGTGAGATATAACTGACTGAGACGGGGCAGGGCCGCGACAGAAATTGCCATGCTGATCAGGCCTAAGGGGAGTTGTTGTAAGGTGGTGGCATTGCTCATCCAGGCAATGCTCCGTTCGTCGGTGGTGGTCGCGAGACGGCGATCCAATCCCACTTGGAAGAGCGAGATCACCATGCCTGCAGCAATGGGGGCATAGAGTCGGAGGATTTTGCCTAGCGCGGGGTGGCGCCAGTTCACTTGCAGCCGCCCTACTACTCCGGAGCGAGCGACCCCAAAAGCGAGTAACCCAATTTGCACGCTGGCACCCGCCAACAAGCCCACCACCAGCGAGTTGATGCCGATGCGCGGGGCCAACAACGGCGCGGCGATCACAATCCCCATGTTGTAGATGGCCGTGGCTAGCGCGGGCAAACTAAATTGCTGCTGCGTGTACAGCACGGCGGTCAAGAGGCCGGTCAAGCCGAGGATCCCAATCAATGGGGCAGTTTGGCGGATGAGCTGAATGGTCAGCCCAAAGAGTGCGGGATTTTCACCATAGAAGCCGACTGCCATCAATTTGGCTAAGAATGGCGCTGCCCATACCACGAGGAGCACCAAAAGTGTCAGCCCAATAGTAAAGATGGTGACCAAGCTATGCACAAGCTGGACATAATCGCGGCGGCTACGCTGGGCTGTTTCGCTCAGGACCGGGATCAAGGCTGCGCTCAACATGCCGCCGACGAGAAAATCGTAGAGCAAGGTTGGTATCTGCAAGGCAATGCGGAAGGCGCTGACCTCACCACCGGCACCGAAGTGATCGGCGATGGCATTCTCGCGGAGGAGGCCAAATCCTCGACTGGCGATGTTGCCCAGTGCCAACCAACTTGCGTTGCGCGCCAGTCCAGAAACAGCAGCTTGATCTTGAGAATGCCCATTGCTCATGAGGAGGATTGTAGCTGTCGGTTGGCGAGAGTCAAGTTTACGTGTCTCTGTAGATGACCTAACGTATAGCTTACGTAAGCTAAGCGATTTGTTTCAGATGAGTACAGTCTTACGATTGTAACGTAAGGTAAGGGATTTCACCCAGTTTTATCCAATTATTTCTGCTACACTCATTTTAGAATGAATATGGGAATTCTCTCTGCCTGTGAAATGGAGCGTTGCCAGCATTTTAGACCGTGTTCTTTGCTCAGTGCTGCCGTGCCTTTCTCGTCGATTTACCCCTTCGTCGCAATCCTATTCCTGGGCAGTGAGCAATACCCAGGATCGAAGTCGTCTGTGATTTGATGCAGCGACTTCCAGAAAGGTTGGCTTCTTATGAAGACTCACGTAAATGTACGACTCATCGTTTGGAGTCGTTTTATACTTGTGGTTGCGACCCTGATTGCGGTTAATCGGGCATTTGGGTCAGCAACAATCCTTGCTCAAGCTCCCGAGCAGAGTGCTCCCCAGGCCCCATATGGCGAGGCTGCCAGCATAGATGCAGCACCGGCTCAAGCTCGCGGCGGCCTGCAAATCGATCCAACGAATCGGGACGCTGCGATTGCGCTCTATAATCTCTATTATCGCTTACCGCCTGGCATCAAACTCGACTGGACCGGCAGCCACGCCAATTGTGATCCTGGCACAACCAACGAATCCTTCCGGCGGGCTGTGTTGCGGCGGATCAATTACTTCCGGGCGATGGCCGGGGTGCCTGCCGACATTGTGTTTACGGAGGAGTATAACCAGAAGGCCCAATCGGCTGCGCTGATGATGAGTGTCAATAGCGCGTTGAGCCACAGCCCACCGACGAATTGGTCTTGTTATAGCGCCGCTGGGGCAGATGCTGCAGGGAGTTCCAATCTCTACTTGAGTGTGGTCTCCCCCAAAGCCATTGATGGCTATATGGAAGATCCCGGTGGTGGTGTCAACCGCACGGTGCCCCATCGCCGTTGGCTGCTCTATCCCCAAACCCGCCACATGGGGATCGGCGATATCCCCGCGGTGGATGGGTATCCTGCGGCCAATGTGCTGTGGGTGATTGATCCTGAGCATAATTTTGATCCGCGCCCGCCGACGCGTGATGGCTATGTGGCTTGGCCGCCGCCAGGCTATGTTCCAGAGGAGCTGATCTTCGATCGTTGGTCAATTTCCTTGGCCAATGCTGATTTTGCCAATGCCACGGTTACCATGACCATGAATGGACAGCCACTCCCATTGACAGCGATTGCCGACAACAGTGGCTATGGGGAACCGACGATTACCTGGGAACCGGATTTTGGCATGATGGCCGCTAGTTTGGCCGCGACGCCGGGGGATAGCGGTGTGTCGGTCAACTTGAGCAATGTCACTGTAGATGGCCAGCCGCAAAGTATCGGCTATGCAATTACGGTCTTTTCCCCGCCTCCCGCTGCCCCGCTCTCCCCTCGTGTCTATATTCCTATAGTGCTGAAGTGAGAGGCGTGTAAGTTTTACACCAGGGATGGCCCACCAAATTGACGAGTGGGCCGCCCCGACGTATACTTGCACACATGACGATCACAGATCCTTACCGCAATGCTGGGGTTGATATTGACGCGGGCAATCAAGCCGTTGATTTGATGAAGGCCGCGGTCCGTGCTACGTTTACCCCCGCTGTCCTGGCCGACGTGGGCAGCTTTGGCGGGCTTTTTGCCCTACAAGACTTGCCGGCCCAACCGGTGTTGGTCGCCTCGACCGATGGTGTCGGTACCAAGGTGAAATTGGCAGCCCAATTGGGGCGGTGGCGCGGGATTGGCTACGACATTGTCCATCATTGTGTCAATGACATTTTGGTGCAGAATGCCCGGCCCCTCTTCTTTTTAGATTACATTGCTACCAGCAAGCTGGTCCCGACCCAGGTGGCAGAAGTGGTGACCGGGGTGGCCGAAGCCTGCCAGGCCATTGGCTGTGCGTTGCTGGGCGGCGAGACTGCCGAAATGCCCGGTGTCTATGCCCCCGGTGCGTTCGATCTAGCTGGGACCGTCGTCGGATTAGTCGATCGATCAACGCTGTTGCCGCGCGTCGCAGAGATGCAAGCTGGCGACCTCCTGATCGGTTTACCGAGCAGTGGTCCCCACACCAACGGCTATTCACTGATCCGGCAATTGATTGCTGATCGTCCCTTGCACGAACCCTTTGATGATAGCGGGGTGACGCTCGCCGATGCACTGTTGGAACCGCATCGTTGCTATATCAAGGAAGTTGATCAACTCCAGGCTGCGGGGATTCCGCTCCTTGGCTTGGCCCATATTACCGGTGGCGGATTGCTGGAAAATGTGCCTCGGATTTTACCTCCCCATTTGGCTGCGCAACTTGAAACCACGGCTTGGAACATTCCCCCACTTTTTCAGCGTTTGGTAGCGTGGAGTAAGATGGATTTACACGACGCTCTACGGACCTTTAACATGGGGATTGGTTTGGTCGCGGT
>CAZMRA010000139.1:0-7589 GCA_964568485.1 uncultured Caldilineaceae bacterium | reverse complement strand
AGCCGCGAGTATTTCTGCCAAATCCTGCCCGAGGCGACTGTGATCGGTCAGCTGGTCGAGCGCGTTGAGGATGCTGCCAGCGTCCGCCTCCGTTAACCTCATGCTTGGCTTTCCCGAAATGCGGCGAACTTGAGTCGATCTGCGCCGATCGTGCGTGTGCTTGTCCTGAAGCCTGTCGCCCGCAGCCTAAAAGTACGTTTCCATTACCCAGCTGATCGGCTGCGCGTACTGGTGGTTTACGCTCACTGAGCGTGCAAGAAGATTGTCGTTATGCGTAAGATTGAGCTCCCCGCAGCTGCGTCATCCCAGCGCACCACGTGGTGGCACTGGCTGGTGATTATTGTCTTGGCTTGTGGCTTGGTTGCTGTCTTGACCCCAGTGGTGATCCAGCCTGCGCTGGTGGCCTGGTTCTCGTCCGAAGGCGAAGCAACGCCAGAAGTTTGGCCGACCGTGCCTGCGGCTTATGTCCCGCCAGTGGTCGAGCAAGCTCCGCCGGTCATTGTGACGCCAACACCTTTACCAACGCCGAACTGGCGAGAATTGAATCACCTCACCACCGTCCAATATATAGCGAGCAGCGTGGTCGAAGCACAACGCAAAACAAATGTGATCTGGCTGGGGGAAATGGTGACCGATCGCATTCTCTTAGAGGCGGTGGGCCAAGTGCGCATCGGCATTGATCTCGGTCAAGTGCGCGATGTGCGGATCGAGGGGCGGCATATTGAGTTTGTTGCGCCAAGACCCGAAGTGGCTGGTGTGGAGTTGTTGCCGCAGCGCTCGCAGATTTATGATCGCGAGCAGAGTTTGTTCCTTTCGCAGTATGAAGGTCTGGAGACCGAGGCGTTGGAGCAGGCGCGCCAGAAATTATACGAAGAAGCAGTTGCCAATACTGGTATGATGCAGTTGGCGGAAGAGGTCGCGCGCTTGAAGTTGACGGAATTTTTGCGGAAAGTAGGGTTCACGTCGGTGGAAATCAAGTTCGCCACCAAGTGGGCTGATGAGGATTAAGTGAGATGGGCCAAACAGCATACGACATGGCACGCCGCACTTTGCAGCAACCCCAAAATCAGTTGCAGCCGCCGCTGGGTGATCCCCTGCAGCCGCCACCTCGGCGTTCGTGGGTCGGCGCTACGTTGCGCTTCTTGGGTTGGCTGTTTGTGGCTGTGATCGGCATTGGCGGTATTGTGATCGTGCTGAGCCTTTGGTTGGTGAGCGATGCTGCCCGCGATATCCTGAGTCGCGACACGAATGTGACCATCTCGGGTGATGCTGTGGTCGAGTCGATTCGCCGGGTCAACAAGCAAGTTTTTGTTGAGCATTACAATACGGTAGACTTGGATTATCAAGAAACGCCAGAGGGTTGGCTCGGGTATCTGCCGATTCGCCAATCTTTTGTGTTGTTGTTGAAGGGACGCGTGCCCGCCGGTTTTGATCTGCGCGAGCTACGGCCTGAGGATGTCTGGGTGAGTCGAGATGGACAACGGGTGCAACTGGTCTTGCCGCCCCCGGTGATCTTTGAAGAAAATGTCAATGTGGATTTCGAACGGAGCCGCATCCTGGTCCAAAGTGACACTTGCCCTGATTTTGTCTGTCAGGATACGCTCGGCGCGCTCAAAGAGCAGGTGCTGCCCCAAGGTCGCCAATTGCTGATCGAAGCCTCCCTGCAAAGTGGGATCATGGTTCAAGCGGCAGAGGCGGGTCAGTTATACTATGAACAATTCCTTACCTCACTGGGTTTCCGCGAAGTTCGGGTTTTGATCCGCTCCGCGGCAGCCGACGATTAATCTCTTAACGCGGAGCTTTATGTCAACTCGCCTTGCTGTTTTAATTTCTGGCACTGGTAGCAACTTACAAGCCTTGTTAGATGCCACCCGACGCCGTTTGTTAGATGCTGAAATTGTGGTGGTGGTTTCAAATCGAAAAGCGGCGCAAGGGCTTGTCCGGGCTGAAAAAGCGGGCGTGCCCACGTTGTATCATCCGCTGAAACCCTATCGCGATGCCGGCAAGAGCCGCCAAGACTATGATGCGGATCTCGCTAAGTTGCTGGCCGAGTATCAGCCAGATTGGATCGTGCTGGCCGGGTGGATGCACCTGTTTAGCGATGCGTTTTTACGCCATTACCCGTATCGAGTGGTGAACTTGCATCCCGCCCTACCCGGGCAATTCCCAGGGGCAACGGCCATTGCGGATGCCTTTGCTGCCTTCCAACGAGGCGAAATTAAAAAGACCGGGGTGATGGTGCATCTTGTCCCTGATGAAGGGGTTGATAGCGGCCCAGTGATCGCCAGTGAAGATGTGGCTATCTATCCGCACGACACCCTAGAAACGCTGACCAATCGGATGCACCAGACCGAACACCGCCTATTGGCCCAGGCGTTACACCGTTTGATCGCCGGGGATGAATGAGCCCACAGCGGCTCATACCAAACAAGATCTAAAGGAAACGAAAAAGTCACAAAGACCCTTTGTCGATCATCATTTGCAGACAAAGGGTCTTTGTGACTTCTCTAATCAGTAATTTCTGTTAACGCGGCATGGCGGATGTTAGCGTCCTTCAGCTGTTTCAAGCACGGACGACGTGAGCACCGGTTGCGAATGGCGAATGTTCTCGTGGAAGCGTCGCCACAACAACCAAGCTGAAATTGGCGTGGTAATCACAAAAGCTGCCCACACCATGCCCAGGCTTTGGTTGATCGTATAGACAAAGAGAGCCCCCAGCCCGATAGCGGTCCACTGGGCGATTGTATTGACTCGCAGTGGATATTGGGTATTACCTGTGCCACGCAATGCACCGGCTTGCACAAACCCAATCGCCATGAACGGTTGGGTAAAGGCCATCACCCGCAAGCCCCCAGCGCCGAGCGCAATAACGGTCGGATCACTACTAAAGAAGCCCATAATTGTTTCAGCAAAGATCAAAAAGATGATGCCCAGGGCACTCATCCAGATCGCTGCCCACTGGGTGGCGATGCGCGCTGCGAGTGCGCCTTCTTCAGGCCGTTGCGCCCCAACGCTCTGCCCAACCAAGGTGGTCGCAGCCATGGCAAAGCCGAAACCAGGCAAGAAGGAGATCGACATCGCATTCATGGACACCCGCTGGGCGGCCAGCATCAGCGTGCCTAATTGCGCGACAACGATGGTCTGGGTAAGAAAGGACGATGAAATCAAGAGTTGCTCGATTGCAGCAGGGATCCCCAGTTTCAGAATGCGTTGGGCGGTGGACCATCCTGGCAACCAACCATCCCAGCCGCGGATCGAAACACCGTTTCGGCCCTTCCACAGCACAACCAACAAGATGCTCAAGCCGATAATGCGGGAGTAAAAGGTGCCCCAGGCACTACCGACCGCTCCCTGTTCGGGGAAACCCAATTCACCGAAGACCAAGCCATAGGTAAAGACAACATTGAGGGCATTTGCCAATAAGGTCACAAACATGGGCGTGCGTGAATCACCAGCACCGCGCAAGACACCACTGGCGATGAAACGAATCACCAGCACAAAGACGGTGCCCATGGTCACTTGCAGATAGGCCGTCCCAATTTCGTTGACTTCTGCTTCCATGCCAAAGATGCCGATCAGCGGCCGCGCAGCAAAGAGGCCAATCAGTACCAACGGCAGGGAAAAGATGATGCTCCAAACAACTGACTGCTTGGCTAAGCGCCCGGCTTCCTCTTGGTGACGGGCACCGATCGCTTGGGCAACGAGTACTGCACTACCTACCGAGACTGCGCTGAGGGCGGCGATCACAAAGAACATTAATTGCGTAGCTGCACCTACCCCGGCCAGTGCAGCGGCACCAAGAATGGACACAAACCATGTGTCGACAATGCCCAACATGGTTTCGAGAAAGTTTTCGCCGATCACTGGCGCAGCGAGATTGACCACCCGCCGACGGATGACTCGGTAATTATTCTCGGAACTAGAGAGATTGGCCCCCTGACCACTCGTGGAGGCCTGGGAGATTTGGTTGGAATTGAGTTCGCTCATTGATTGCTTACCCCATCAAGAATTAAGGACAGTCCTCCACTATAACAGCTAAGTTAGAGAAAAAACAAATTATCGAGCAGGCGGGCGCATTCATTATGCTACTCGTACGGCAACGGCTGTTTCAACCTTGGGTGCGCCAACTTCACAATTACGATTTGATTACCCGCTTGACATCTGCTACAGTATCGGCCTTGTTAACCAGCCTTGCGGTAAAATGAGTGAGATGAATATCAATTTGGGCCCTTGTGAATCAGGTGCGGAAACCGCGCCACCGGCGGCAGCCTGTTATCGATTGGTCGCGGGCGCGTCGAACAGCTTTGTGCTCTATGTGGATCGCCAGAGTGAGGACACGATCTCCGAGGCGATTCGGCAGCAGCAATTTCGTTATCCCTCTGGATACACGCTCCTAACTGAATTGGTTCCGCCCGGCGGGCGCGTATTGGATTTGGGTGGCCATATCGGGACCTTTTCGCTGTGGGCTGCGGCGCAAGGCTATCAGGTGGCCACGGTCGAGGCTTCGCCTCGCAATGCGGAGTTGTTGCGCGCCAGTGCCCAACAGAATCAATTTGCGCACTTGCAAATCTTTCAACAGGCGGTGGCAGATCGACCCGGTGTTGTCTCCTTTTTGCCGGCCGGGCCATATGGCTTGATCACCCAGGGCGAGACCAGCGCAGCGACCATCCAAGTGCAAGCCGAGCCAGTGGACGATCTGCTGGACCGAATCGGCTGGCAACAGGTGGATTTTATCAAGCTGGATGTCGAGGGGTACGAGGTCAACGCCTTACGAGGCATGAGCCGATTGCTGCGCCAACCACAAGCCCCGCCGATCTTTTTCGAATCGAATGGTTTTACGCTGGAACTGTTTGGCCAGAGCCCAGCCACGTTGGTTGCGCAACTGGCCGAGTTTGATTATCAATGCTACCGCCTGCAAGAGGATGAATTGGTGCCGGTCGCGGTCGGAGATTTTCAGCCGGAGTGCAATGTGGATTGTTTGGCGCTCAAGCGAGGGACGACCTATCGGCCGCGGCGTCCCATTGTTGCGCCGTTGTCCTACCGGGCGCGGGTAGGGCGATTGGTCGCCGCTATGCGGGTAGAACAAGCCAGTGAGCGCGCCTATTTAGGGCGTACTTTGGCAACCGCCGCACCCACATTGGTCGCCAATCGTCGTATCCAAGCAACACTGGAACAATTAGCGCACGATCCTGTTGCGGAGGTGCGTCAAGCGGTGCAGTGGCATGTTGAACACCCACCTGGTTGGTTGCCGCGTTTGCGCGCGTTTGCGCTAGAGGTGATTGATCTTGGCCGAGCAGTAGTGCGGCGACTTGGACGATTGGGGCGCGGCGCAGCTAGCTAGATCTGCCGCTTAGCGGGTAAACAAGCGTTGGATCAAGGCACGCAGGCCTTGCGGTTGTGGCTGTGGCGTTGGCGCTGCACTGTCGGACCCTATCTCGCGCTCCTGCAAGTAGCTTTCAAAGCGATAGGGTTCGATGTCTTCTGGCCAGGTTGGATCCTGGGTTGGCGTGCCGGGGCCGCGAAAGAGCGAGAGCTGTTGCCCTTTGATCGCCGCGAGGGTAATGCGGTTTCCCCAGAGTTTGAACTCCCACTCGGGCCCAACGTAGAGATTTGCCATCGGGTTGCGACATTCATGGACCGAGGTAAAGCCCACGTGCTGTAATAAATTGCAGAGTGAGGCTTGGGTCAACCAAAAGGCCTGCTCATTATCAAGCGAAGCCCCGAGCTCTTTGAGCTTGTCTTCGCTTGGTGTCCCTGGAGAGTGCTCAACCGTGGCCATGCCCCAGTACTCTCGATCATGCCACTGGCGCATCTGCTCTGGAGTGTGGGCAAAATGGGTTTCGAACACAGCAAAATCTTGACAGACATCGTAGATCTGCTCGATAAAATTGAAGACATCTGGGGCATCCAGATGATAGAGAATGCCCAAACAGAGCACGATATCAAAGCTGCCATAGCGGGCTTTGCTTAGATTGCGGACATCATCTTGGACAAATTCAACATTGTTGAGGCCGAGCGCCTGTTTGGTACGTTGGGCTTGTTCAAGCCAACTGGCGCGCCCTTCAATGCCGAGTACATTCGCCCCCAACTTTGCCATCTCAAAGGCATAATGACCGTGCGCACAAGCGAGATCCAACACACGCAAACCCGTCAGGGGGCGATGGGCAATGTCACAAACCGCTTGGACGATACGCCGGCTAAAGGCAGAGTTGTCAATCTCAAAATCGAGCATCATGAGCCTTTCTAAAACCCTATCGAGCCACTGATTGAAGATCTCCAACTCAAACGTGATTTATCGGTCGGCGAGTTCCATCCATTCGGCCAAAGTTTGCTCGAGTTCAGCTTCAAGCGCCTGCAATTGGTTACTCAAGGTTGTGATCTGCGTGTAGTCGTTAGATCTCTCACTGAGTTTGGCTAGCAGATCGGCCTTTTTGGTTTCGAGTTGTTCGACTTTAGCTTCTAGACTTTCCAGGGCGCGCTGCTCCTTCCAAGTGAGCTTGCGCGGCTGTTCAAGAGTGGGTTTGGCTGGCGCGGGAGGCGCTTTGGGCGGAGATGGCTCTGCTGAGGCAGCCGCAGCCTCTTGCCGCATCCGTAGATAGCTGGTGTACGGCGTCGGGTAGCGCGGCCCAAGCTGACCATCTTCACAGGCGATCAGGAAATCAACGGTGCGGTCTAGAAAATAGCGATCGTGGCTGACCACCACCAAACACCCACCGAAATGATCGAGAAATTCCTCAAGCACGCCTAGGGTTTGGATGTCGAGATCGTTGGTGGGCTCGTCGAGGAAAAGTACGTTCGGCTGATGGATCAACGTGCGCAGCAGATAGAGACGTCGGCGCTCGCCACCACTAAGGCTGCTGATGCGCGCATAGTGCATGGAGCGTGGAAAGAGAAACCACTCGAGCATCTGCGCCGCTTCGATCAACTCACCTGTTTTGGTGCGGATCAGGGGCGCTTCGTTGTGAATAAATTCGCTCAGCCGGAGATTCTCGTCGAGTTCGACGCTGCGCTGGTCGTAATAGCCTAACTGAACCGTATCGCCCCAGTGAACGGTGCCACTATCCGCGGTTTGGCGTCCGGCCAAAATATCCAACAAGGTACTTTTGCCCGCTCCATTCGGCCCTAGAATGCCGATGCGGTCACCCGGTTCAAGATAGAAATCAACACCATCTAACACGAAGTGGCCATCGTACGCTTTGCTGATCTGGCTAGCCTTCAGCACTTGGCTCCCGAGCCGCCGACTGGCAAGTGCAATGGCGACGCGTTCCTCCCCGCGATCTGAGCGGATCTGCATCAATTCTTCGACTCGTTGAATGCGCGCCTTTTGTTTGGTCCCGCGCGCCATGGCTCCGCGGCGCAACCACTCCAATTCGCGACGCAGCAGGTTGCGTCGCTTGTCTTCGAGTTCGGCGAGCGTTTGCTGCCGTTCCTCGCGCAATTCTAGATAGCGGTTGTAATTGCCTGGATAGCTCACCAGCTGGCGACGGTCTAGCTCGACGATGCGGTTGACCACTCGATTGAGAAAATACCGGTCATGCGTCACCATCAATAGCGCACCGGCACTCCCATGCACACTGCCAACCGTCTGT
>CAZMRA010000138.1:0-13162 GCA_964568485.1 uncultured Caldilineaceae bacterium | reverse complement strand
AGCCATGTGCTTCCAGTGACGTTATTCGACACGGCGGCGGTTACGAATGACTTTTGCCAGCTTTTCTTCATCAAATTCAATGCCGAGCCCCGGTCCAGAAGGCAGTGTCATATGGCTTGCATGGGGTTCGATTGGCGTCTTCAACAGGTCATTGGCCAAACTGGTCAGGGTCGGGTGAAATTCACAGACTAAGAAATTGGGTGTGGCCGCACCGAGGTGGAGAGCTGCCACTACATGGATCATCGTCCCCATGCTGACATGGGCCGCCCAGGAAGTTTGATAGGCATCGGCGAGAATGGCGATCTTTTGCCCTTCAGTAATGCCCCCGGCCCGGCAAATATCTGGCAAGATCGCATCGACTGCTCGCGCAGCTAGGCGGTCGCGGAATTGAAAGCGATTGCACTCGGTTTCACCAGCCACGACCATGATGTCGAGCGCCCGGCTGAGCTCCGCGTAGCCAGTGTGGTCTTCGGGCACCAGTGGATCTTCAAACCAATGGCAGCCCAAGCGCTCTAGCTCGCGGCCAACTTTAACCGCGGTACCCAAGTCGTAAGCACCATGGGCATCTACCAGCAATTGCCCGTGGCCGTTGACCACTTCGGCCACTGCCGCCACAGTTGCCAAATCTTCGTTGAGATCACGCCGACCAATGGCGAGCTTGAAACCGGTATACCCAGCTTCGATATAGCGTTGCGCCGAGGCCTGGCGTTCACGATCATTGCTGCCTGGGATGCCCGAGGCATAGACGGGAATCTCCGTGCGATAGGCACCGCCTAACAATGCATAGATGGGCTGCCCCGTGATCTTGCCGCGCAGATCCCACAGTGCAATATCTAGGCCGGCGATCGCTTCCATGGTGTAGCCCGTGTTATGACCACGCAGCCGTTGCGCGCCGTACATCTTCTCCCACAACACTTCGCTGTGCATCGGATCCTGCCCAATCAGCAATGGAGCGAAGACATCCAGAATCAAGGCTTGGGTGACGGTTGGGCCATAGGGCGCGTGCGCTTCTCCCCAGCCAACCAAACCTTCGTCCGTTTCAATGCGCACAACCACAGTCTGTTCGCCAGGAGGATAGACACATAAGTGCCGTCCTCCGGCATATCGATCCGTAAAAATCGTCTTCGGCCGATTTGGTACTTCCGTCGGGACCGCTACTTCCAAGCCTTGCTGTTTGGTATAGCGGCGTTCGGAAAAAAGGATTAGGGCTTCGACAGCGATAATTTTCATATGCGCAACTCGAATTCTGTGTAGGGTGGATAGAGATTCAGGATTCCAATTCAAGCGTCCAATGGTGGACGGTATAGCGGTGGAGTTGTTCTTCGTCGACTTCGACGCCAAGCCCGGGCTCCTGGGGTAATTCAACTTGCCCATCAACATAGCGCAACGGAGTCCGCAGCAGATTGCTCTCGCGGATCAGCTGTCCCACAATGTCACTGCCGAGCGTACAAGTTTCCGCGCAGGCGGCAGCGTGGATATAGGACGCATCCAAGAGACCCAGATCGATGCCGGAACCGTGCCAAATCGGTAGCCCACCAGCACCGGCCAAGCGCGACATGGCGACAAACTGAGCCATGGTTCCGCCTAAATTCAAGGCATCAGCCGCCTCGCGCTTGATGGCGTTGATCACTTGCTCGCGGTTGGCCAAGTGCAGGGCAATGGCAAAGGGAGTGGTGTGGCGCAAGGCCACATACCAGTCTAGATTGTGCTGCGGAACAGGGCTTTCCAGGACTTGCAGATTAGCGGCAAAGGGTTCCAAGCGTGCTATCACTTGCCGTGCAAAGTGAGGATTCAGTAACTTTTCGTTGGGATCAATCGTGACCTGCATGGTCGGTGCGGCGGCAACAACTGCCTCCATGCGTTCCACAATTGGATCTTTTAGTGCATCTTGGCCTGGAGCACGTGCCAATTTGAACTTAAAATGGGTAAAGCCTTGATCATAGGCTTCACGAGCAATGCGATAAATATCTTCCGGTGTGCGCCGCCCTGTCCAATAGGCAACAGTTACCCGCTGGCGATAGGCGCCTCCCAAGAGGACATAGGCAGGCACCTGCCGAATCCGTCCCACCAAGTCAAATAGCGCGGTGTCAAAGGCATTGATGGCCCGGTTGCTGGGCCAAGCAAAGTCGTTGACCACCTCTTCGACTTGTTGCAGATTGATGCTGAGCGGATCGCGTCCGAGTAAATTGCGGGCACCGCGGGTGACTTCATCGCGGGTTGCGCCTCGCTGAGACTCCCCCATGCCGGTGTGCCCGCTGTCACAGGTTAAGCGAACAATGTATTTTGGAGCTTCATCAAAGACGGCTGGTCCCCAGGCTGGGCTATTCACCGCGCCTTCGCGTACAGGGACAACGACTTCAAAAATGTCAACCTTGACGATTTTCATTTGAATGCTCCCCTTGAGCGCAATTGATATTGAGCACTCTGTCTGCTGATTGGCGCAGCAATGCCCGGTTGAAGCCGATTTATGATTCAGCCGTCTGCTGCTCGGCGTGCTTCATATGATTCAGATCGCTCATCAACGAAGCAGAAGCACGATTCAAATGGGCGGTAATGGCTGCTTGGAGGGCTTTTACGTCCCCCTGGGTAAGGGCATCGATAATTGCCTGGTGTTCAGCTGCCTCTTCTCCGGCGCGCTCGCGCCAATGTTGGCTGCTGGCATGGATCAGTGCCATATGGATATGACCGTTCAGCTCGGTATAAAACTGCGCCAATTTGCTATTGCCGCTCAATTCCACCAGCCGCTTGTGCAACTCATAATTGCCACGATAGTGCTCATCGACGTCCGTCGCGCTTTCGATCGCCTCTACCATGGCGCGCAATTGCGCAATATCCGCCGTCGTAATGTGGTCGAAAATCGTCTCGGCGGCGAGCAGTTCCAAGGCCCGGCGAATGGATAACAATTCCGAGATCTGGCGCGGGGAGACTTGCGCAATAAAAGTGCCGCGGCGGGGCTGTACTTCAACTAGCCCATCCGCTACGAGACGCGCCAATGCACCTTTGATGGGGGTCTGGCTAATGTTTAGTTGTTGCGCTAATGCATCAACATTGAGGCGCTCCCCTGGCGCAAACATGCCCCCTAAAATCCGCTCGCGCAAAATGGCATAGACTGTATCCGTCAAACGTTCTGTTTGTAACGCAGGCAGGGCGTTTGTTCCGGCAGTTTCTT
Organism: uncultured Caldilineaceae bacterium; assembly: GCA_964568485.1. GTDB lineage: Bacteria > Chloroflexota > Anaerolineae > Caldilineales > Caldilineaceae > CFX5. The sequence continues at coordinate 9,993 of CAZMRA010000138.1, read as the reverse complement.
GATTTACTTTTTTCATCGTGAGTTTGGGATAGCAGATCTAAAATCTGAAATTTCAGATATTGAATAGCCTAGCACTGTTTGGGAGGGCTGTCAACTCTAGAAATTTGGGACCAGTAACCACCCTGCAGCTGAAATTGATTGAGCTGGGGCCAATGGGGCAACGGCTGCGGGGGACGACGAGCGCACCGCTCCGTATTCACTCTGGCCAGCCCTGCGGCATCATTCGTATGGCTCGCTGAACACGTTCCAACAGATGGGATTCCTCAGCCGCTGATCATCCAACACCAATGCGCGAATTTCGGCGGGTAGCTGTTCTCGCTGCCATTGACATTCCCGTCTGCCGGCGATTTCACTTTCGGCTTTGGGCGCGGCGGCACGGACTGCTTTGATCGCATAGGCGGCAGCGCCTAGTTCATGGGCTGGCACATGGGCCACTACGGCCGCTTGTCCGGCTGCATAGGCGGCAAACCGGGGAGCACCTTTGAGATCGCGGGCAGCGGCCATGGCGTGTCCACCGGCTGCGCGGGCCTGCGACATGGTGACTTTCCCCTCAACCCACGCTCGGATCTGGGCGATCGCTGCGCGCGGGCGTGGATACTCGGGCCGAACAGATTCAAACAGATGCAAAACGTGCTCGGCGCAGGTGGCCGCCCATAAGGCCAGCAGCCGGTGATGTTCGTCTGTGAGTAGCCCGCCGCGGCGGATGGTGGTAAAGCGCGGGTCACGCTCTTTGGGTAGGATCACTGGTGGCCATTTCTGAGGATAACTTTTACCATTGGCATGATGACTATTCGCTAGACCGTGTCATTAGATGATGACAGTACCTTCATACGAGTGTATGTGAGCACCAGCGCTATAAGCATAGCCTTGGCTTGCTCGGCTCTGGGGTGACATGGCGTCGCGCTCTAAGCCGCTAACTACGCTTCATCCACTGCCCCAAGCGCTACCAGGGCTGCCCGCTGCGCATCGCTGATGCCCGTGGCTCCGGTAATCTTCATCCCCGCATAAGGGCCGGGTACATGCAAGACCTGGGCGAGGCTGCCCGCGAGCGGCTCACCCGCCAGCACCCACAGCCGCATTGTTTCATCCTCGCCGCCGCTGGCAAGTAGTTGACCTTCGGGATCAAGAGATGCGGCGAAGGCCACCGATTCCACCGGCTGCGTGTGCCCATGCAGCCGCAGTAGTTGGCGCCCCGTATCCACATCCCATACTCGTATCGTGCCACTTTGACCACTGCTGACCAGGCTTCGTCCATCTGCGCTGAAGGCAACTTGGTTGATGCGGGTCGCATGGGCCTGGATGGTCTGCACTAAGTCGAGTTGATGCGCTGCCGTTAGGCGATAGAGCCGAATGATCCCGGCCCACCCAGCCGCAGCCACTAGCCCGCGAGTGGGGGCAAATGCGAGGCTCTTGCAATGGCCATTCGCCTCTTCGATGACTTGGATGCATCGACCTGTAGCCACATCCCAGACGCGCAGTGTATTGTCCGCGGCACCACTAATCAACCATTTTCCTTCGGGCGTGAAACTTAACGCATTGACCTCGCGTGTATGGCCAGACAAGACTTTGCGTAACCGACTCTGCGCAGGCACGCTGACATCCCACAGATAGATCTCGCCGTCATATCCGGCAGTTGCCAACATCTGACCCTGGGGTGCAAAACAGACGGTGTGAACCGCTGCTTTGTGATCGCGCAGTAGCCCACTGATTTGGCGGGTGGCGAGTTCCCAGAGGCGCACGACTCGATCATCGTCGGCACTGGCCAACCAACGGCCATCCGGACTGAAGGCAACACAGTTGACCTGCATGCCGCGGTCGGCGAGGGTGTGGGGAGGGGCTGGCTCTGCGCCTGCAGGCGTCACTGGCCAGAGGCGCACCCACCCCTTGCCATCACCGGTTGCAAGCAGCGTATGGTCCTGGCTGAAGGCCAGCGTACGAATGGACGAGACATGGCCGCGGATTGTGCGGATCGCTCGTTCGTGTGGCTGGCCGTGCAGATCCCACAGGCGGATGGTGTCGTCCAATCCACCACTGGCGAGCAGCGAACCATCTGGATGAATGGCAATTGCGCGCACGGTGTGTTCATGCCCGCGTAAGATTTCAAGTGTGCGTTGCTGAGCTACATCCCAAATACGGATGGTTCGGTCGGCACTGCCGCTGATCAGGCGGTTCCCGTCGCGGCTAAAGAGAATGCTGCGCACCCAGTGAGTATGGCCACGGAGGGTGGTCTGCAGGCTCTGTGTCTCCATGTTCCAGAGGCGGATGGTCGTATCGGCACTGCTGGTGGCCAGCAAAGTTCCATCAGGGTGAAAGGCCAGCGCGAGCACTTGATGCTCGTGGCCGCGTAGTACCCCGCGCAGTTGCGCCGCTGGACGCTCAGCCTGCGCGGGCCCACTGGACAACAGCGCAGTGAGGTCCCACAAGTAGATCAGGTGGTCCATGCTGCCCACGGCCAACAGCTTGCTTCTCGGATGAAAAGCGAGGCTCAGGACTGCATCGCTGTGCCCAGGAATGACCGCGAGCTCAGTGCCATTCTCAACCGCCCACAGCCGCACGGTATGATCCTGGCCGCCGCTCGCTAAGTACTTGCCATCAGGGCTGAATGCGACAGCAAAAATGCCGCTGCTGTGCCCGGTCAAGCGCTGAAGGCAACGGCCAGTCCGCCAATCCCAGATACGAACGCTGCGATCCAGGCTGCCACTGACCAGCAGAGTCCCATCTGGGCTAAAGGCCACACTGGTGACTGCGTTGGTATGACCGCTGAGCAATTCCGCGTTTTGCCCATGGGGAAATGACCAAATCCGCACCGCTCCCTGGGCCCCACCGGCGGCCAACAGATGACCCTGCGGATGAAGCGCCAGCGTAAAGATCCGCCCAAAATCTTCGGTGAACATCGCCCCAGCAAGATCCGCACCGCTTAAATCAATCCCTGCGAGGTTCGCACCGCGCAGATCCGCTTGCCACATACTCAATTGGGAAAAGTCCCAGCCTGTGAGATCAACCTCTAAGTGGCGCAGGAGATGAAACAGATTGGCCGCACTATAGCCGGGGCGACGTGTTGGGCTTTGATGTAATTCAGCCACCAGACTGCGCAGCCTCTCGAGCAACGCTGGTTTGCCCAAGGTTGCTTGGATTTGCGCTACGAGCGGAGCCAAAATTAAGCGTGTCTGGCTCTGGCGTATGTCATCTTTCGACTGGGCTTTGAGCAGTGCATGGTGATGGAGCAGGTTGAGTTGGCCCGTCTGCAACTCCGCACCAGCAGTGGCGACCAAGCGCTCGGTTAGGTATTCCATCACCACATTTTGCAAACCGATGCCAGTGTGATGCCGCTCGATCAGTGAGCGATTCTGCAAGCTCCGGAGCGCCTCTAGAAAGTGCGGCCCGGTTGGCTGTATCAAGTTCCGCCGAAGCGTTTGGGCATCCACCGCTTCTCGTTCAATCGCCAACCAAAAGAGGATGGCCCGCTCTAGTTCGCTCAAGCGCGAGAGTTGTTGCTCCAGAATTTTTCGAACATCATCAAAGATGAGCGTGTCTTCGCTGAGAAAGCTTGCAACATCCCCAGCAAAAAGCTCCTGCACTGTATCCGCGACCAACTTGAGGGCCAACGGATTGCCTGAATAGCGAGCTACCAATGCCAGCCCATTATCGGGTAGATCGGCGATACCCCGTTCTGCCAACAATTTCTGTCCGGCGATTTCATCCAATCCTTTTAAGAAGAGGGATTGCACTCGCGGTGTATCAGCAGCGAGCCGAGTAACAATAGCTGGTCGTTCGCGGCTGGTTGAGAGCAGTACACTGCGATGTTCGCTGGTCGCCGCCAACCAGAGCAGTTGCTCGTAAGCCTCATAGCTTGGCCGAAAGTGTCCTGCCGCAGTTGGCTCCAGAACACTCTCCAAGTTGTCCAAGATCAGCAGGACCCGTTGTCGGCGCAAATAATCAAAGAGCAGGGCCAGTTGTGCTTCCAGATCGGCTGGAAGTTCGACCAAGGATTGTTCGGCCAACGTCTGCAGCAGTCCAGCCACGAGCCTATCCAGTGGCGGTGCATTCAGCAGCGAACGCCAGAGTACTCGATCAAAATGTTGACTCAGCGTTCGGGCTGTATGGGCGATCAGGCTGGTCTTGCCGACGCCACCCAGCCCCAATACCATGATCAGCTGCGCTGGGGTGCTATCTGTGATTACCCAACGAGTTAAGCAGGCGACTTCTTCCGTGCGCCCAACAAACGAACCGGTGAAGGGAATCTCCCTCGGTGGATCTGGGGATAGCCCGCGCCCGGTTGGCGCGTTCGTGGGCGTCAGTAGAGACTGGTCCGTCGGCCGTGGGGCGGTTTGATCAATTCTGCCATCCCGGATCTGTTCGTAGAGAGTTGTGGTCTGGGCGTTCGGCTCCACACCCAGTTCGCTGCGCAGGAGTTGACGTAGCGCAGCATATTGGGCCAAGGCTTGGTGCGGTAGACCGAGCCGCGTCAAGACGCGCATCAACTGACGGCGACTCGCTTCTCCGTAGGGATCGAGTTCGAGCAAACGGGTGGCGTAGCGGTGTGCTTGCTCCAGTTCGCCTTGAGCTTCATGAGCATCGGCCAAGGTTTTAACGGCCAAGAGCGCTCGGGCGGCCAGCTGTTCGCGGCGCAGCAGTAGCCATTCTTCGTAAGTTGAGGCATCGGCCAAGCTGAACCCCGGAAGTAACTCACCACGATAGAGGGCCACGGCTTGCGCAAGTTCTTGTAGTCGCCCTGCCTGGCGCGTGTTCGGCATGAACATCGTTGTGCCAGCTTCAAAGTCGAGCACATCGCTGCAGATGGCTACCGCATTCAGTTGCACACTCTGGCGGGTAACCGTCAACACCTGGTTGCTCAGCCCTGGTCGGGCTGCATCTAAGGTATGGCGTAGCCGATACAGGGTGACGCGCAAATTGTCCAGGCTCTGTCGCTCAGGCAGATCCGGCCAGAGTAACCCCGCCAAGGCGTGACGGTTATGTGCTTGCTCGGCTTCCAGCGCGAGATAGGCAAGTAATGCACGCACCTTGTCCGTACGAAAAGCTGTGATGGCGGTGTCACCTAAGGCGGCACTGAAAGTTCCGAGAAAGGCGAGGGTAAGCCGAGGTATGCTCATTATCACTTGGAGTTGCTAAACGGTGAAGTGCTGCTCAGTGCGCTTCAATTATACACCGTTGGAAGGGGGAACGACAGTTGACCGGAAGAGGGATCCGGTTTTGGCGCATTTGGTCATGATCTTCACCTGATTTGGTTACGCAATAACCATCAGGTAGACACACAATGGTTATGGTCATGGGCTAGAGTGGTGCTCAGGCGTAAACAAGCTTCCTTCCATCTAGCGGGGTGATCATGACGACCAGTTCTAGCCAGCCTCAAGCATTGCGCAGTGTCTATACCGACAGCTTGTTGGAGATCTTGGCCCAACTCAACATTAGCCTAGCGGTCACAACTTACCAGGCCAATAAGGTGATCTTGGTGCGCTGCGACACGGGGATGACCACTAATGGCCAGCGCCACGACGGCTCAATTAACACCCACTTTCGCGATTTTCACAAGCCAATGGGGCTGGCGTTACAGTCGGGACCCCACGGGACAAAGCTCGCCATTGGTGGGCAGAAGAGCATTTGGGAGTTGCATAATATGCCGGCCGTGGCGCGCAAGCTGGATCGCAGCGCTGCCGGCAGCAGCCATGATGCCTGTTACATCCCGCGGCGGATTCACGTTACTGGCGCTATCGACATCCACGAGATGGCCTTTGCAGACGATGGCCAGCTGTGGTTTGTCAACACGCGCTTTGGTTGTCTCTGTACCTTGCACGACGATTATAGCTTTTATCCCCGCTGGCGCCCTCCTTTTGTCAGTGCCTACGCTCCCGAAGATCGCTGCCATCTGAATGGTTTGGCCATGGTGGATGGGCGTCCCAAATATGTAACGGCTCTGGGCGCCACCGATACGCCCGGGGGCTGGCGTGCGAATAAAGCCAACGGTGGTCTGCTTATGGACATAGAGCGCAACGAGATCTTGCTGCAGGGGCTGTCGATGCCCCATTCGCCGCGCTGGTATCAAGACCGCCTCTGGTTGCTGGAGTCGGGCCAAGGTGGTTTGGCCTGGGTCGATCCTCGAGTAGCTGGCAAGTTACCCGCCAGCGTCCACACCCTTACCCAATTGCCTGGTTTTACCCGCGGCCTCGATTTCTATGGTCCTCTAGCCTTTATCGGTCTTTCCCAGGTGCGCGAGAGTGCTGTTTTTAGCGGATTGCCGCTGATCGAGCGGTTGGGGGACGCGCGCACTTGTGGCGTCTGGGTGGTGCACATCGAAACCGGGCAGACCTTAGGCTTCTTGCGCTTTGAGGAGGGCGTACAGGAGATCTTCGCGGTGCAGGTGCTGCCCAATACCCGCTTCCCCGAACTATTGCTGGAAGACGATACGCCAATTGATCACTCTTTTGTACTGCCCGACGCAGCCCTGGCCGAGACCCCACTGGCGGAGTGGGTGTAAGCACATCTTTCGTTCCCTGTCCATCCTCGCAAAGGAGGCAAAAATGGAGTTGAATCAACATCCCTCAGATGACATAGCCCAGATTTTTTGGCAGGTCCTTCACCAGCAGATGAACCAAAGGCCCCGGCTAGCCCCCTGGCTGGCGCGCCATGGTCGCATGCTGCTCGAACGCTTTACGCACTGGTATCAGACGCTGCATTGGTTGCCCCGGTGGACGCGGCGACGCTGGCAGCGCAAACTGGGGATTTCACTGGCTGGGATGGCGCTCGCCCTGGCCTTGAATGGCGTACCAACTGTGCAAGCTGCACCGCCACTACAGGCAGATGCGATCATTGTCACCACCAACGACCCAACGATCAACGATGGTGACGAGCTCTGTTCATTGATCGAAGCCATTGTCAATGCCAATGACGATGCCGCAACCTATGCTGATTGCGCTGCCGGTAGCGGCGACGACGTTATTACCTTGGCTGGCGTTCTGTATACGCTTACCTCTGCCTATAGCCCGAAAAATGGCTTGCCAAGCATTACCAGCAACATTGTGATCGAAGGCAACGGCGCGATCATCACCTCCGAACCAGACAAAGCTTATCGCATTTTGGATGTCACCAGTACCGGCGACCTCACGCTGAATCATACAACCATCAGCGGTGGCGCAGAGATCGGTGGCGGGATTCATAACAACGGCGGTCAGCTAACGCTAAATTACACTACAGTCACCAGCAGCGGCGTGATGTTCGAAAATGGTGGCGGTATTTACAATAGCGGTACAGCCACGCTCAATAGCAGCACGGTGCGAGATAACCTGGGTTGGTATGGGGGTGGCATTTACAACAATAATGGCACACTGCTACTGCGCGATAGCACGGTCAGTGGTAATTCCAGCATAATAGGTTGGGGAGGTGGTATTTTTAACTACCTCGGCACAGTGACCTTAGAGAATAGTACGGTCAGTGGCAACCGGGTTGAGACGGGTTACAATGGGGGTGGCATTTACAACCGAGATGGGACCTTGACGCTGATCAACACCACCATCACCAATAACCGAGCTGATAGGGGCGGCGGACTTTACAATGCAGAACGCACCGGCGCATCTGTCATCACGCTGATCAATTCGATCGTTGCCAACAATACTGGCGGCGATTGTCCCATCACCGGTGGTCAAATCAACGCGTTCTATTCATTGATCCAAAACGGGTTAGGTTGCATCAATGGGGGCAATACCGGGAATCGTATCGGCGATCCTCTGCTGGGACCGTTGCGGGACAACGGTGGCCCCACGTTCACACACGCGCTGCTGGACAATAGCCCGGCAATCAATGGTGGTCACAATGATCATATCCCCGACGGCGTCGCCTATGACCAGCGTGGTTCGGACTTCCCACGTATTCGGGGGGGAACCGTAGATATGGGCGCGGTTGAATCCACTGCGACAGACGCACCAATTTTTGTCACCACCAACAACCCGGTGATCGACACAACGGATGCTCGCTGCTCATTGCCCGAAGCCATCATCAATGCCAATGACGATGCCGCGACGTATAGCGATTGCGCAGCGGGCAACGGCCACGACCTCATCCGCTTACAGGCTGGGGATTACACGATCCCCGCGGCGTATGCTGCTGGTAATGGGTTGCCGATCATTACCAGCAGTATGGAGATCGAGGGGAATGGCGCCACCATCCGCCGCAACCCAGGGTCGGGACACTATCGCATCCTGAAGGTTGCCAGCACGGGCGATCTGACGCTCAGCTACGCGACCATCACGGGTGGCGATGGCTATGGGAGCTATACGGGCGGTGGCGGCATTTACAACGCTGGTGTGCTGACCATCACCAACAGCACGATCATGGACAATCACCACGAAGGCGGACAGGGTGGTGGCGGCGGTCTTTACAACGCCGGCAAGATGACGCTGCTCAACAGCACCGTCAGCGGCAATCGCGCTGATCTCTGGCACGGTGGCGGTATCCACAATATTGGTGAGCTGAGCGTGATCAACAGCACCATCAGTGCGAATGATGCCCCCGGTTATGATGGGGGCGGCATTGCCAACAATGGGGTCCTAACACTGACCAATTCGATCATTGCCAATAATGGCGGTGATAGTGAATGTTGGAGCGCGTGGTGGGATCGGAGTCTCATTCACGCTAGCCATTCGCTGATTGAAGACAACTTGGGGTGTGTCAACGGGACCAACATTAGTAACTGGACCGGTGATCCCAATCTCGGCCCACTGCAAGACAACGGCGGTCCCACCTTCACCCATGCCTTGCTGGTTGGCAGCCTGGCCATCAACCGCGGCGCTGCCGCCGCTTGCGCCGATCCCTTTATGGCCAACAATTTGGATCAGCGGGGGATTGCTCGCCCTCAAGGTGCCTACTGTGACATCGGCGCGTTCGAATTGGTGGACACGCTCGCGCCAACGGCCAATCCCACCGTGGACCCGGCAGCCAATGCGAATGGCTGGCATAACAGCGAGTTCATAGTCACCTGGAACTGGGTAGAAGCGAGCGATGGCAGTGGCATCGATGCAGCCAACTGTGTTACGAGTAGCACATCAAGTGGCGAAGGCGAATATCTAGTGAGTGCCACCTGTGCTGATCTTGTTGGCAACCAGGGCAGCGCCAATTATGCCGCTAAGCTAGACTTGACCAAACCGACGATCAGCGCAATAGCGACGAGTGGACCAAATGCTGCTGGCTGGTACAATAGCCCCATGGCCGTGCAATTTATCTGTGTCGATGCGCTTTCTGGCATCCCAGATGGCGGCTGTCCAGCTGCTCAAGTGCTCACGGATGAAGGCACGGCAGTTACCTCGACTGTCGCAACTGTCAATGATAACGCCGGCAACAGCAGTGAACCCAGTAATGTGGTCACGGTGCAGATCGACCGCACCCCGCCTGTGGTCATGGTAACCGGCGTAAGTGAGGGCGCAGTCTACAGCCAACAGAGCGTCCCGCTCGCCGGTTGTAACACGCAAGATGATCTTTCCGGTGTGGCGATTACTGCGACCCTCCGCATCAGTGGTGGGAATCCTGACGGCACTGGTAGCTTTACTGCCAGCTGTGAAGACGCACGCGATAACGCCGACAATGTGGGCAGCGCTGTGGTTAATTACACAGTGGATCTGGCAGCTACCCTGTTTGGGGTCTGTGGTGATTATCAAGTCTACCAGACAGACGACGGTTATTTTGCCCATCACTTCGACACCCTTGCGCCCTGGGAGGGCAACATCCTGGTGGGGACAGAGCTGCAGGATAACCTCACTGGTGATGCTGGCAACGACCTGATCCTCGGCCTGGGGGGCAATGACATCCTCAACGGCAAGGCAGGTGATGACATCATCTGCGGTGGCGAGGGCAACGACTTGATCTATGGCGAACTTGGCAACGACTACTTGGATGGTGGCAATCACAACGATGTGCTCAACGGGGGGACCGGTGACTTCGATGTGCTGTTGGGTGGTGAGGGCAATGACACGCTCCTCGACCCCGATG
>CAZMRA010000137.1:4661-13179 GCA_964568485.1 uncultured Caldilineaceae bacterium | reverse complement strand
GCGGCTCTTTGTCGATCTCGATCAGCCCAAAACCATGATCCCCAACCTGCCCGATACAACGGTCTATGATGGCGGCCCGCACAATAACACCAGCACCCCCTACGATATGACCCGCTTAGTGGCGAAAATTTATCGCGGAGAAGCGATCAGCCGCATCGCTTGCGACGGGATGTTGCACATCCTGCTCCAACAGCAGCTCAATGGTCGCCTACCACTCTTTTTGCCCTATGGGATCCCCTTCGCCCACAAAACTGGTACCCTCTCCGGAATCCGCAACGATGCCGGCATTCTCTACTGCAACGAACAGAATCATGTGGCGATCACTGTCTTTACCCGCTGGGATGCGGCAGCGGTGAAAGGGGACAAGGTGGCCGAGTGGCAGCAGATCAACGCCATCGATGGCGCCTTTGGCCAGATTGGGCGTGCCGTCTATGAGTATTATCAATAAGTTCATTTCTTGAGTGTTTTGTGGATCTAGCATGAAAATCTTCACCGCCCTGGTGGGCACCGAAACCAATACCTTTTCCCCTTTTGTCACCGGTTGGCAAACATTTGAAGACACGTACCTGATCCGTGGCGGCAATTTTGGCGACCGCCCCCCAGCCCACGCCCTGCCGCTCGTCCTCTGGCGCGACCGGGCCAAGGCACTGGGCTGGACCGTAGACGAGAGTGTCGCGGCTTTTGCGATGCCTTCGGGAATCACGCTGCGCTCCGTCTACGAATCGCTACGCGAAGAAGTTTTGCGCGACTTACGGGCCGCGATGCCGGTAGATGCCGTCTTCCTAAACATGCATGGCGCTATGGTGGCCGAAGGCTATGATGATTGCGAAGGCGATCTCGCCAGCCATGTGCGCGCCATTGTCGGGCCGGATGTACCGATCGGCGTGGAGTTGGATCTGCACTGCCACGTTTCGCAGAATCTGATCGATGCTACCAATGCGGTGGTGCTCTACAAAGAGTATCCGCACATTGACATTGGCGAGCGGGCCGACGAGCTCTTTACGATCATCGCCGATACGCTGGCAGGTAAAGTCAAGCCGCACATGACTCTCCACGACTGTGGCATGATTGGTGTCTTCCACACCAGCCGCGATCCGATGAAGAGCTACGTGGCGCACATGAAAGCGCTCGAGGGCAAGGATGGAGTGCTTTCGGTGTCACTGACCCACAGCTTCCCCTGGGGTGATGTGCCCGATCTGGGCGTGCGCACGTTGGTGATCACCGACAACAAGCCCGAACTGGGTGCTAAGGTGGCCGCTGATCTGGCCGAGCGCATCTGGGCGATCCGCAAAGAGGCGCAGCCCCCTTACTTGTCCATGGATGAAGCACTCGATCGCGCCGTGGCTCACCCCACCGGCCCAGTGGTCCTCGCCGATGTATCAGATAATGCTGGTGGCGGCGCGCCGAATGATTCTACCTTCCTGCTGCATCGCATCCTGGAACGCGGCATCAGCAATGCTGCGATCGGCTGCATTTGGGATCCGATTGCGGTGAGCTTGGCTATGGAGGCCGGCGAAGGGACCACGTTCGATATTCGCGTGGGTGGTAAAATGGGACCCATGTCTGGCCCGCCCGCGGATCTGACCGTGCGCGTCGGTAAAATTGCCCGCGGCGCGACCCAGCGTTTTGGCGAAGGCGTGGGCAAATTGGGCGATGCCGTGGCCCTCCATGGCCCCAACGGCGTCGATGTAGTGGTGATCAGCCATCGCACCCAGACCTTTAGCCCGGAAGTCTTCTCGAACACCGGGATCGACCCGACCAGCAAGCAGATTCTGGTCGTCAAGTCGATGCAGCACTTTTACGCCGGGTTCGCACCGATTGCCGCGGAGATCCTGTATGTGGCATCGCCCGGCGCACTCGTACCAGATTTCAAACAATTGCCCTATCGCAAAGCGCGGCGCGATCTCTGGCCGCTTGTCGAGGGTTGAGTAGAGGGGAAGAGGTATCATGGCCGATTTTGATGTACTCATTCGCCAGGCCAAGGTCGTGGATGGCACGGGCAACCCGTGGTTTTGGGGAGATGTCGCCATCAAAGGCGAGCGGATCGCTGCCATCACCGCGCCGGGAGAGATTCCGCCCGAAAACGCTGCCGACGTGGTTGACGCCAATGGGCTGGTGGTCTGCCCTGGATTTATCGACATTCTCAGTCACTCGATCGTGCCCTTGATGGTTGATGGTCGCTGCCTCTCGAAGATCACCCAGGGGGTAACGACCGAGATCATGGGCGAAGATTGGACACCCGCGCCCTTAGGCGGAGAGATTGATCCCGCGGATCTGGAGCGCAATCACTATCTGAAAACCATTCCAGAATGGAAAGAGCGCATTCCCACCTGGAAGCGCTTTCGCGATTGGTTCGACGCACTGCTGGAAGCCGGGGTCTCTTCCAATATCGGCTCCTTCTTGGGGGGCGGTACGGTCCGTGAATATGCCATGGGCATGGCGCTGGGCGAGCCTAACGAGGATCAACTCGAAACGATGCGCCGCGTCACCGCGGCCGCCATGGAAGAAGGGGCGCTCGGCGTCTCCTATGCGCTGATCTACCCGCCGAGTGCCTACACCAGCACCCGCGAAATCATCGAAGTCTGCAAAGTGGTGAGCCAATATCGGGGTATCTACATCACCCATTTGCGCTCCGAAGCGGACGAAATTTTCAGCGCGCTTGACGAAGCCTTGACCATCGGCCGAGAAGCGGAGTTGCCGGTCGAGATCTACCATCTAAAAGCGGCGGGCAAACGCAACTGGGACAAAATGGCCACCGTAATCGAGCGGATCGATGCCGCCCGCAGCGCTGGCCAAGATGTCACCGCCGACATGTATCCCTACGTCGGCGCTGGCACCGGGTTGACGTCGGTGTTGCCGCCCTGGGCCGATGCCGACAATAAACTCTACCAAAATCTGCGGGATCCCGCCATGCGCGCCAAGATCAAGGAAGAGGCGCTCAATCCCAGTGGCGATTGGGAGGCCATGGCTTCCCTCTGTGAGCCATCCGGCGTCATGCCCGTTGGCTTTCAACGACCTGAGCATCGCATCTATGTGGGCAAGCGCCTGAGCGAGATCGCCGAAATGCGCGGGCAGGATTGGGTCGACGCCGCCATGGATTTGCTCGCGGCCGAGGGACAGCGCATCAGCACCATCTATTTCATGATGACCGAGGAGAATGTCAAGCACCAGCTGCAGCAGCCGTGGATCACCATCGGCACCGACGCTGGCGGTGTGGATCCGGCCTGGGCTGCGGCTTATGGCCCGACGCACCCGCGCGCCTATGGCAGCTATCCGCGCATTTTGGGCAAATATGTGCGTGAAGAGGGCATTTTGCCGTTGGAAGATGCGGTGCGCAAAATGAGTTCGGCCGTGGCACAACGTTTGGGATTGCGCCAACGTGGGCTCTTGCGCGAGGGCTACTTCGCCGACGTGGTGATCTTTGACCCAGCAACGATTGGTGATCGTGCGACCTTTGAAGAACCCCATCAACTGTCGGTGGGGGTGAATGACGTGTGGATCAATGGCGTGCGGGTGTTGCGTGCCGGCGAACATACCGGTGCCAAACCAGGCCAAGCGGTAAAATAACTCGCTACAAGCTCCCCAAGCTCGGCGAATGTGCTACACTACGCTATGCCTCAGTACCGAGTGGCGAGATTTACCGAGAACAATGAGGTTCAGGAGGAAGCGATGTTAGATGCCGAACAGATTGAGTTTTTTCATGCCAATGGTTTTGTCAACGGCGGGCTCGTCCTGAGCGATGAAGAAGTCGAGATCCTGCGGGCGGAGACGATGCGGGTGATCGAACAGCGCGACCAGTCCGGGATTCCCCAACCTGTTTTGGTCCGCAATCTCGCTCAGGATGATGCGGCGCCAGTCTGGCAGATCGTCAATATTTGGATGGCAAGCGAGGCTTTTCGCAAGCTCATCTACCATCCGAAAATTGCAACGGGCCTGGCCCAACTCACGCAAGCTGATACGCTGCGCATCTGGCACGATCAGATCCAGTACAAACCGCCGGAGGTTGGCGGCGTGAACATGTGGCATCAAGACGCACCACTCTGGCCGATCATCGCGCCAATGACCGAGGTAACCGCTTGGGTTGCCCTGGACGATGCCGACGAAAGCAATGGCTGCATGAGCATGGTCCCCGGCTCCCATCGCTGGGGCAACAATATCGAATTTCTGCGGGGATTAGCAAATTTCGAGGCGATGCCTGCCCAGTTTGACGATCATGCCGTGCAGGTTGTTCGTTGTCCAGTCAAGCGTGGGGAGGTTCACTTTCATCATGCACTGACGTGGCATGCATCCCACGCCAATACGAGTGGACGGCCGCGCCGGGCAATTGCCCTGCATTATATGACCGGAGAAACTCGTTTTGTTGCCAGCGGCAACCACCCGATGAAGCCCTTCGTCGAGGTGACGGATGGGGAAATTTTGCAAGGGCAAGCCTTTCCACAGGTTTACCCGCCACAAGATGTTTAATAAAAGACGGTGGACGATCAAGCGTCCACCGTCTACTTGCTATTAACCTCGCTTCGGCGCGTTCGCTGCCTGAATATGGACAGCTAAAGCCCGCCGCGGATCCTCGCTGGCACGGCTCACCGTTGCGGCACCCGGCCCATAGAGTTCATCCAGAACGGTCTGGATCTCACCAATCACAGCATCCAGCACTTCGGGCTGATTGGGTGTGTTGAGGCGATCCACCAAGGTCAATTCGGCTTCGGTTCGCTTGAATTGCAAACGCCCGCCCAATTCTTCTTCAGTCTCCAGTAGATCGCACGCAGAGAGCGCATGGTCAAAGACCAACCGGATGCGCTCAGCCAGAGTCGCGTCTGGTTGCCATTCACGCTTGTGATCGTAGACCAATCCGGGACGTCCGCCGGCCAAGTCCAAGCTGTAATCTGCCTCGTGGCCAATCAGTAAGATACCAGGCCCGTTCGGCACATGTTTGTAATCAGCGACATCGAGCAGCAAGCCATCAACCCGTTTCTGCTGAATCCACCGATGAAAAATCGGCGTGAGTGCGGGCAATTCTACGGTAGCGTCATCCGCAACAAAATATTTCACCTTGATACGATGTGGTAAACCCATATGATCTTCTCCAGGGAAGCGAGCTGGTGATGGCGCCAGAAAACGGCAATCAATCACCAGCTGGCTAGTTCAGGTTAATTACAATGTGACCCCACCGGTCACCACACCGGCCAAGCGTGCGTCACAGGCATGAGCAGCTTCAATAAAGAGGTTCGCCTCTTCGATGATCTTGTGCGCCAGATCTTCGTTCATCGTTGTTGGTGGGTTGTTATGCCGGTCGAACAGATATTCGGCAAACTTGCCTTTGGCGTATTTGTCAAAGAAGAGTTCAGTATCATAGAAGCGAGTGCGGAATTGCTGAACGATCTGGTCTGGATCATCCCCCACTTCGGGATATTGAGCACGGACAAGCGAACGAGCAGCCAAAACCATCGCTCGATAGGCGCGGCGGTCAGCTTGGGCAAAATCTTTTTCGTCGAGTGCGATCATCGCGTCGAAGAGTTCGGCCTCGGCGCGTGCCACCTCCATAGCGAAGAGTGAGACTACTTCACCAGCGCATTCACCCACGCCAATATCGCCGATGGTGAACTCACGCGGGTCGTTCCAGTCGCTATAAAAGTCGCGGTTGACTTCATAGATCGGCACTTCGGTGAAAGGCTCCAAGATTTCTTTGATCTGCTTCTTGCCGAGGCGCGTCACCCAATCTTGGAAAGTCTCTTCCCGGTCGCGTTCATTAGCGTAGCGGTTGATCAGGGTATTGAGCAATTCAGGCACGATCTTGGAAGGAACAGCGCCCACAGCCATGCCATAGCTGCCTGCATTCTCGCGCCAGCGTCCACCCAGCACAACCTGGAAGTGGGGCACCGTGCGGTTGTTGCGGCGGCGACTGTTGCCAAAGAAGCCAATATCGGCAATGTGGTGCTGGCCGCAAGAGTTGAAGCAGCCGCTGATCTTGATGCGCAGATCCTTGATCGCATCCGGCAGGGTTGCACTGCGCGCCGCTAGTTGGTTGCGCAAGGTGCCGGCCAAACCGCGCGAGGCGGCAATCCCCAGCTTGCAGGTATCAGTACCGGGGCACGAGGTGATATCGACAATCGTGCCTGCGCCAGGAGTAGCCAAGTTGATCGCCTTCAATTCGCTGTAGAGGGCCGGCAGATCCGACTCGGCGACCCAACGCAGAATGATGTTCTGCTCCACGGTCGTGCGGATGGTATCGCCAACATATTTGCGGGCGATATCGGCCAATTGATAGGCTTGCTCGGTGGTGATGTCGCCCAGCGGCAAGTTGATGGTCACCACATAATAGCCAGCTTGGCGTTGCTGATACAGATTCGTGGCCGCCCACTCATCGAAGCCCTCGGGCTTGGCGGCGCCATTCAATACAGCGGTGGGGCGAACAGGTGATTCTTGGAATTGATCCAAATCGGCCAGATAGGAGGTCCAGCGTTCGTCGTAGGGCAGAATCGCACGCTCTTCATCCACCAAGCGGGTGAATTCTTCGATCCCCAACTTGGCGATCAAGAATTTCAGGCGGGCCTGGTTGCGGTTGCGCTTCTCACCCAAGCGGGCAAAGACACGCGCAACAGCCTGCGACAATGGCAGGATCTCGTCTTCGGTCACAAATTCCTTCAAGACCTTGGCTTGGTAAGGAACCGTGCCTAAACCACCACCGACATAAACTCTAAAGCCGCGCACCTGCTTGCCATCAATCTCACGCACCTGAGCCAAGAAGCCCAGATCGTGCATCATCACCAACCCACAAGCCTCGTGCTCGCAACCGGAGAAGGCGGTCTTAAACTTGCGGCCGAAATCTTGGCAGTCATCATGGCCGAGCAAGAAAAAGGTCGTTGCGTTGGCATAGGGGGTGACATCAAATGGCTCGGTGCGGCAGATGCCAGCCAGCGGGCAGGCGGTGACATTACGCACCGAGTTGCCGCAGGCCTCTTGCGTGGTGATATTCACCGCGGCCAAACGACGCATCAGGTCGGGCGTATCTTCAATGTGGACAAAGTGAAGTTGAAAATCTTGGCGGGTGGTGACATGCAAAATGTCATCCGAATACTCGTCGGCCAACCCAGCAAGGACCTCGAGTTGTTCAGGAGTGAGGCCGCCATACGGTACCTTGATGCGCTGCATGCCGGGCGCATCCCACAGCGTATCGGGGCCTTTGGTCAAATCGCCTGCGGGGAAGTTAAGGGTCTGTGTCTGAATACCATCATTGCGCTGGCCATTGTCATAACGCTGACCATAGGTGCCGCGGCGCAAACGCGTTTCGGCAAAGACTTTGTCATCTAATTTGCGTTGCTTCTTGAGCTCAATCTGCCCTTCAAAGATATCAATATCATGGGCCCATTGAGCTGGCATCTGCTCCTGGAGCAGTTCCTTCCAGCTTTGCTGTTGTGTCATCGAACGTCCCTTTTTGGTGAAAAACTATAGTGAAACCGTACACGGTCGACGATGACCGTTCGACTCTTATCGAGAGCCAACCCTTTTCAGAAATGCGCTGGGTATTGCGGGAACACCGGTCGTGGATAATGGCAGCCAAAAGCAAATTACGCGTGCATCACCCGCCGAGCCGCCAGACCGATGGCCCGCCAACTACAGATGCAAGTGGTCACTTGAGCAGATTGCAACAGTAGGTCCATAAAATTTCCCAAAAAAAAGCCCACCGATAACTCGATGGGCAGCGGAAACTGGGTTTGGAAGACCACAATATTACCGACGCGTTGTCGAGTTACCAGCTTGCTGGCAGCAGGCAACAACAACAACATTCGGTACAACAATCAACCAGCAGCGTGCGGGTCAGCGCAGTTGGTGCGGGGGCCAAAATAGAATGGCATATCATCATACAAGTTTCCGACACACTGATGGATTGCTTGTTCGCACAGACAATGAAGTACGACGGCGTTTGCAGGCTACGCGCGAGTATACGTAGGGTTAAAAATTTGTCAAATATAATAAATCCCTGTTTGCGGCAAAATTCACTATTGTGTTGGCGCATTAGCTAGCCGACCATCCCCTTTCGCACCAAGCACGGTATAATACCCGGGCCGCAACCGAGAGCCACAATTGTTTTACCTATTCACCTCCATCTCGACCTTTAGAGGAGCAATCAATGCCCAAGCGTCCCAATGTTTTACTGATCTCAACTGATCATTGGCCCGCCGCACTGCTTGGCGCAGCCAACCATCCCACGCTCCAAACGCCCACGCTCGATGAGCTAGCCCACAGCGGCGTTCGCTTTACAAATGCCTACGCTGAATGTCCAGTCTGTATCCCCGCCCGGCGCACATTGATGACCGGGACGCCGCCACGTACGCATGGCGATCGCGTCTTCCACGAGACGATGCCTATGCCCGCCCTACCCACGCTCGCCGAAACGTTCCGCAATGCCGGATATCAGACCTATGCGGTTGGCAAGCTGCATGTCTATCCACAACGGAATCGCATCGGCTTTGATGATGTGATCCTTGACGAGGAGGGGCGGCAACAATATGGGGTGATC
>CAZMRA010000137.1:0-4651 GCA_964568485.1 uncultured Caldilineaceae bacterium | reverse complement strand
TACGAACTTTTTTTGGGTGATCAGGGATATGCTGGCCGCCATTTTGATCACGGCATGAGCAATAATGAGTACAGCAGCCGGCCCTGGCATCTCCCCGAAGCGATGCACCCCACCAACTGGGCTACCCAGCAGATGGTGCGCCAGATCAAGCGGCGCGATCCAAACTGGCCCGCGTTCTGGTTTCTCTCCTATCGCCATCCACATCCGCCATTGGTGCCGCCCCAAGCCTATTTGGATCTCTACCGCCAGATCCTTATTGATGAACCGTATTAAGGAACGTGGAGCCGCGCGGAGCGTAGCAAACTCCCCTATCGCTTGCAGGCCAACTTGGCCACTGGCGATAAAATCAGCCCACTCCAGACCCAGCTAGCCCGGCAGGCTTTTTACGCACTCTGCACCCACATCGACCACCAATTGCGCTTGGTGATTGGCGCCTTGCGGGAGGAAGGCTTGCTCAACGATACCATCATCTGTTTTACGGCCGATCATGGCGATATGCTCGGCAATCATGGCTTGTGGGCCAAACGGCTATTTTACGAAGGCTCGGCCAACATCCCGATGATTTTACTCGGCGTGCAAGGCGATGAACGGGTTGGCCATCACCGCGTGGATGATCGGTTGGTGGGCTGGCAAGATGTCATGCCCACGCTGTTGGATCTGGCCGGCGTCCCGATCCCGCCCAGCGTCGAAGGCTTGTCGATGGTGGGCGAGCAGCGCCGCGGCTATTTCTATGGCGAGATCGACGAAGGCGCTATGGCCACCCGCATGATCCATAATGGGCGCTACAAGCTGATTTATTATCCGGCGGGCAATGGCTGCCAACTATTTGATCTGCACGAAGATCCGCACGAATTACAAGATCTAGCTGCTTCTCCCGCGCATATGGCGATCCTAGACGAGTTACAGGAGCAACTGATTGGCCAACTGTACGGCGGGGATGAAGCGTGGGTCGACGGCGGGCGCCTAATGGGGATTCCCAATCAGACCTTTGTGCCTGGCCCAAATCGTGGCCTCAACAGTCAACGCAGCAACCATTGGCCGCCACCGCCCATCACCAACATGCGCCAAGTGGAGGGATATCCTGAAGACAAAAAGGCGTAAACCTATACCGCCGTAGCCATCGCCGGTTGCTGACCTGCCAGCGTTTGACAGCCATCTGATTGGTGACTATACTCCTGAAAGCAATTGGAATACGATTCACCCCTGCCCGGCGTACACCGGAGCACAGGAGAAATTATGAGTACTGGAACGATTCAACTTTTTGATGAAGTAAGCACACCGGCGCGTCCGTTGCCGGCCAACTATAACGGGCAGAAATATCATATTTGGACCATCGGCTGTCAGATGAATGTTGCTGACAGCAACCACGTAGCTGCAGAGTTGGAAAAGCTGGGCTATGGTCCGACTGACCAGCTCGACGACGCAGATGTCGTGGTCCTCAACACCTGTGTCGTCCGCCAGAGCGCCGAAGACAAAGCACTGGGTAAATTAGGCAGCCTCCGCCCCTGGAAGAGCCACAACCCCAACCGCACCTTGGCCTTAATGGGCTGCATGGTCGGCGTCAAACCCAGCCCGAAGCTAATCGAAGCGCACCCTGAAGTCGATGTCTTTATGGCCCCGAGCGAGGCCACGCCGCTGATCAATCATCTACGTAAAGAAGCGCTCGCCGCCGAAATGGCCGAGCTTGAGCGGCAACAATTGGCCGAGCGTTATCAGGTGCAAGACGAAGCACAACCGGTCGGGACGATCCAGTCGATCAACCATTTGGCGTTGAACGGGCTGGCCCCGGTGGCGGCGCATGTGCCGATCGTTTATGGCTGTAGCCATGCCTGCACCTTTTGTATCATCCCCTTCCGGCGGGGTGTCGAGCGTAGTCGTCCGGTTGCCGAGATTGTCAACGAAATTCGCAATCTAGTCGCCCAAGGTGTGCGCGAAGTCACCTTGTTGGGGCAAATTGTGGATCGATACGGCTACGATTGGCGCGGGGCACGCGGTCACAGCCGCACGGTTGATGCCTATCAGGGCCCAGCAGACGCCCCAGCAGCCAACAATGGGCTGACCGTCGCTGCTGAAGACGAAGCGGATCTCGCCGATCTGCTGCGAGCTGTCCACGAGATTGAGGGCTTGTGGCGCATTCGCTTTTTAACCAGCCACCCGAACTATATGACCGACCGCATCCTCTACGCGGTACGCGACCTGCCCAAAGTCTGCGAGCATATCGAGGTGCCGATCCAAGCGGGTGATGATACAGTCCTGGCCACGATGCAGCGAGGCTACACCGCTGCCGACTATCGCGCGCTGATCGAACGCATCCGTGCGATTTTGCCGGATGCAGCCATTCACACCGACATCATCGTCGGGTTCTGCGGCGAGACCGCGGAACAATTTGAACGCACCTACGAGATCTTGGCCGACCTCAAACTCGATAAGGTTCATCTGGCGCGCTACAGTCCGCGGCCGGGCACGGTCAGCGAACGCCGCATGGTGGACGATGTCCCAGAAGAAGAAAAGGTACGTCGCCATCAGCGGATTGAAGACCTGCAAGAGCAGATTTCAGCCGAGATCAATCAACGCTTTTTGGGGCAAACGCTCGAAGTTTTGGTGGAAGATCAACACAAGGGCAAATGGCGCGGGCGCACTCGCCAAAACAAATTGGTATTTATTGAGAGTGACCTGCCGCTGCGTGGTCGCCTTGTCGAAGCCGAAATTCTCTGGACCGGGCCGTGGAGTATGCAAGGCCGCTTCGTGCAAGATGTTTCGCCACTACCCGACAAAGTAGTGGCCCCAGCCCCTGTGTTCAGTCTGACTCCTTCAAACTAAGTCAACAAAAAAACGGCCTTCGTCAGCGTGTGGCGAAGGCCGTTTTGATCCTCAACGTAAGTGGCGATTACGGCAGCACAAATGCCGTTGCCACAGTTTGCACCCGCACCTCGTAATTCCCTGGGGCTAAGCCACGCACATCCAACGGCACAACTTGTTCAAAGGGCGTGAGCACCTGCGCACACATTTGATCGGGTGGGCGGCTGACCACCAGATTGAGGTGGAAGGTTGAATTTTGGCGACTCTGGCGCACCTCATCAATTCGACTGCAGGCATCGGCAAGTTTGCCGCGGATCACGGCATGGACCTGCACTGGGTACGATTCTAGAATACGCACTTCCAGAGAATCGATATAGGCGGTGCCGCCAGGAACAGGCGTCGCAGTTGGCAATGGCGTGACTGTTGGCAGCGGCGTGGCGGTCAGCGTCATTGGCGGAGGTGGTGTGCCAGCACCCGGTACAAGCAAGCGCTGCCCCACATAGATGCGGGTCGAGGTTAGCCCATTGAGGCGCATCAGCTCATTCACCGTGATGCCATGCCGACGCGCAATGCTGTAGAGGGTATCCCCACGCTGCACCACATAGATCGCTGGCTGCGGGTCTGGGGCAGTACCACCGGGCACGCGTAAGCGCTGTCCTACATAGATATTATTGGAAGTCAACCCGTTGAGCCGCTTTAGGGCATCCACCGTGGTGCCATGACGACGTGCAATGCTGTAAAGGGTATCCCCGCGCTGCACCACATAGATCGCTGGCTGCGGGTCTGGGGCATGACGACCTGGCACAAGCAAGCGCTGCCCGACATAGATATTGTTCGAAGTCAGCCCGTTGAGCTGCTTCAGATAATCCACCGTGGTAGCATAACGCTGGGCAATGCTGTAGAGTGTCTCGCCCCGCTGCACCTCATGGACAATCGTCGGCGGCGTCGGATCATTCACCGGGATCAAGATCCGCTGCCCGACATAGATGGTCGTTGAAGAGAGGCTGTTATATTCCATCAAGGCGCGCACCGTGCACCCATATTGCCGCGCAATGCTGTAGAGTGTGTCACCGCGCTGGACCACATGGATCGTCTCTGGATCAGCCACGGTCAGCGGCGCCGCCGAGACGGTCGCCGGGCTCCAGAGCGCATGCCCTCCCAACAGCAGGCTGCAGAATAACGTTACCATCAAAATACGCAGGATCAGAAGTTTCTGTGCCATCACCGCACCCCACAATTCAATCAATTTAATTTGCTAAGCTTTCTTATTGGATGTCGTAGGATGGACGAGAAGGGTTACGGCTTTGTTCCGGCAAATTAGCCATTGCGTGACGCATCGTCCGAATATCGGCGGGCGTGGTGCGGCAGCAGCCCCCAATCAGCCGGGCCCCTGCTGCGATCCAAGCTCGGACGGGCTCGTGCCAATCGGTGGTGCCGGTCCCCGGTAACCAGCAGCGCTGTGCAGCATCCCATTGCTCACCGCTGTTTGGGTAAACGAGCAAGGGCTTGCGGGCGATGTCAGCAACACTGCGCAACAACGGCTCGATCAAGCGAGGGGCAGTGCAATTGATGCCCACGGCCACTACCTGGGGCGACTGATTGGCCAAGGCCACAGCATCAGCAAAGGATTCCCCGTGCCATAGCTGGCGCTCGTTGCCACAACTAAAGCTAAGCCAAGCCGACTGCTCCGGAAATTCGGCCAAGAGCTGGACCAGTGCCTCAGCCTCCACCAAGGTGGGGATCGTCTCACAAGCCAGCAGATCGGCCCCACTCTCAGCCAACACAGCCAGCCGCGGGCGGTGGAAATCCATCAACTGGCGCAGCGATAGGCCATAATCACCGCGGTATTCAG
>CAZMRA010000136.1:9604-13233 GCA_964568485.1 uncultured Caldilineaceae bacterium | reverse complement strand
TGCAGCGAACAGGGTGTACCATTCAAAATCCGGAGGCTGAACTCTGGAGCTTGCGCTATCCTTTGATACCCGACATCACAATGCCCTGCACGAAGAAGCGTTGGCCCAAGAAAAAGATGATGATGACAGGGATCATCGAGAGCACGCAAGCCGCCATGATCAAATGCTGCATCGGCTCGCCCCCCACATCCGGTGAAGTATTGAAGAAGCGCAACCCTACCGAAACTGTAAACTTTTCAGGCGAATTGAGATAGATCAACGGGCGCAAGAAGTCGCTCCAGTTGCCGATGATCTCGATGATGGCCAAGGTGGCGAGGGCTGGCTTGCACAAAGGCAGCAGGATCGACCAGAAGATGCGGAAGAAGCCCGCACCATCGATCAAGGCAGCCTCATCCAACTCCCGCGGCAGGGTCATCATAAATTGCCGCATTAAGAAGATGGCAAACCCACTGCCACCAAACCAAGCGGGCACCCAGAGCGGAAGCAAAGTATTGATCCAGCCAAAGTTGTAAAAGAGCACAAACTGAGGGATCAATGTCACCTGTTCGGGTAACATCAGGGTTGCCAATGTGATCATAAAGAGCAGGTTGCGGCCACGATACTCAAACCGCGCAAACGAATAGGCGACCATCGACGAGGTGATCAAGGTCCCCAGCGTGGCAAGCACCACAATGATGGTCGAATTCCAAGCCCAAGTGGTGACCGGGATGCGCGGAATCGCGATCAAACGCACATAGTTGTCCCATTGTGGGACAGCAGGCAACCACGGCGGGGGAAAGGTGAGCATCTCGGCTGCGGTTTTGAATGAACTGGAAACCGTCCAGAAGAGTGGGAAACCGAAGAAGATGCAAAGGATAAAGACTAGCGCATAAAGTGCCACACGCCCGGGTTGCATGCTTGGGCCGGCGGGTCGAGATAGAGTTTGTTGTGCCATAAAATCACCTGAGTGGTTCATACACAATTGTCAACAGAGTATTGACAATGAGTTAAGCTCATGGGGTAGGGTGGTTGACCCTTGAACATTCACCAGTGAGCACGCCAATGATTAACCGCCTTCGTAGTGGACCCAGCGCCGAGACGTTTGCACCTGGATATAGGTGAAAACCAAGATAATGAGCGCTAAGACCCAAGCTACGGCGCTCCCATACCCGAGCCGGAAGTACTGGAAGGCTTCGGTATAGATATGCAGTGCCAGGAACCAAGTGGCATAGGAAGGTCCGCCCTGCGTGGCCACCCAAGCCGTGGTAAACACTTTGAGTGCGGCGATGATCACGAGGACCAGGTTGAGGAAAATGGTTGGCGTCATCAACGGGACGGTGACATGCAGGAATTTTGACCAAGAGGTAGCCCCATCAATATCGGAGGCTTCATACAATTCCCGCGGCACCCCTTGTAGGCCAGCCAAGAAGATCAGCATGATGTTGCCGCCAACACCCGCCCATACGTTGATCAGCGTGACCGCATAGAGCGCCGAATCTGCTGAAGCCAGCCAGTTGGGCGGGCTGTCAACCCCGAGACTGCGCAAGGTGGTGTTGATTGGCCCAAAGCGGGGCTGCATCAAATAACTCCAGACCACGGCAATCGCCACGGCGGGAATTAAGTGGGGCACAAAAAAGATCGTCCGGTAGATGTTGGTACCTACGAGCTTTTGGTTGAGTAAAACCGCCAACAACAATGCGCCGACCACAGTCACCGGCACATAAATTACCGTAAAAGCAAAGGTGCGTTGCAGCGAAGGCCAGAAGAGTGGATCCGCTGTGAACATCCGCACATAATTATCCAGTCCAATGAAGCGAGACGAACCAATGATCTCGTAATTGGTGAAGCTGTAATAAAACGAGACCAAGATCGGCCCACCCCAAAAGATGATCAATCCCAAAACCCAAGGCAAGGCAAAGAGATAGCCCCACAATGCTCGTTTCGCCTGAAAGCGTGACTGCACCCCAACAATTTTCGCGAGCAAGCCTGGATCAGAGTCTGCTACGCTCAGCTGATTCTGCGCAACCGCCATCGCTACCTCCTTCTTCGTACATGATTCAATAAGCAATCACTCAATCTCGATCGGTCTCTCAATCTCCGTTAATCGATAACTCCCACAGATGCGACTAACGGAGATTGAGAGAAGGGTTGCCCTACCAGGGCAATTTCCAATAGGCTTCCGGGGCGTCTTGCCAGCGTGGCATGCTCATACCCGTTGGGTCAAAGACGATTTTGCCGGCACGTAAGGTCAGCTGGCATTCGAGCTTTTTATCGCCAATGATCTTGGCCTTGCCACAATCCACATAGCCAAATTCGCCAGTGTGCAGTTGGAAGACAGCCACATCTGCCTCGGCCCCAATGCTGAGGTTACCCAATTCTGGGTGGCCGATCTCGTTGGCCGGTGTCACTGTCGAGCGGTAGATCACCTCTTGGAGCGGCATCCCCAAATTGAGGATCTTATTCATGGTCGTTTGCATATCGACCACGACGCCGTGGACATTGTTCACATGCAAGTCGGTGCTGATCGAGTCGGGCATAAAGCCATTTTCCATCGCTGGTTGCGCATTGCGGAACCAGAAGCTGCCTGCGCCGTGCCCAACATCAAAGATGATGCCACGGTCGCGCGCTTCAAAGAGGAATTTGTTCGGCTTGCCATTCTCATCGAGCACAGGGAACTGCTGCGCAAAGACGTGCGTGTGAATGTCGCCGGGCTGCATCTTCTTGAGGATGAGCTCCTGGTAGGTGCGTTCAGGTCGTGGCCAAAAGTCCACCATCAGTGGCTTCTTGCAGAGTCGGCTTGCTTCGACAGCGGGATCAATCGCACCCCATGGTGGATGCTCGGCATCAAATGGTTCACGCGTCCAATAGTGGGCCGTCTTGATGCCGACGCATACCTCGGGATAAGCGAGGACAATCGACGCCGCCAGTTCTGGGTCCATCGTGCGGATATCCTGCTCGAAGTCACCGAGCATCCCGCCATCGACAATGTTGATAAAGGCAAAAATGCGCGTTTCGGATCGGTCGATCACTGTGCGCTTGAAGTGCAGAAAGTGTTTGGCCCCCGCCGTGCCTGTGTCCACCATGGTGGTCACGCCGGAACGGAATGAGTGCGAATCGGCCATGATGCTCAGCCCTTCGGGCTCGCGCGTGTGGTACACGTGGACGTGAATGTCGATGATGCCGGGGGTCACATAAAGACCTTTCACATCAACGACTCGTTTGGCCAGAGCCGGATTGATATCTGCCTCGACCGCGGCGATTTTGCCATCCGTGATCGCCACATCCATCTTCCCGTCGATGCGATTCAAGGGGTCGATCACGTGGCCATTTTTGAGTAAAAGATCGTAGTTCTGTGTAGTTGTCATAAGGTTGAGATGCGTGTTTTGTTTGTTTTTAAAATTTCCGCAGCAAGTCTCTCTGTAGCCAGGGTGGTAGAGATTGCCGCAGATTTTGTAGTGGGTGGCTTTTGCTTACTTCTGCAGACTCTTTTGATATAAGGCTACCCCATAAAATTCGTATGAAGCAGCTCGGTCGGGCACATCGACCACATGGACCGTAAAGCGGGCCGGCAGACCATTTTCAGGGCAATGCTCGCGGAAATAACCGCCGTATGCCTTGCGATAGGCCGTACGCAGCCGGTCCCATTCCTT
>CAZMRA010000136.1:0-9594 GCA_964568485.1 uncultured Caldilineaceae bacterium | reverse complement strand
GGTCGACCAGCGGACTTGGCGCTTTGGGCTGGCAACCAAACGCATGGATCTCAAGAAAGTCCACTTGAGACAAGTGCTGACAAATGCCAGCATCTTGTAACCATTTCTCCCAGCATTGAAAGACCAGCGGAATCTCGATTTCGGGCTCCATAAAGGTAACTGTATCCAGCCCCAGCACGCCGCTCGCCGAGTAGCCGCCAGTCAGCCCCGAAAAGTAGATCTTCAGATCGCCATCGGGTTGTTCTTCGGTGACCAATGAAGAAAGCACAGGTTCGTCACCGGTGTAGTAGTAGGTGATTTTCCCTCGTTTTTTAACATTAAATGGCATGGCTTTTGCCCTTACAAAGTGGTATGATTGAACTTCGCAGTTAGTACGGGTGAAATACGCCTGTAGAAGTGTGGATGTTCCCAGCAACGGCGCAGATGAAATAATGATTTCATTATACTGAGATTCAACGGTTTCACAAATGACAAATTTGCCCAAGTGGATCCAGTAAATTTTGTATAGCTCGACCCAAAACTCGGCCTAACCGGTGCCTAGTGGCTATGGAACTGTATAAAATGTCGTGCTGAGGCGCTATCAGGCTACTAAATCAAGTTTATAGACGTTTAAGGATCAGGAAGCGAGCATTTTGTGGCATTAACTCTCATGACAGCTATTCACAAAGAATTGTGGATCAGCAAACTAGCCTACTTCAGCTATTTTGGGGCCATGGCCGGGGTCATGCCCTTTCTGACCCTCTATTATGATCAAATGGGGTTGACCGCAGCGGAAATTGGCTTGTTGGTTGGTATCACACCCGTGCTCAACTTTATCGCCGCGCCGCTGTGGGGGGCACTCGCCGACGCTACCCAGAAACATAAACCGCTACTGCTGCTGGCGATTGGTGGGGCAATCACCATGATGGCGATCTTTTTGCTCGCCAACAACTTGGCCCAATTTGTGCCGATCATTTTGCTCTATGCCCTGTTTAGTGCGCCGATTTCGCCGTTGATTGACAACACGGTCTTGTATCTACTCGGCGAGCAGCGCGCACACTATGGCCGCATCCGCTTGTGGGGCGCGCTGGGCTGGGGCGTCGCCGGTGCAGTGATCGGCTTTTTGGTCGACCGCTTTGGCCTGCGGGTTTCGTTCATCAGCTTCTTCTTATTTATGAGCAGCTTGTTCGTGATGGCGAGCTATCTGCCCGTCGCGCCCTCGCATATCGGCAGTCGCTTCTGGCAAGGTGCCCGCAGCCTCTTTGTGGATACCCAGTGGAATGTCTTGTTGGTGACGCTCTTTTGTGGCGGGCTGGCGACAAGCATCAGCAACAATTTCCTTTTTCTGTATGTGGATCAGCTAGGTGGCAGCCGCACTTTGATGGGCCTGAGCCTGACTGTCTCCACCTTGAGTGAAATTCCGATCTTCTTTTTTTCGGGGCAACTATTGCAACGCTGGGGAGCCCGCGGCTTGTTGTTGGCCGCGCTGATCGCCCAGGTGATCCGCATCTTTGCCTATGCGCTGATGCCGTCTGCGTGGTTCATCTTGCCGATCAGCCTGCTCCATGGCCTGACCTTCTCGGCAATGTGGGCAGCCGGGGTGGCCTATGCGAGCAAATTGGCCGCCCCCAAAGGGCTGGTCGCTACCGCTCAAGGCTTGCTGAGCGGTGTCAGCATGGGGTTGGGTGGCGTCATTGGCGCGTTGATCGGTGGCCTGCTTTACGATCGGATTGGCCCCGCCCCACTCTTTGGCCTCTTTGGCGTGATCGCATTGCTAGGCTTGGGCTTTTTCTTGATCGCCGGTCGCGAAACCGTACAAACAAAGCCAGTGGCCACAGAGCTATAGTTTGGCAATCATTGCAGCGCGTGCTATAGTCGCTTATGCATTACATGATGCAGCTCTAACCCAAACAAACCATTCCAACCAGTCAATATTTCCCTTCAGCAATAACGGAGGATTTCATGGACCTTGAATTAATCGCCCAGTTTGATTGTGTCACTGGCGAAGGACCAATTTGGCACCCCGACGAGGAAGTTGTCTACTGGACAGACATTCCCGAAGGCAAACTATTCCGTTACGATCCCAAAACCGGCAAGAGCGAACAAGTCTATAGCGGCAAGCAAGTTGGTGGCTTCACCATTCAAGAGGATGGAGCGCTGTTGCTCTTTTTGGAGCGCGGCGAAGTGGCCGAATGGCGTGATGGCAAATTGACCACAATCATCGAAAGCATTCCCGGCGAAGAAAATTCTCGCTTCAACGATGTCGCCGCCGATCCAGCGGGGCGCGTCTTCTGCGGCACCATGCCCAGCCCCGATTATCTCGGCTCGCTCTACCGCCTCGATCCCGATGGCTCGCTCCACAAGGTCCTCGATCGCACGGTGAACATCTCGAACGGTATCGGTTTCACGCCCGACCGCAAGGGGATGTATTACACGATTTCGATGGACCGCAAGATCTATCTCTTCGATTATGACGAGGCCACGGGCAACATCTCCAATCAGCGGGTCTTTGTCGATTCGACCAACGAGCCGGGCGTGCCCGATGGTATGACCGTCGACGCGGCCGGGTTTGTCTGGTCGGCACGCTGGGATGGCTTCTGCCTCACCCAATATACCCCGACTGGTCGCGAGCTGCAGCGCATCATGTTCCCGACCAAGAAGGTTTCGTGCATTAGCTTTGGCGGCCCGGACTACATGGATATGTATGTCACGACCGCGGGTGGCAATAACAAAGAGGAAAATGGCCCAGCCGCCGGTGCGCTCTATCGAGTACGGGCCGGCATCAAAGGTGTGCCAGAATTCCGCTCGCGCATCGCAATAAAGAAATAACGGCAGAGAATGAACGCTATCGGGAAGCAAGGGCGCCATAAGCCCTGTTTCCCGATCCAGCCGATTCTCGCCGTACGTGACGTAACTGAATGAGAATGAGCCGATGAACTGCAATCTCGCTTATGGCCGCAATGGGTTGACCGTCGAACTGCCCGATCACACCGATGTGTTGACCGCACACTTTACGCCCGGCCTGGCCGATGAAACCGCCGCCCTGCAGGCTGCCTTGCGCGACCCGATCGACACGCCGCCGCTGGCTGAGCTGGTCCGCCCTGGCGACACCGTGGTGATCTCGCACAGTGACATCACCCGCGCCACGCCGAACGATCGGATCCTGCCGGTGTTGCTGGCCGAATTAGAAGCGGCGGGCATCCGACGGCACGACATCACGCTGCTCAACGCGTTGGGCACCCACCGTCCGCAAACCGATGCCGAATTGCGCCAAATGTTGGGCGATCAAATCGTCGATAATTACCGCTGTCTCCAGCACAACGCCTTCGATGACGCCAATCTTGTGCCGCTCGGCAACACGTCGTTCGGACACCCCGTGCGTCTCAACCAGCGATTGGTCGAGGCCGATGTCAAAATACTGACCGGCTTTATCGAGCCCCATTTCTTCGCAGGCTTCAGCGGCGGCCCCAAGGCGGTGCTGCCAGCGCTCGCTGGGCAAGAGAGCGTGTTGACCAATCACGGCCGCACGATGATTGCTCACCCCAACGCCACGTGGGGCATCTGCGAAGGCAACCCGATCTGGGAAGAGATGCGCGAAGTGGCGTTGATGGCCCGCCCGACCTTTTTGCTCAACGTCACCATGAACAGCGAGAAAGCGATCACCGGCGTGTTTGCGGGCGATCTGGTGACCGCCCATCGCCGCGGACGTGAGTTTGTGCGCGAAAGTGCGATGGTCCCCGTCAGCGAACCCTACGACATTGTGATCACCACCAACAGCGGCTATCCGCTCGACCAAAATTTGTACCAGTGCGTCAAAGGCATGAGCGCGGCCCGGCAAATCGTCCGGCCAGGTGGGGCGATCATCATGGCGGGGGCGTGCGAAGATGGCTTACCCGACCACGGCCGGTACGCCGAATTGCTACGCACCGGCGGTTCGCCCCAAGGTGTGCTCGATCTGATCGCACAGCCGGGCTTTAGTGCCCAGGATCAGTGGCAAGTGCAGATCCAAGCGCAAATTCAACTGCACGCCGATGTCTATGTCTACAGCGACGGCTTGCGTGATGAGCAGATCGAGGCGGCGCTCTTCAAACCGACGCGGGATATCAGCGCGACGGTGCAGCAACTGTTGGCGAAATATGGCCCGGATGCCCGCATCTGTGTCTTACCCGAAGGCCCCCTAACCATCGCCTATCTGGCCGATTAACCAGTACGAGCAGGAATAGGAGAAAGGAACGATCATGGAAATCATCACGGTGCAAGGTGTTGCCGTTCCGAGCATTGGCTTTGGCACTTGGCCGCTACGCGGTGAAGAGTGCCGCTTGGCCGTCGAAGATGCGCTGGCCATTGGCTACCGCCATATTGATACCGCACAGGGCTACGAAAACGAAGCCGAAGTCGGCCAAGCGATCCGCAATTCGGGCATCCCCCGCGACGAAATTTTTCTCGTGACTAAAGTACGCCAGAGCCGCTTCAAGCGTGACGATGCTATTGCCAGCACCCGCGAAAGCCTGGCCAAGTTGAATGCCGATTATATCGATCTGCTCTTGCTGCACTGGCCGAACGATCAAGTGCCGGTGGAGGAGACGCTGACCGCGCTGCGCACCTTCCAAGAAGAGGGCACGGTTCGCCATCTGGGCGTGAGCAACTTCTCGCCGGCGCAGGTAGAAGAAGCCGCCCACTATGCGACCATCTTCTGCAACCAAGTGCAATTTCATCCCTATCACCCGCAAAATGAATTGATCGCGCAGGCGCAGCAGATGGATTATCTCTTCACCGCCTACAGTCCAGTAGCGCGGGGCAAAGTGCTGCAAGATCCGGTCCTGCAGGCGATTGGCGTCGCTCATGGCAAGACTGCGGTCCAAGTGACGCTGCGCTGGATGGTGCAGCAGGGCCTGGCGACGATCCCCAAGGCGGGGAGTGAACAACATCGCCGCGACAACTTTGCCATCTACGATTTCTCCCTGAGCGATGACGAAATGAGTGCGATTGATGGCTTGAGTGCGCAGCACTATAGCGTCCATTAAGCCGCGACTTTCATTTACTTGCAGTGCAACCAGCGCGTCTTTTTACATCAGGATGACGAGGTAGGCCATGCTCTCAACACTCGAAAAGATGATCATCCTCAAAGGAACTGAGATTTTCGCGCAGGTACCCAATGCCACGTTGATGCGTGTAGCCGCGGTGTTGGAGCCAGTCGAGTTGGCCGCGGGCCAGCGCCTCTTTGCAAAAGGGGAGCCCGGCACCGCGATGTTTATGGTGGTCCAGGGTGCGATCCGCATCCACGATGGCGAACACACCTTCACCACATTGGGCCAACACGAAGTGTTGGGAGAGATGGCCTTATTGGATGGCGAAGTCCGCTCGGCTTCCGCCACCGCCGCCGAGGACAGCTTGCTGTTGCGGTTGGATCAAGTACCCTTTTTGCAACTATTAGAAGAAGAGGTGGGCATGGCGCGCGGCATCATCAGGGTTCTGGTGCAACGGCTGCGCGCCCGTTCCGCCGAACTCGCCACCCAGCCCAAAAGCGATACGCCCTGAACGCCCATGAAAATCACCGATGTCGAAGCGATTGTCCTAGATACCGGCAAAAATTACCCCGATCCCAGCGAAGCCGCCGAAGCCCACGGCGTGCGCTTTGTCTCCTTAATCAAGATCACCACCGACGAGGGCATCGTTGGCTGGTCGGATATTGAAACCCAGCCGCACGTGGGCAAGCAGATCGTCGAAGCGCCCAGCGGTGGGATCATCGGCTTTGAGTCGCTGCGCGCCGCCTTGATCGGCGAAGATCCTTTCGAGCGGGAACGGCTCTGGCAAAAGATGACGCGCTACCTCGCCTATTACGGGCGCCAAGGCGCAGGCATGCAGATGATCTCCGGCGCGGACATCGCCTTGTGGGACATCGTGGGCAAAGCCACAGGCCAGCCGATCTGCAAACTGCTCGGCGCCCAATATCGCGACCGGGTCAGGGCCTACGCCTCCACGCTCTTCCGCCCGACGCCGGACGCCATGAAGCGGGCCGTGGATGAGTACCTCGCCCACGGCTTTACAGCCATCAAATTTGGCTGGGGTGTCTTCGGCTACGATCTACAGCAAGATATTACGCTGGTGCGGGCAGCCCGCCAAGCGGCCGGCCCCGACATCACCTTGATGGTTGACGGGGGATGGTACGGCACCAGCTACGCCAATCCCTACAAGCCCCGCCCCCTGCGTGACTGGATCCGCCTCGTGGGCGCGCTGGAAGAGTTGGATGTTTTCTGGCTCGAAGATTTTATCCACCCGGACAACTTTGCCGGGTATGGAGAAGTAGCAGCCCACACGACCACCTTGCGGCTGGCCGCGGGCGAACAGTTGGCCGGTTACGAGGCATTCGAGCGGCTCGCCACCGAAGGCCGGGTGCACACCCTGCAGCCCGATCTCTCTCGCTGCGGCGGGTTGACGGTCGGCAAGCAGATCGCGGATCTCGCCACACGGCGCCAGATCGATTGTGTGCCGCATGCCTGGCTCACGGATCTGCTCAAAGCCGCCTCGCTCCATTTGAATGCCTACACAATGAATTCGCTCTTTCTAGAATACAACGTCTCGACCGCCTCGCTGCTCAACAACCTCTGCACCGAGCCGCTGCGCATGGTCGATGGCTACGTCCCGGTGCCGACCGGGCCGGGCTTGGGCGTTACGGTGGATGAACGTCAGGTGGAGCGCTATCGAGTCGCGTAGCGGGAGCTATGCGTCGCACCGACTAGCTCGGTTACGTCAAGCGTATTGCGGGTCAGTACGACGCACGTGGGTGAACGTTGCCCTTAGGCAAACAAGGTTTTGGCAAAGGCGAGATCTTCCACGATCAGGCGGTCGACTTCGTGTTCGGCCGTGTATTCAGCCGAGAAGCAGATCGGGCCGGTGTAGCCGATCGCTTTGACTTTCGCAGCGACAGCCGGCCACGAAGCGCGGCCTTGCCGCCCCGATGTCCAATAGACTTTCCACTCGGCCACCTCGGCCTCGGGACCACTCACCCGCCGCCAATAGGCATTCTTCAAATTGATCACACACAAGTGCGAGCGCACGATATCGATCCCCGTGTCGGGATCTTCGCCCTGCAAGCCATTGTGCGCCGGGTCCCAAATCGCCCCCACATGGCGCGGATCATAATCCTTCACCAGATGGTACAAGCCCATCGAGTTGATCGGCACTGAGTCACCATAGTGATGTTGCACGCCGATTTGGATGCCATGTCGCTCACAAAAGGGAATGGCGGCGTCTAATTGGCGGCGGGCTTGCGCTTCGGCCTCCCAATAGGGCAGACCATTGCGCCCAAAGATGATGCGATTCATGCCGATGCCCGCGGCCGCACAAGCTGCATACAGGCGTTCATCATCCAAGGGCAGGGCGACGGTAACATTCAACACCTGCACGCCGAGATCCTTCAACGTCTGGACAGCGGCGGGCAAGGCCTGCTCGATCTGTTCGGGTTCCACCGCAAACCCGGGCCGCACTGGCAACTCGATCCACGAGAAGCCGAGTTTGCGCACATGCTCCCCCACTTGAGGGATCGACATCGACTTCCA
Organism: uncultured Caldilineaceae bacterium; assembly: GCA_964568485.1. Lineage (GTDB taxonomy): Bacteria > Chloroflexota > Anaerolineae > Caldilineales > Caldilineaceae > CFX5. Next base: position 2,056 of record CAZMRA010000136.1, on the reverse strand, counting down.
AGGTTTTACAAAAACCGCAAAGGTGGGTTGCGTACTCATCAATCTATTCCTCGATAAAAATAAAATCATGGGAAAATGAAAGCGTTGCCATGATTGGCAGGTGAACGAGCTGGCGGTCATATGACCGCGCAAGCAGCACAAATTGGGAGCAATGCTGCCTCTCGAACACCCTGCGCTGGTGGATGCTGCCGCTAGATGCGGGTTGGCAACATCGAGACCAGCTCAATATTGACCCGCGGGGGCATGGAAGCGACCAACACCGCGACCGCGGCCACATCTTCGGGCTGCAACATGTTGAGCCGTTGTTCCATGGGCGGCGGCACCGGTCGCCGATCTAAGAGCGGCGTGTTGCCAACGCCCGGGCAGAGCAAGCAAGCCCGTACACCGTAGGGATTGCCCTCTTCGTTGGTGACCTGGGTCAGTGCGTCCATCCCCTGTTTGGAGGTGCTGTAACCAACACCGCCGGCCAAGTGCGGGTGCAGGGCCGCTCGCGAAGCCACGTTGATGATGGTGCCGGACTGGCGTCCGATCATCTCCGGGAACACGGCTTTGGTGAAAATAAAGGCTGCAGTCAAGTTGACATCCAGCAGTTGCCGCCATTGCTCGCTGCTGGTATCGCGGATGCTGCGCTGGGTGACGTTCATGCCCGCGTCGTTGATCAAGACATCGATCTGCCCCAGGGCAGCCCGGGCCTTGGCCACCGCGGCCAGGATTTGACTTTCGTCGCTGATGTCGGCGGGGCAGATCACCACCTGGCTGCCCTCGGCCTGGGCCAACGTCGCCACTTCGTTCAAGCGAGTCTCATCCCGGGCCACCAAGGCGAGATCGGCCCCCGCCGCGGCACATGCCAGCGCAATGCCCCGTCCAAAGCCGCTACTTGCTCCGGTGATCAAAATTTTCTTGCCTTGTAGTTGTTTCAAGGTGAACTCCTTTGGCTGTCAATTCTGATGGTTCAATTTGTGGAAATTTCCGAGGATCGACAAGCTAGCTGGCGATCCGCTCACTTGTCACTATGCGCAAGCTTATGCGATCACCAGCCAGATGGGCGTTGCTATGATGCGAGCAAATCCTCGCTGAGGATCGATGGGCACCAGAATTTTTCGATATACTCCACCACCAGCCGCGTGCCCTCGTCATGGCTGACATAGGGTGCCCGCGCCGGGTTGTACATCGTATCGGTCAAGTCGCGCACCAAGGCGATCGGCACGCCCCATTTCACCATCTGCTTGATGGCAAAGGAACGGTTCAGGACGCACATGTTGGTGTGCACGCCCATGATCAACACCTGCTGAATGCCTTGTTGGCGCAAGATGTTGTGGACCACTTGCCCGTTATCGCTGATAAAATCCCGTTCCGGGTCGATCTCAAGCGCCGGGTGTTGGCGCTGCCAGGCCCGATACGACTGCGACTCGCCGGTATCCGAACCATCATCCGAATCATCGATGGGCAATGGCGGATCGCTGTGCTCGCGAGCAGGCGGTGGCTCAACCAGCGGAGAGGCCAATGCCCGCTGCCGGGCTGGATGGTCCGCATAAAAGTCCATCGTGTCCGACGGCGCATGGATGATGGTTGCACCCCGCGTGCGCGCCGCGGTCAGCACGTCGTTCATCCGCCCGACCATCAGATTCACCCGCTCGGTGGCGCCGCGGCTCCAGTGGCGATCCCACATGTCACAAATGATGATGGCGGTCTGCGCCGCCGTGGTCGGCTGCACCGTGATGCACTCGCGCCATTGGTTGTGCCCATTGCTGTCTTGGATCAATTCCTGCGTACGCAAGCGCAGGTGAAATTCTTCTGGCTGCATGGTTGGCTCGCAATCGCTTCAAAGATTCAACAAGGCCGCCGAATCTGGATCGAGGAAGAGCTGCGCATTGTTCACCGTACGCAGGATCGAACCCGGGCGATCTTCACTGATCGGCAAGGTCAAGCAATCGCGCACCGCCACCGCTTTGCGGCTTTCGGGCACCAGGCAGAGAATGTGGCGCGGGGCCAACAACGCGGGAATGGTCAAGGTGATGGCATGCGTGGGCACATCGTCCAAGGTGGCGAAATGGCC
>CAZMRA010000135.1:0-13257 GCA_964568485.1 uncultured Caldilineaceae bacterium | reverse complement strand
TGCTGCAACCAATACCACTCAGCTTGATCACCTGCGTCTGGTCCAATCCTAATTACCAAACCGCAATGATGATCCGCTGGCTAATGCTGTCGTGGACGCTGCCTTTGCAAAGGGTTGAGTCGCGACCCCGATATTCAGTCTTTTCCAAACCCAATGCGTTGACTTTCGGCGCCCGAGGCGCTGGCTTGGGTCGTTCTTGTGTCACAGTCATGATTCGATTTATCCTTCTCGTTTACAGCGCTTTCACAATACTGTCAGTAATAAAACGCGCCGAGAGCGGCATCCCATCGCACTTGCGCAGCGAATGGAGTTTGGTCGCATATTCTGGGGTCTCGGTCACCAAAATTTTGTGCAACTGGCCGTCGAAATTGTTTTCAACTACAAACACATGATCATGATCGGCAATAAAGTCGCGCACGCTCTGGCTAATGGGCAAAGCCTTCAGGCGCAGATAGCTCGTTTCTACGCCAGCGGCGGACAATCGAGCTCGAGCCTCGATGACGGCTGGCTCATTGCTGCCGAGCGAGAGAATTGCTACCTTTGCTCCCTCAACCTCGTCAATGAACGGGGCAGGGACCAAGGTGCGTGCGGTTTCAAACTTGCGCTCCAGACGGATCAGATTGTTTTCCCAATCTTCGGAGCGCTCGCTATAGGTGGCATACTCGGTATGCCCAGTGCCACGAGTGAAATAAGCCGCGGCCCGGTGTTCGGTTCCCGGCAAGGTGCGGTAGGGAATGCCATCCTGATCAACATCGAGATAGCGACCCCAATTGCCTTTCAAGCGCTCAAGATCTTCTGCCGACAGGACTTTCCCGCGGTCTAGCGGTGTCTCCGGGTAATCAAATTCCTCGGTGATCCACAGATTCATCCCCAAATCTAGGTCACTCAAGACAAAGACCAAGGTTTGCAAGCGCTCTGCGAGATCAAAGGCGACGCCGGCCATTTCAAAGCATTCTTTGGGGCTGGACGGGAAGAGTACAACGTGGCGAGTGTCACCGTGGCTCAGGTAGTAGGCACTCAGAATATCACCCTGGCTGGTGCGGGTCGGGAGCCCAGTGCTGGGCCCCATGCGCTGAATATCCCAGATGACTGCGGGGATTTCGGCAAAGTAAGAGAGGCCAGCAAATTCAGCCATCAAGCTGATGCCAGGACCACTGGTCGAGGTCATAGCGCGGGCGCCAGCCCAGCCTGCCCCGAGCACCATACCAATTGCAGCCAGCTCATCTTCGGCTTGAACGACCGCATAGGTGGCCTTGCCGGTGTTGGGATCTGTGCGCAAGCGCGGGGCATATTCATTGAAGGCCTCGGCCAAACTTGACGACGGAGTGATTGGGTACCAGGAAACAAAGCTGGCCCCATTAAAGAGCGCCCCAAGCGCGGCTGCCGAATTGCCATCGATCAGCACTTTGCCTTCGTTGAAGCCGGTCATACGCTGCACGCGGTACGGCTGATCGTTGACCAGGTTTTCGCTGGCCCAGGTATAGGCGCGTTGCACCATGTCCCAGTTCAGCGCAATTGGCTTGGGTTTATTCTTAAAATTCCATTCCAGCGCTGCTTTGATCTCATCCATCTCAATTTCGAGCAGATAAGCTGCAACCCCCACGTAGACCATGTTGGCTACGTAATCGCGTAGCGCAAAGGGCAAATCAGCCGCTTTGACCAACTCTTTGACGGGCATGGGGTAATATTGAACATCTTTGCGGCGAGCAGCGACTGGCAGCGCATCATCATATAAAATGATGCCGCCGGGTGCAACGCTGATCATATCATCCGCGACGGTGGCGCCGTTCATGCAGATCATCACTTCGACTGCTTCGCGGCGAGCCAGATATCCTTGTTTGCTTAAGCGGATGTTGTACCAGGTTGGGAGACCTTGAATGTTGCTGGGAAAGAGGTTTTTGCCGGTGACGGGGATACCCATCTTGAAGAGAGAGCGGATAAGCAAACTATTGCTGGTTTGGCTACCAGACCCATTAGCGGTGGCGACATTAATGTTGAAATCATTAATAATGGTGTCTTTATTCAATGGTACGGATGTTTCTTCGACTAATACAGTCATTGCCTTCCTCCATTGGCAGGCTGTCACGGAAAACAATCGATAAAATTAAAGCCACTTTTGGCACATTTTAGTGAAAAACTGGCTTTTGCAAATCCTAAGAACTTTTTGAATGGACACTTCTAGTTCTCATGAATTGTGAAGAACTCATACTGGCAGTGGGGCCTGATCGGCCGGCGTCTCTAAAGCAACGCCGCGGCTTGTTAACAAGCGCATATGTTCGATCAGCAAACGTTTGCCCCTGGCATAATCGGCCTGACCAATCGCTTCGACAATCTCTTCGTGGTATTGCCAAACCCGTTTGAGGTAAGCATAATCAGCGTAGGTGTTGAGCTCGACTGCTTCATAGCCGTCCCAATACGCCTCAAGCAAGCCTTGAACAAAAGGGTTGTTAAGTCGCCGGAAGATCGTCAAATGTAGTTCGCGATGTTCTGGATAGGGGATTTGCACGCGCGTTTGGTTGAGCTTGACCCAAGCAGCTTGAACAAGCGCCCGCAGATCCTCTACATCTTTTGCGGTCAAGAGTACGACAGCTTCATCCCAAAAGGCAACTTCTAAGTGAGCCCGCAACGTACTAAAGGCATCAAAGTACTGCCGATCTAGCGTCAGCCCAACGAGCAAACTGAGCCTCACAGCAGGCAGAAAGCTGTAATCTGTACGGGTGATGCCGCGCCGAGGGCTGGCTTCGACCAAGCCCAATGTACGCGCCACTTCCATCTGCTCGCGCAATTTGCCAACACCAATCTTGGTTTCATCACTCAATTCGATAAGCGAAGGCAGTCGCTCTCCCGGTTTACACCGCAGGAGCGCATGTAAAAACTCTGACCCAATTCCAGCCTCGGCTGCCATGCTTTTGAACCCCGTTTTTTCCAACATTGGGTCTGGTATATCGGCCAAACCTGCGCAATTCTCTGATTAATCCGATGATTTGATCATCGTACTACAAGGGCTAGTGAAAGTCAAATTAGTACGGCTCTGAAGATGCTCCGCTGCTGGGAGAGAATGAGCAAAAAACGCTTGATAAATGGCTGCACTTGTGCAGCTCCAGGATGCATAAGTGCAGCGACTAGCTGCTAGTGCCTGCTTCCTCTCCCCAATAAGCGAGCGCGGCAGCGGTCAGCAAAGCGACGCCAACTGGCAGGGTGCGTTCATCAAAATCAAAAGTCGGGTTGTGATGGGGGCTATGCAGTGGGCCACTCGGGTCGGAAGCGCCAACCAAGACATAACAGCCCGGCGCTCGCTCCAGAAATTCGGCCATATCCTCGCCAACCATCATGGGCGGGATCTGCGCCACTTGTTCGGGGCCGACCACGGCCTCGGCCACGCTTTGCATCAAGTGCGCCCCAGCTTCCGAATTGACCGTGGCTGGAATTTGACCGAGCAGTTCGACTGTACAAGTGGCTCCATATCCAATGCAGATATTTTCGGCCAGCGCGCGGATCCGCTCAATCAAGAGGGTATGCACCTTGTTGTTGAAGCTGCGGATGGTGCCCTCCAACTTGGCTTGCGCCGAGACAATATTCCAAGCTTCGCCGCTTTGCAAAACCCCGACGGTTACGACCGCGGTCTCAGCTGGGTCCACGTTGCGCGCCACAATGCTTTGCAGCGCCACCACAATATGGCTGGCAATTACGGTGGCATCGATGGTTTCGTGGGGCATGGCGCCGTGCCCGCCTTGTCCATGGACGGTGATCACAAAGCGACCGGTGCTGGCCCATAACGGCCCCGGCTGCACGATCACCTGATTCAAGGGCAAGCGGCTCCACAGATGCAGCCCAAAGGCAGCGCGCGGGCGCAGCGTATCGAGAACGCCGTCAGCGAGCATGGCTTGGGCCCCTTGTGTGGTCTCCTCCGCCGGTTGAAAGACCAGCATCACTCGGCCCGGCAACTGCTCCCGGTGCTGCGTGAGTAATTGGGCGACGCCCATGCCAATCGCCGTATGGCCATCGTGCGCACAAGCATGCATCACCCCGGGGGATTGCGAGGCAAAGGGTAGCCCGGTCTGCTCGTGGATTGGCAACGCGTCCATGTCGAATCGCAACAGGATGGTGGGGGCATCCACTGGTACGTTCGAGCCTTCGACCACTGCAACAACACCGGTTTTGCCGATCCCGGTGCTGACTTCCAGCCCCAATCCCCGCAGATGATCCGCCACAATGCCCGCGGTGCGGAATTCCTGAAAGCCCAGTTCCGGGTGTTGATGAAAATCGCGCCGCCAAGTGATCAGTTGTGGAAAAAGCTGTTCGGCCTCTTGTTTGATTGTTTCGTAGATGCTCATCTTGTCTGCTCCCTGTGGCGTGAGTGATTGTTCGGCGTCATGAAAATTGGTGAGCGGCTGGTCCAGCTGCTAGTCGGCGAGGGCGTCATCCAGTGTCTGATTGACGTTCCGAATCCCGGTATAACGGTTGTACGCTGAAGTGAGCATATCCCCCAGGGCGCGGATGCGTTCGCCGAGTTCGTGTTCGCTGGCGCTGGCTTCCCAGGCTGCACGCAACATCTCCTCGAACGATTTGGTCCCATCCAACTGACCGAGGATTAAGTCAAGTTCGCCAATGACCAGCTCAAACATACGGATCTTGCGGGCCAGCAATTCGATGATATGCGCTTCGATGGTCTCGTTGCAGCTCAAGTTGAAGATGGTTACATCGTGCTCTTGGCCCAGGCGATGCAAGCGCCCAATCCGCTGCTCGATGCGCATCGGATTCCAAGGCAGATCGTAGTTGATCAACTGGTGGCAGAATTGTAAATTGCGCCCCTCCGCACCGCTCTCTGTACTCACCATCACGCGGATGGGATCGTCGGCTCTGCCCTGGCCACGGAAGGCGGCCACTGCTGCCTCTTTCTGGTCGATGTTCATCCCCCCGTGAAAACCGACCACGCCAATCCCCACGCTTTGCAGCCGTTGGACAATCGCCTCCAGTGTTTCGCGATATTCGGTGAAGATGAGGAATTTACCTGGGTAGCGCTGCAAAATCTCTTCGACGGCGAGCAGTTTGCGCCCCACGGGAATGGATTCGGCGATGGCCAAAAAGCGCTGTAGCTCAGCACGTGTCTGGTCGGTATGTTCACGATCCGCAATCATTTTGCGCAAGGTGGCGGCCACCGCTTGCGGACTGCTGCTCAGCTCTTTCTGTAAGGTGACCAGGGTCAACCGCAAATGTTTGTTGCTGTCGATGCTGCGAAAGCGCCGCCGAATGTAATCAGTGACGTCGCTGTAGAGCAACCATTCGGCTTCGCTCAAGGTCAAGTGGTAGATGGCTGCCTTGCGTTTGGGAAATTTGACATCGACTTTGCTGCGGCGGTTGCGGATCATTACATCGTTGAGCAGGCGGCGCAATGAACGCGTGTTTTTGGGCTGGCGAACGTCGGCCTGTTCAAGAAAGTGATTGCGGAAGGCGCGCACCGTCCCCAGTTGGCCAGGTGCCAGGATCGTGATCAAGCTATACAGCTCCATCAGGTCGTTCTGTACTGGCGTAGCGGTTAGCAACAAGACATAGCGCTTGCGGATCTGGTTGACAAACTTCCAGAGCAAGGTGCTGCGATTCTTGAGCTTGTGGGCTTCATCCACGATCAGCAGATCATACTCACGCGCTAAAATCTGCTCGCTGTGTCCCTTGAGCTTCGCCCGATCCATGCTGACTATCCAGCGGCCGTCGGGCTGGTCGGCAACGGCTTGCCACTGCGCCGGCGTTGCCATGACGGTAAACGCTTCGTGAAACTTATTGTTCAATTCTTCGCGCCACTGTTCGGTGAGCGAGGCAGGGGTGAGAACCAGCACGGAGCGCACCAATCCCCGCTGGATCAGTTCCTTCATGATGATGCCGGCTTCGATGGTCTTGCCGAGCCCCACTTCATCGGCCAGCAACACCCGCCCGCGCATATCGCGCAGGGCAGTCAGTGCAGCTTCGATCTGATGCTCGTAATGTTCTACTTGGATCGCTTCTAAACAGATCAACTCATCAAAGCCGCGACTCAGCCGCAAGTGCTCGGCTTGGCGCCGCAACTGAAAGAGCGCTAATGGCTCCGGCGGACGAATGCGGCCATGGGTGCGGAAGAAATTCTCCAGTGGCTGCGGTGTTTCGATCAGGCGCGGCGGCAGGGTGACCCCCAACTCGGCAATGCGGGCCGCCATGTTATGATCATAATGATAACGATAACCACAGCGAAAACAGATGGTCGCAGTCTCTTCGTCGAGCCAGCCACATTGCGGGCAACGCTTGCCAAGTACAGTTTCCGGCGCTTTTTGGTTATTTTTCTTTGATTTTGGCTTGTCGAGATCGTCCGCGATCTCCAGCCATTCAAAACGCTCTTGGCTCATGCTCATATTTACCGTGTAACACCAACAGCCATTCCGGACTTTATTGGCCTTATGACGCCTGACGTGCCCGTTGCCGAGCCCATTGTCGCAACCCATCAATCTCCTCGGCCATCATTTGGCTGAGGGGAACGGTCTCTTGCAAGACTTCCAGCAGATCACTCATCCCCAAAGGGCGATTCTTGTCAAAGGCCTCGTAGAGTCCCGCGATCACAGCCTGCTCAATCTCGGCACCCGATAGTCCATCCGAGGCCATAGCTAGGGTATTCAGATCGAACTGGGCCGGGTCGCGATTGCGCTTGCTCAGGTGGATCTGCCAGATCTGCGCTCGCTCTATAGCATCGGGTAAGTCGACAAAGAAGATCTCGTCGAAACGCCCTTTGCGTACTAGTTCCGGTGGTAAGCCGCTGACATCGTTGGCCGTGGCAATCACAAACACCGGTTTTTGTTTTTCCTGCAACCAGGTGATAAAGCTGCCAAAGACGCGCGCGGCCGTGCCTGCATCGCTCATATTGCTCGAACCGACACCGGAAAAACCCTTTTCGATCTCGTCCACCCAGAGTACCACAGGTGCAATGCTCTCGGCGACTTTGATGGCATTACGCAAGTTCTCTTCACTGGAGCCAACCAGCGAGGCAAAAAGTCGACCTACATCCAAGCGTAAGAGCGGTAGCCGCCACGAGTTCGCCACCGATTTCGCAACTAGCGACTTGCCGCACCCTTGTACACCCACCAACAGAATGCCTTTGGGTTCGGGCAAGCCAAAGGAGCGAGCCTCTTCACTAAAGGCGCGCACCCGTTTGCGCAGCCAATTTTTGAGCGTTTCTAAGCCGCCCACATTCGTCAGCACTTCGTCGCTGGCATAAAATTCAAGCAAGCCACTCTTGCGGATGATCTGCTGCTTCTCGGCGGTGACCGCTTCGATCGCTTCTCCGCCCAGTCGCCCGCCCGCTTGGATGATCGCCTTGGCAATGGCATCTTTGGCTTCGTTTTCGGTCAACCCCAAACAGGCTTGGATCAACCGCCCCCGCTGGCGTTTGTCGAGCGCAATCTCGATCTTGCCGTTGCGTTGCGCACTTTCGATAATGCCATCTAAGGCCGCTTGCAACTGATCGGCATTGGGTAGTTCAAAATCAACAACCGTGACTTCTTTCTCCAACTCGCTGGGGATCTTCAAGACAGGACCCAGCAGCAGAACAGTCTTATTGCTGGCGCGCAACCCAAAGGCCACTTCACGCAGCCGCCGGACCACGTTGGGGTCGCGCAGGTAAGGATGAAAATCACGCAAGACCCAAATACACGGGTCACTTTCTTCCAGGATCGTCGTCAGCAGGGCCAGCGGATCCCGTTTGCCGGGATCGGTGCGCCCAGGCAATGCCGGATTCAACAGACCAGTGGTGGCACTCCAAATCAGTAGCCGTTTGCGTTGACTTTGAGCAAGCTGATCAATTTCGGCTAGGGCTCGCTCTTCTTCGGGTGTGACAATCCACAATAATGGATAGCGCGCCCGGATATAGATGTCAAGAATATCGTTCATGCTTGTTGCGTGCGCTTAGCGCATAAATTGGGAGTAGGGGTAGACTTTCCATTTTTCCAACTCCACACCATTGACATAAACGCGCGTCGCCGCCCAACTCTGCACGTAATCCCACAAGCGCCAAAATTGACGCATCTCCTGCTTGCGAAAGATCACTCGATAGACCACTTTGCGATCCTCGTCGAGCAATTGGCTAAAGCCCGGCTGGCGCTGGGCCAAGATCAGGGCGAAATGAAAGAGATCCGAGCGGCTGTGGCCAAACTCCAAGATCACATGCCAGTTGCGTTCATGCTGCGTTGGCACAGCTTCTTCCGGCGCTGCTTCGTCGGGATCCAAAACTTCGCTGCTGACCTCCGCCTGAAGCGCTTCACTCAACAACGGCGTCAGGGTGGAACGCAGATCAGGTTGGCACCAGGCCAAGCGAAGATCGCGGTGAAAGGTGCGCCAAGGTTGAGGCTGCTGTGCCTGCTCGCTCAGCTGGCTAAGGGCCACCGCCAATGGATCGCCCCCCAAATTGGTGGTGAGTGATCGCAACAGGATCGTCAGTTCATTCAGTGAGCGTTCCTGGCCTAATTGCCAAACATCGATCAAGCTTGCCCACTGCCGCGGCTGGAGCGGCGTGCCCAAGAGTGCTTGGTTGCCCAAAAATTTGCCAATCTGCGCGGGAGGCAGCGCTGCCAGATCCGGCCAATTTGCCAACCCTTCCCCATCTTGGGCCAGCCAACAGGCCAGCCAAGCGGTACGGGTTAAGCCTTCGTGGCCTTGCCAAGCTCGTGTCTCGGCCAGGGCAAGCAAGGCTTGTCGGCTAGCCGTAGCTCGTTGTCCACCTTCCAGCAGATTGACCTCTAAGTGGGCCAGATAGAGTTGTTGAAAGGCCAACGGCGCAGGTGTCGTCGGATCCTCGCTCCACTTCAGGAACCCGTTCCGCTGCTGCGGCGTGAGCCCAGCATAGCTTAGTCCACCTTGCAATTGACCAAAATCTGTCGGTGGCCCTCCCGGACTCTGCTGCAGTGTGGGATCGATTTGCGTGTAGTCGTAATCAACAGGGCTAGGTGAGCGCCCGATCTGACAGTGACTCCATTGACGGGTGATGGCCTCGGCTACTACCTTAGCAGCGGGGGCATCTTGATCAGCGACGCGCACCAATCGAGTGTTCGGCAATTGTGATTTGACTCCAGGCATATCAACCATTGTAACGACTTGTCGAGTCGACGTAAAGTGGGCTAAGCTGTGATTAGAGAATGCAGAAGGCAAGAATTGCCAACTTTAGCATAGTGCCAGCGAACGGACGTCCTGATCTCGGCAAATGCTGCCAAATCGGGTATAATAGAATCGTGCACAGACCAGAAGGAACCGAAATGACAAATATTGTTGGCATTGCCGAAATTGTATTGTGGACAGCGGATCAACCGCGTGCTTTGCAGTTTTATCGAGATCTGCTCGGGTTCACTGTGATCTCGCCGCCGACCTTGCGAAATATTTTTCTCAAGGTGGCTGATGGCGCGGGTGGCATCCCGCAGATGCTCGTGTTGGTGCCCAAACCCCCGGAAGTCCAAGCGTTGCCGAGTGGCTATCAGCTACATCATTTGGCATTTACGGTGCAGCCCGAGGCGTTTGATCGCCAATACGCCGCCTTGGTGGCTGCTGGTTTTACGCCACGCGATGGCAAACATCCGGTTCTGGCCAGCCGCACAATGTATATTGATGATCCGGATGGGAACGAAGTGGAATTAATTTGCGTGGCGGACGAGAGCTAGCCGATTAGCCATCACACCCGATAATTTGAGTGCACGCTGAGTAGTCGAGGATGTTATGAGTGAGTCTCCCTATGCTATGATTTCCGTTGCCGAAGCGCTGGAGATTGTTTTGGCGCAAGCCGTGCCGCTGCCTGCGCAACAGGTTGCCTTGGCGGATGCGCAGGGTTTGATCTTGGCAGAACCAGTCTATGCCAAAGAGCCGCTACCGCCGTTCCCTGCTTCGACCAAAGATGGCTATGCAGTCATCGCGGCCGATGGCCCGGGCGACTATCCGGTGATTGGCGAGGCAACCGCTGGGCGTGTGGCGCCGTTTACGGTGACACCAGGGACCGTTGCCTATATCACGACCGGGGCCCCACTGCCCGCCGGCGCCGACGCGGTAGTGATGGTCGAAGAGACTGAATTGCTATCGAGCGACAATGGGCAACGTCGAGTACGTATCAAGCAGGTAGTGCGTACCGGTGCCGATTTGCGACCAGTGGGTACAGATGTGGTCGCCGGTGAAGAAGTTTTGCCCGCTGGCAGCTTGCTGGGGCCAGCCGAGGTTGGCCTTTTGGCAACGGTGGGCGCGGCACAGGTGATGCTCTACCCGCGTCCCAAGGTAGCCGTTCTTTCGACGGGCGACGAATTGGTCGAGGTCGATCAAGCCCCGGGGCCGGGCCAGATTCGGGATAGCAACCGCGCCACCCTCTGGGCCGCGATCCGAGCTGCGGGCGGGATTCCCGTAGATTTGGGCATCGCCCGCGACGAGCAAGCGGATATCAGCGCACGCATCCAAGCTGGCATTGAACAAGCGGATATCTTGCTCACCACTGGCGGCGTCTCCATGGGGGATTTGGATCTCGTAAAGCCGATCTTGGAACGGCGTGGCCAAGTCCATTTTGGCCGCATCCGCATGAAGCCGGGGAAACCAGTAACCTTCGCCACTGTCGAGCGTGCATCCACAGCGAATGGAACGCCCCGGCAGGTGATGATCTTTGGGTTGCCCGGCAATCCGGTGAGCAGCCTAGTAACCTTTTATTTGTTGACCGTGCCGGCTATCCGTCAACTGGCTGGTTGGCCCAATCCCCACTTGCGACAGGTACAGGCTGTACTGGCGCAGCCCTTGCCGCTGGATGACTATCGGCCTGAATATCACCGGGCGACGCTGCAGTGGGATGCTTCCTTGCATGGCGGCGCCGGGGGATACTTGGCCACCAGCACCGGCAGCCAAGCCAGCAGCCGCTTGTTGAGTATGCGGACGGCCAATGCGCTGTTGGTTTTGCCGCAGAGGAAAGGCGAGTTGCCCACGGGGAGCGTGGTCACCGCGTTGTGGATTGGGGAACATGTTTAGCCTTACGGAAAATTGGGTAAGCACTTGTGTGGCCACGTTTCTGGCGTGACTTAACCTCCTGAAGATGGAATATGATCTATGAGCCGATTGACCCATCTCGATGAACAAGGCCACGCCACCATGGTGGATGTTGGCGACAAAGCCATAACGACCCGCACCGCGATTGCGCAGGCGGAAGTGATCATGGCTCCGGAGACTTTGCAGGCCATTCAACAAGATGCCTTGCCTAAAGGGGATGTCTTGGCGGTTGCGCGTATTGCTGGCATCATGGCTGCCAAACGCACCTCAGAGCTGATTCCCTTGTGTCATCCGCTCTTGCTGAGCAAAGTAACCGTTGAGTTTACCCTCGATGAAGCGGCCCACAAGGTGATCATCATTGCTACGGTACGCTGTCAGGGGCAGACCGGGGTTGAAATGGAAGCGCTCACGGCGGCGAGTGTGGCCGCGCTCACGCTGTATGATATGGCTAAGGCGATCGACAAGGCCATGGTAATTAATAATGTCTCTCTTTTGGAAAAACGGGGCGGCAAATCGGGCGATTGGAGTCGGCCCGAAAAGGTAGAACCCGCCACATGAGTGGAAGCTTTGGGAGCAAAGGGCAGACCGTATGAAAATTACTGTACGACTATTTGCTACCTTGCGGCAGCAAGCTGGTTGGAAAGCAAAAGAATTTGAGGTCGCCCCGGGGACAACTGTGGCGGATCTAGTAGTGCAGTTGGAGAGCCAGGAGCCCAATCTGTTGTTACAGGGGCGCACCTTGTATGCGGCTGTCAATCTGGATTATGCCAAACCGGATCATCCGTTGGCGGATGGGGATGAAGTTGCCTTTTTTCCACCAGTCTCGGGTGGGGCTTAATCGACGCAGCATCTACCAAATGTTAGGGGATCTGAGGCCAGTAGCAATCTCGCTAAGCTGGTGCAGAGTTTCAAGCTAGCAATCAAGTAAGTTTCCAACTTTGAACAGTTGCATTTCCAGTGTGACTTGGTTTCGGCCTTAGTAGATTTACTCATAGTCTACGTAAGTTTGATGGATAGTTGAGGATAGCCCTATGGAAGCCAAAAAGTGCTTCGAAATAACCGAGCAACCGCTTTCGCTTGATGATGTTGTTGCCCGGGTCAGTCGGCCTGATTGTGGTGCGATTGTGACTTTTGCTGGTGTTGTCCGTGGGGAAACTGCCACCGAGGCCGGCGTGCGGGGGACTGCTTTTCTCGATTATGAAGCTTATATTGAGATGGCTGAGCCCATGCTGGCGCAAATCGGTGAGGAGATTCAAAAGCAGTGGCCTAAAGTGGCTGCTGTCAGCATTTTACACCGCATCGGGCGTTTAGAGATTGGTCAACCGAGTGTAGTAATTGCCGTAGCCAGCCCTCATCGTCATGATGGCTGCTTTGAAGCTTGCCAATATGCGATCGAACGCCTCAAGGCGATCGTGCCCATCTGGAAGGCGGAAAACTGGGTGGATGGGCAAGTCTGGGTGGAAGGACCGAGGCAGCCTGAGCTTGCACTCGAAAGCCCTTCAACTTGACAAGTTTCTCGCCGCATATTACAATATAAGTGTCAGTGCGTTGGTGACATATCAAGTCACTGCCTGATGAGTAGCTTAAAAAGTTCAATAAAGGACAAATTCGAGCCGTCGCTGCAAGAGCACTAAGTTGTTGTCAGTCAGCAATATTGTGGCTCTTGTAGAGGAACTTCCCGACTTTCTGGCAGCTTGTTCTGCAAGCTGTCCAAGTTGCCTCACGAAACAGTAAGTGAGGGCGAGTAGTAATACTCGACTACAACCGCAACAGAAAATAAACCCGCCCTTGGGAAGCCCAAGGGTAAGGGCTGAAACGGTAGGGTAAGAGCCTACCAGCAATTCTAGTAATAGGGTTGGCTGGGCGAGCGTGCAACTGAAAGCAAGGCGAGTGGGTTATGCTAAGGTGGGCAACCACGGCGGTATAATCTCGTCGCAGCGGTGCGGGTAAGGTGAGTTAACAACTTGCAAGCCACAAGCCGCCAAGTCAATCGCTCTTTGGGGCGATTGAACCTTGAGACAGATGACGGCGTAATACAGAATCGGGGGTACCGAATTTGTTTCAAATTTGCAATTTTGCTCACGTTCGGTTATACTTGCCAGTCGTTGGCGCCGACGTGGCGGAATGGCAGACGCGATAGACTTAGGATCTATTACCGCGAGGTGTGGAGGTTCGAGTCCTCTCGTCGGCACCTTGAAGGTAAAGGCAGGGGCCCGTGGCCTAGCGGGAAGGCGTCTCCTT
>CAZMRA010000134.1:0-13266 GCA_964568485.1 uncultured Caldilineaceae bacterium | reverse complement strand
CTTGCTCGCCCGCGACCGGGTTGGGTGGATTGAAGCCGATGTTCTCGGCCAATGCCACCAGATTGGGTGCTGGCGAGGCGTGCAGCGTCAAGACGCGGGTGGCGGTGTTGTCGGTCTCCCGCGTTTCGGCGATGAAATTGTTGGCATCGACCACCACCTGTATGCGCCGCGCCCGCGTGCTGGTGTCGATGCCCGCGGTTTCATAACGGACCTGAGCAACGCCGCTGCCCCCGACCGGAATTGTATCGATGGTCTGCGGTTCGCCGATCGGCTGTGCAGGCGTGGTCGTGGCATCCACAAACTGCACCAGCACATTACTGGCTGGCGCATTGCCATCGTTGACGATGGTAGCCAACACTGTGACTGTCTCACCATCGACCGGCGCGCTGGGGTCAAAGCCAATGTTGCTGGCGGCAATGACCAGATTGGGCGCCGATTGTGGGACCAACGAGAGCGTCTTCTGGATCGAGTTGTCTGTTTCGCGGATCTCGCGGATGAAGTTGTTCGGGTCGACAATGACCTGAATCTTGCGGTCGCCCATCAAGTTGGTCGTGTCGTAGGTGATCTGCACCGTGCCGCTGCTGCCGGGCGGAATGCTGGCGATGCTTTGCGGCTGGCCAATCGGAGTGGAAGCGCCGGTGACGGTCATATCCACAAATTGGACCATGACCTCCTCGGCGGGCGCATTGCCATCGTTGATCACCGTCGCGTAGATCGTCACTTGATCGCCCGGGTTGGGCTGCGGCGGGTCAAAGCCAATGTTGGCCATCTGGATCAGCAAATTCGGGGCAGCGGGCGGCGCCACCTTGAGCGTCTTGCGCACGGCGTTGTCCGTCTCGTTGCTTTCGCGGATCAAGTTGCCACCATCGACCACCACTTGGATGCGCCGGTCGCCGCTCTTGTCGGTGGTATCATAGAGCGCACGCACCGTGGCACTTTCACCCGGGCCGATCAGATCGATCGTCTGGATGGGGCCGAGCGGCACCGCGCTGCCATTGGTCGTAATGTCGAGGAATTGCACCGTCACCCCTTGGGCGGGCAACGAGCCATTGTTGAGGATGGTCGCGGTGATGCTGACCACCTCGCCCGCGCTGGGCCGCATCCCTTCGGGGCGTGGATAGAAGCCGACATTGCCTTCGAGGAGCACCAAATTGGCAGCTTGCGGCGGCGCCACGATCAAAGTCTGCGTGGCCGTATTATCCGCTTCGTTGCTTTCCGGGATAGTGGTATGTGGATCGACCAAGACTTGGATCTTGCGCTCGCCTGCCCGCAGTTGCGTCTCGTAGATCACCGACGTGGTGGCGCTGCTGCCCGCGGCGATCAGTGGGATTGTCTGCTTTTCGCCGATGGGCTCAAAACCGCCGTCGGTCACATCCACAAACTGCACCAGCACATTGCTGGCTGTGATCAAGCCATTGTTGAGGATTGTGGCCGTCACGGTGACACGTTCGCCTTCGCGCGGCGTCGGCGGACTGAAGCCGATATTGCTCGGCTGGATCATCAAATTGGCCGTGGGCGGGCGGCGAATCGTCAGCGTCGCTGTGTTGCGGTTGTCGGTTTCGTTGGTCTCGGCGATCAAATTGTTGGGATCGACAATCACTCGAATCTGGCGGTCGCCCCGCTGATCGCCGGTCGCGAGCTGCACTTGCACCATGCCACTGCCGCCGACGGGGATGAAGTCGATCATCTGTTCGCGATCGATGGGCAGCGGCCGGCCATCAGTGATATCAACCACCTGCACAACCACGTCATGGGCATCGGCCGCGCCCGTGTTGAGCACGATGGCTGTCACCGTGACTGTTTCGCCCATGGTGGGGCTTGGCGGGTTGAAGCCAATGTTGCTGCCCAGCATGGTCAAGTTCGGTGCGGGTGACGCGGTGACCGGCAACACTTTGAGTGCGCTGTTGTCGCCTTCGTTGGTCTCGGTGATGAGATTGTTGGAATCGACCAGGACTTGTAGCCGCCGGTCACGTTGGGGCAGGCCGGCGTTCGAGCGCAGATCCAGCATTGCTTCGGCGCTGCCACTGCCACCCGGCGGGATCACCTCAATGTATTGCTCGGGAGCAATCGGTACCGGGCTGCCGCTAGTGAGATCGAGGAATTGGACCAGCACATTGCGCGCTTCCACGGGACCATTGTTCAGCACGACTGCATGGATTGTGACGGTTTCGCCATCATTCGGTTGGGGCGGGTGGAATTCGATATTGCTGGCCAGGAGCACCAGATTGGGCGCCGCGGGCGGGGCGATCCGCAAACCGCTGCGTGCGATGTTGTCAGTCTCGTCCGATTCCCGAATCTGGTTGCTCGGATCGACAACCACTTGCAGCGCCCGATCCCCAACGCGGGCAGTCGTCTCCAGTGTGACGGACGCTTGGCCACTACCTCCGGCGGGAATGCTGGGAATGATTTGGATCTCGCCAATCGGCAGGTTCTCGCCGCCGGTGGCATCGATAACTTGCACCGCGACATCGGTGGCCGAGGTGACCCCGTTGTTGAGGATCGTAGCGTAGATGGTCACTGGTTCGCCTTCGACCGGGTTCAGCGGCCGGACGTTGATGTTGCTGGCCAGGGCCACCAAATTAGGCGCCGCGGATGGCGTTACGCTCAAGGTCTTTTGCGCCCGGTTGTCGGTCTCGCGGATCTCGGCGATAAAGTTGTTGGGGTCCACCACGACATCGACCTTGCGGTCGCCGATCTTATTCGTGGTATCGAAGGTGATCTGGACAACGCCGCTGCCCCCGGCGGGGATCGACGGGAGCACTTGCTGCGGGCCAATCGGCGTGGCGCTGCTGCCTATCGTCTCCATGAATTGGACCGCAACCTCTTCGGCCGGAGCGCTGCCATCATTGAGCACAGTGGCGTAGATCGTGACTACCTGTCCCGCGGTAGGCGCCGCTGGATCAAACCCGATGTTGATTCCTTGAATGCTCAGGTTGGGCGCCAAGGTGGGGCTGAGCCGCAGTGGCTTTTCGGCCCGGTTGTCGCGCTCATTGGTTTCGGGGATGGTGTTGGCCAGATCGATGATCACCTCGATGGTGCGGGCACCCAAGGCCAGACCGGCGGTGTCGTAGGTGGTTTCGACCACGCTGCTGCTACCCGGCGGGATCACGTCGATGATTAGCGGTTCACCGATCGGCTGGGCGGTGGTTCCGGTGGCGTCATTGAACTGCACCGTCACCGAACGAGCCTCGACTGTCCCCGTGTTGTGGATGGTGGCGCGCAGTGTCACTTGTTCACCCGGGTCGGGCACGGGCGGTTCGAAGCCAATATTGGCCGGCCTGATGCTCAAATTGGCCGCGGCCATCGGTTGGATCGTCAACAACTTCTGCGCCACGTTATCGGTCTCGTTCGATTCCGGTACAAAATTATTGGGGTCCACCACCACTTGGATCGTGCGCTCGGCAACTGTGGCGGGCCAGGTATAGACAACTTCGGCGATGCCGCTGCCCCCTGCGGGAATATTCGCAATGGTCTGCGTAGCTTGGTTCCCCTGCCCGATGGGCAAGAGCCCGTTGTCGGTCACCTCCATAAACTGGACGACCACCTCATTGGCGTCGCTGGTGCCATTGTTGAGCACCGTGGCATGCAGCGTGACTTGATCCCCAACCTGCGGATTGGGCGGATTGAAGAGCAGGTTGCTGGCGTGCATCACCAAATTGGCGGATGGCCGCTGC
The DNA here is from genome assembly GCA_964568485.1 of uncultured Caldilineaceae bacterium. GTDB lineage: Bacteria > Chloroflexota > Anaerolineae > Caldilineales > Caldilineaceae > CFX5. The sequence continues at coordinate 9,592 of CAZMRA010000134.1, read as the reverse complement.
TCACCCGGCGATTCCAGCGCGGCCGTGCGGATCTCCACATCGTCGATATACCAGCCTTCGAAATTATTGGCTGTATCATCGACGGTGTCGAACCAGAAGCGAATTTGGATTGAGTTTGTGTTGGTTAGGTAGGATGAGAGATCGACCGTGCGCTGGACCCAAGTATTTTCCGTGCCGTGCGACTCAAAGACGGTTTGCCAGCTTTGACCGTTGCTGGAGATTTGCACCTGTGTGCGGTCGAGGCGAGCTGATGTCTGAACTTGGCTCCATTCGTAGAAGGTAAGGCGAGCATCATCCGCGCCAGTCACGTCGATCGGCGCGGTGCTGATCCAGCCGGAATTGGTGTTGCCCGTGTCGTAATTGCGGCCTTGCTCTTGGCCATAATACCAGGCCGTCACCGGACTGTTGGAGCGTAAGTTCGACAGATGCCACAACGTATCGGTGCTGCTTAGCGTCCACTTGTCGGTCCCGCTTTCCATGTCATCGGCAAAGACGATCGTGCCTTTGCTGGTTTTGGCCACTACCACATTCGAGATATCGGAGGCATTCCCCACGTTGTCGAGTACTTTTAAGCCGAAATAGTAGGTGGTGTCGGGTTCCAAACCGCCCACCATAAATTGTTCGGTGCTGCCTGCGGGTTGTGGACTCGGTGCCCCTTCCACAGGCGTGGCTTGATCCCAATTGGCGGCGGAAAGGGGCGTGGTAGCGTAGCGCAGATCATAGGCGTTTGCCACGCCACGGCGATCATCGTCGCCGCTGGCCGTCCAGGCGAGCTGGATCTTGGTCAACAACAGCCCTGCCACGCGCAGATCGTTCACCGCGGCGGGCGGGGTGAGATCATCATCAAAGGCATTGAACAAATTGAGCCGACCATTGGTCAAGGTCAACTTGCTGCGGTCGGTCAAAGGATCAATGGCAGCTAGTAGCCGTTGGCGTACCTGTTCTTGCGTGAGGGTTGGGAACTGGGCATAGAGTAAGGCCGCGCTGCCAGCCACATGCGGCGTGGCCATGGATGTGCCGCTGGCCGTGTCGTAGCCAGTTGGCGAACAGAGTGGACAGGTGGCCTTGGGCACGGTTGAGAGAATATCGACCCCGGGCGCAGCGAGATCGACCCACTCTGCGCCGTGATTGGAGAAGCTGGCATATTGATCGTTGTGGTCCGTCGCGGCGACGGAGATGATATTCGGCAAGTCGTAGGCTGCCGGGAAGTGCGGATTGCTGCTGTTGGAATTGCCCGCTGCGCAAATGTGCAATGGTTGCCCCGGCCCGGCCATGGCGTCGCGCAGCGCTTCGGAGGTAACGGCGCCGCCCCAACTGTTGTTGGTGAGGACGATATTTTGCTTTTGTTCATTCTTCAGGTGATGCACATATTGGAAGCACTTGACCGCCGCGGCGACCGTTCCGCTGCCACTGGCGCTGAGAAACTTGCAGGCGACGATCTGCACATTCCAATTGACGCCTACCACACCAATGCCATTATTGCCGACCGCGCCGATGGTGCCAGCGACATGGGTGCCGTGCCCGAAATCATCCATCGGATCGCCGGTGTTGTTAACCGCATTGATGCCGTGGAAGTCGTCAATGTAGCCGTTGTTATCGTCATCGATGCCATTGGCCGTGCAGACTGCGTTGGGACATTCGCCGGGATTTTTCCACATATTGGCCGCCAAATCCTCATGGCGATAGTCAACCCCGGTGTCGATCACGGCGACGATCACATTGCGCGACCCGGTGTTAACTGCCCATGTTTCGGGACCATCAATGTCCGCATTGGTGCTGCCACCAGTTTGGCCGGTATTGTTCAGCCCCCACAACCGCCCATAGTCGGGGTCGTTGGGCGTGGTATCCAAGTGCAGCAAGTAGTTTGGCTCAGCATAGAGCACCCGCTCATCCGCCTCGAGCAGCCGGATCAACTGGGCGTTGATCGAGAGTTGCACCGCGGCCAATTTCAGTTCTTCGTCCTCATCATTAGGGTCGCGGTCGAGGTTGTCGCGCTCCGTCAGCCCATATTCGGCGTAAAAATCTGAAATCTGCTCACGGCTCACGCCTGGTTTGAAGCGGATCAGCAATTGCCCCGGCACATAATCACCCAGGAGCTCTTCTTCTTCAGGTTCATCCGGTTCTGTGGGCAACGGCGTGGGGGATGGGGTTGGTTCGGCGGGCGGTAACGTTTGGGCATAGGCGGGCGGAATCCCAGCCAGGGCGATACTCGCACTCAGCAAGGCAAGCAAGAACAAGCAGATTCCAGAGCGAAACATGGGACACTCCATCGATACCCTGGCCAAGCCAGGCCACTACGAACGCATTGCCAGGACAAATGTCTATCCGTAAAATCCGCATAGCTTGCTGCGGATTATCGCGCGATGGGTTGTCGCAACCACCCACAAACGGGTGTTAGCACTGGCGGTATACGCCAATTAGGGGTAGGTATTGCAGAAAATCGTTTGTGATCGGTTGCGGCGGGGGGCCAGCTTCGGCTTGAAAGTTTACAAAGACGGGTTCGCTCCAAATGCCGGGATAACGCTGTGTCGGGAAGGAGCCGGGTTCATTTTCGGGCTGCTCAGCTCGGGCGCGCAATCGAAAAGCGTAGGGCGTATTTAGACAGGTGGCGGTGAAGGTTTGGCTACCGGACCCCAGATGCCCGGTGACCCAATCGCGCCAAGGCTCGGTGGGCTCGACGCGGTATTGGATATCGACATAGACCTTAAAATTCCCACTGGGGATGGCTGCCACATCCGGACTTTGCGTGGCCATCCAGGTGATGGTTGCGGTTGGGCCCACCACTTGGGCGGGGATTTGGAAAGTGGCGGCTGGGGCCCGGACGAGGCTCAAGGCATCGACAAAGGCGTGATTGCCATGCCATTGGAAAGGGCTCTCCACGCGGGCGAAAACGGTGATGGTTGGTGCTTGGGCCATCGCTACCAGCGAGATGTTGGTCCAGCCGACGCGTTGCCCATTTTCGACAAAATTGCGCCGATCTTCGGCCCAAATTACGCTCTCGGCCAGTGGATCGGTCCCACCCGTGGGGTCGATGCCCAACCGTTTCGCCATATAATAGCCGTTAGGGCAATCGTTCGGCGTGGTGCTGCCACCGCAGAGACTGACCATCCAGCCACTGAGGCTGTAAGCCCCGCCCACCGTCGCACTAACTTGTTGGTAGAAGGCCAAATCAAACGGTTTGCCAGGTTGGGCTGTCGACTCAATATGTTGTGCTTTGATGATCCAACTGTCGAGTTGGCTGATCTTTTCGATGTGTTGGCTGTTGCTTTGATCGCAATTGCGGGTCACTTCTCGGCGAGTGCTGTTGGTTTCCGGGGCACCCGCGATGAAAACAACCTGCCAGCCCGCCGGAGTGCGGATTTGCTCTCCCGCAGGGTTGGTGACCGTATCAAATCCGACTGCACATTCAAAATCGGCATTGCGCAACGTTGGGGCCACGGGCGGGATCGTGCGGCCTGCCACGGGCGCGCTATCGAGGTGCAAGCCAATTAGCAAGCACATCATCAGTCCAAGCGCTAGTGCGCAACTACGCAAAATCTGCTTTGGCATAATCAATTCCCTTGTATGTTCGCAACGGAGAACGACTTACTGCGATTTCGGGGTTGATTCGGTTGGTGCTTGCAGCCAGGCCACCATACCAAAGAGTCCGCAGCGACCTTGTTCGGCACGATGGCTAAAAAAGTCCGATGTGTTCTGTGCGGTGTCAATCCCGCTGACTTCGATTTGGGAGCTTGGCACCCCAGCTTCGAGCAATTGCTCGACGTTCGCTTGCCAAAGATCAAAATGCGGGTTCTGGTCGGGGCCAGCCGGATAGCTAAAGAGCGCGGCGGCGTTGTTCAACTTGGCCTGCGCAAGATCGTAGACCTCAGGGCCAACCTGATAACTGGCCGGGCCAATACTCGGTCCAATCCCTGCGATGATGTCGGCCGGGTTGCTGCCATAGGCGGCTTGCATTGCCCAGAGTAGCGAGCCAGTCGCGCCATTGACGGTGCCGCGCCAGCCAGCGTGCGCAATCCCCAGTGCATGGTTCACCGGGTCGTAGAGGAGAATTGGCACACAATCGGCAAAGACCAACATCAATGGTAGATCGATGCTATCCGTGATCAGTGCGTCGCAATCTTCTTGCCATTGGCCAGCATTACTTTGGTCAACTTTGGCGACGCGGGTGCTATGGGTCTGCCGACAACGGATAATCGCTCGGACATCAATCCCCAGCCCCTCGGCCAATCGCTGTTGATTCAGCTGGACGCGTTCGGGCGTGTCACCGCGGAAGATGCTGAAATTAAGCGTGTTCCACGGTGCCGGGCTGATGCCACCATGACGAGTACTGACATGAGCCGCGACGGGCAGATCAGCAAGTGCTTCAAAGCTGTAGGTGATAATGCCATTTGGGTGGATGATCCGCCGCATGGTAGCAGTGTACACAGGGGCGGACGTTTCGGCAAATCGCAAAAAAGAGGGGTATGCAAAAAAATGACCGTCGCCTACGCAGCGACGGTCATCTAACTAAACGGTCATGTGGTTAGAAGCTCGGATCAATCCCCTGGATTGATGTCATACGGGAAGTAGTCACCAGCGGCGAGTTCGATCGAATCATTGAACGAACCCCACGGTGGTGGTGCATCCACGGTGAAGGTGTAGCGGCCAGGCGCAAAGCATTCATCCTGTTGGCTATTCCCGGGCACCTTGAAGGTGCGGTTCCAGTTATCGCTACTGCGGGTGAATGTAACATTGAGTTCGGCGCCAACGTTATTGCGGAACAGAATGCAGGCTTCGCTGCTCGCTACGTTGTTGCTTCCTTGGTTGCTCGTCACATTGCTGCCACTTTGGTTGCCAGTGTTGCCGGTATTGCCAGTGTTGGCGGGTGGCGGTGGGGCAGTGGCCGGTTCGACATTGCTGCAAGATCCGTTGAGACGAGTGTATTGCGCACCGCCGGAGACCCAACCAATCTCGTCGTCCTCAGTGACAACTTGCAACCATGCACAATTATCTACCTGACCAATGACAATGATTTCATCGCCATTGCGGAGCGCACCGACGCGATCATAGTTGGTGCCTGGGCCACTGCGGATGTTTAGCGTGGGGGCAACAACCGTTACGGTGGCGCCTGCGTCGGTATCTGCATCTGCATCCGTGCTGGGCTCCGGTAGGCCGTTGAGCAGATTATCTGGTCGATCTACCGAGAAGCTATCCAAAATCTGTTCGAATGGCTCTACTGAAGTGCCAGCCGGGATCGACGCTTGGATGAGCATCCAAATCCCATCAAGGTCTTTGGGTTGGGCGGCCATCACCACAAAGATGTTGTCATCGCCATCACAATCGAAGTAGATGTCGTAGAAGCCGGTGTAGAGCCAGTCGTCATGTTCGAAACGCTCTACACCACCGCAGGAACTGGAATAGTCCCACTCGTTGAGCATCTCTTCCGCAGTGGTGCCCGCGGGCATATTGGCCGTTGCCCCGAAGAACACGCCCGGTGTGGTCCAGGTCTCATTATAATCCGTCAGATCTGGTGAAGCGCTGATCGAGACACCCATCACCTCGTCGTTTTCCGTCCAGTTACCGAGGCGGGTATCTTCCCAGTGGGCGGGTACACGCAATGAGATGGTTTCGGTCTGGTCTGTGAGTGTTACATAGTCGAATTCGAGAGTTTCCGATGCCGAGGTTGCGCCCGGAACATAGAAACTTTCGAGCAAGATGCCAAAGGCTTCGACATCTGCATCATCGATGACTTGGAAATTGAGCAGAATCAGTTGCTCAGCTGGCTCGGAGACCGCGACCAGAACAACGAAGGCACCTTCGGTCTCTCCGCAATTGAGCCAAATGTCATAGGCGCCACTATAGGACATGCCGCCCGCGCTGTGGCTGTGCTTTACTCGATCACCGAGCTCACAATAGTCGGAGAGATCGATAGAATCCAGCCATTCGTTGACATCGATATCTTCAGTCAGATCGGTGGCAGTACGCACATAAATGCCCGGGGCATCCCAGTTATTGTTATAATCGTCAATGCTTGGGGCCACACTCAAGGTGGTGCCATAAACTACGCCATCCACTTCCCACTCGCCGCTGAGAACTTCGCCGTACTCTTCTGGGAAGAGGCCGCTGAGCGCCGGTTCTTCGAGCAGTTGATAGGTGTAGAGCAGGTCGCTGGTATCGATTGTGGTGGTTGGATCATCGGCTGGTGTGCTCGAATTTGGCAAGGTGACCAAGAAACTCTTGAGGATCTGATCGAGAGCATCCAGATCAGCCTCACTGGTGATGTAGACTTCGAGCAACACGAGATAATCTTCGGTAGCGGGGGCAAGGGCTGCGACAACTGCTGTGCTTTCGTCATCACCGCAGGTGCTCCACAGATCATAAACGCCTGTATAAGAGCCTTCGGGGTAGTCATCGCGACCTTCATAGGTGCAGCTTTGGCTGTAATCGATGTTATCCAGCAGCGCGACCGGGTCGTTACCCAAGTCTGCAGAAGCCCCAAAGAAGACACCGGGTGTCCCCCAACCACTCAACATCGAGTCTAGATCTGGGGATGCCACGATCCGCACACCGAGCTCTTCATTGTTGTTGTTGAGCCACGGACCGCCGTCGATGTCATCCCAAGCTTCAGGTACCGTCAGCGAGAGAATGCCCGAATCGTCGGTGATGGTGACATAGTCATCGTAGCTGACCGATCCACCTGTCGAGCTGCTTGGTTCTCCCTCGGCCAACTCTTCAGCCAACGAGAAGCTCAATTCGAGCGGTCGGCCATTCAATTGGCCAACCAAGACTTCGCCCGTATCCAAGCGCAAGACTTCCATCGTAATCACATCGTCGGGACCATTGCTGCGTAAAATATCGCAATATTCGGTCATGGTCCCTTTGGTTGCCAGCGAGACTCCTTCCATGGTTAACAGGATATCGCCCGCTCGTAGCCCTAAATTGTCGGCAGGGGAGCCTGATTCCACCGAGGAGACCCAGATGCCGGACACATCCTCGCTGAGGAACACAGCCTCGCCGTTGATACCGATCGAATCTACGTCGTTCCCAGCCCGTAACTCTTCCAGAATGGGCAATGCTTCATCGGCAGCAATGGCAAAAAATTGATCAGTTTGGTTGTTGCCGGCATAGTGAATCGCGACCACCGCGCCATCGGCATCGATGATCGGTCCGCCAGAATTGCCTGGGTTCGTGGAGGCGTCATGCTGGATGACGTGGTCAACCGAGGCCCAGCTTGATTCGCCATCGGCGTTAGCTTTGGCGACGATACCCCGTGTCAGGGTAAATTCTGGATCGCCCAGTGGGAAACCAGCCGCATAGATCTCGAGGCCCACGCGAATTGGTCGATTCGACCATTGCAGGTAAGGGTAGCCGCTCCCTTGCAGATCGATCACCGCCAGGTCGGAGCATTCGGAAACACCGAGCACGCGAGCATTGCGGGGTCGGCTTTCACCGGCGACATATACCTTCAAAAATGCCGCACCAGTAACAACGTGGTTGTTGGTCACAACCAAACCAGAGGGATCGATGATGAAGCCAGAGCCACGCCCAGCTGCATTTCTCATCACACCTTCACTGGGGTCCACAAAGGTACCGACCGCTTCGATCTGTACAACTGCTTGCTGCACATTATCCAGATCGGTAATCGCCAGCTCATCGACCTCGTCTTCGAGCAGCTCTTCAACCTCTGCCTCTTCACTTTTTACATCACCTAGGATTCCGCCCAGAGGGGGGCGCGAGATCTGGGCGAGGCTGGCCCCAGAGGGAGTGGCCAGCGGGGCCGCGGCGACCGTCAACTGAGGACCCAGAATGAGAGTCAGGGTGAGGGACAAACCCATCAGCCAACGAGCCGGGGCCTGAGACAATATAGACATACAATACTCCTTGATAAATCGGTAAAGTGGATTAGTAAGGCTTCTATGGGTTTTAGTGTTAATCAGTGGGGGATGAGGGTGTCACCACACGTAGTAACACACTTTCATCCTCGGCATTGAATTCGAAATCGCCCAATGTGGCGGGCAGTAGCACCCACTGGACCCCCTTCAGGGTCAAAGGGTCGCCATCCCAATTTAGGGTAACGGTGCCGCTGAGTACCCCCCAGATCTCAAAGCTGGTTCCGTCGCACATGCCATAGAAGCTGCTATTCGTAGGTAAAGTTACTCGTTCTGTAATGAAATAATCACATGCTCCAATCTGTTCGATGCGTAGCCCGTTATCTTCTAATATCGGTACAGGTTGATAGGCCTCTGGCTCAATCTGGTCAAAATTCAAGACGTCGAGTGACTTCTGCACATGGATAGGGCGGGGTCGACCCCAGTCGTAGATTCGATAGGTAACATCACTGTTCTGCTGGATTTCCGCAATGATGATGCCCGGCCCCAGCGCATGGATGCTGCCCGTAGGCACAAACACAACATCGCCTGTCTTCACAGGAAGTTGATGCAACCACTCTTCGGTAGTGCCCTGCTCGATGGCCGCTGCAAACTTATCCCGATCTACCCCACGCTTGAAGCCAAAGATCAATTTGGCATTTGGTTCAGCATGCAGTACGACCCACATCTCTGTCTTACCCCAGTCGTTTTCGTGAACCAGGGCGTAGTCATCGGCGGGATGAACTTGCACCGAAAGCCAATGATTGGCGTCTAATAGCTTAATCAATAAGGGGAATTTCCCCCGTTCTAAGGCCGCTTGATTATTCTCGCCCACCAGATCCAACCCTAATTTGGCTTGGACCTCGGGCAACGTCAACCCTGCGAGCGGACCTTGATTGACGGTGCTAGAGCCATTGGGATGAGCTGCGATCTCCCAACTTTCAGCAACAATCCCATCGGGGATGGCTCGGCCAAACTTTTCGCCTAAATTTCGTCCGCCCCAGGGATAATCTTTGAAGAGCGGGTCAAAGGTTAATGGATAAATCAATGAATTTGCCATAGTTGCATTAGCTTTCGGGTTTATGGAGTAGAAAGATACATTTTTATAGCAGTCACCTCAAAGGTAGTTATGATTGTGCATGCTTGCTCAACGCGCTCAGCAGGGCACAGGAATATTTCGATAGCTATCAACGGTAGGTCTTAACAGAAACCTACCTTCTGGAATGTTTGAAGTTATAGCTTACTATTTGTTAATCGTAAAAAAAAGGAAAATCACGCGCGGCGACGTACAAATTGGCTAAATTGCAATCGCCACAGGCGGAAACGGGCAGGCCAACCTTGTTGTCCACGCCGCGGCTTGGGTGCTGGTTCTGGTTCGGGAAAGGGAGGAAGGTCAAGCAGCTTGCGCCAAGCATAGGCTCCGAACAGTTTCATTGAGGCAGCGACCGGCGCAGCTAAGACGGCGCCTAGCATACCGGCTAACGAAGCACCCATCACTACGCTGATCATCACGACGAGAGGATGCAGATCCAGCGCTTCGCCAACAATGCGTGGTACGAGTAAATTGTTCTCCAATTGCTGGATCAAGATCATGATGGCTAGCACAGTCAAGCCAAAATAGAGCGGGGGAATGCCGAGATAATTGTCCGGTTGGAAGAGGGCAACCAGCACGGCGGCCGCCGTGCCGATCAGCGGGCCGAGGACGGGCAGAAATTCCAAAACACCGGAGAGGATGCCTAAGCCCA
>CAZMRA010000133.1:0-13395 GCA_964568485.1 uncultured Caldilineaceae bacterium | reverse complement strand
TCGTGTGCTGAAGCCCGGCGGGCGTTACTTTTTCATCGAGCATGGCTTGAGCAATGAAAACCGGATTCAGCGCTGGCAACATCGCTTAACACCGATCCAGAAATTGTTGGCAGATGGCTGCCATCTCAATCGCAATATCCGCTCCCTGATCGCCCAACAATTTGACACCTTAGACATCAACGAAGGCTATGCCCACTCGCTGCCCAAACTCGCAGCCTATCTGTATTGGGGCACGGCAACCAAAGATGCTCACCAATAGATAGAGCAAATCAATATGACAGTACCAGTCCTCAAAGTTGAAAATCTAGCGATCGCCTACAAGGTACGGGGCGGCGAGATTGAAGCCGTGCAAGATGCCTCGTTTGAGATCAACCGCGGCGAATCGTATGGCATTGTCGGCGAATCGGGCTGTGGCAAAAGCACGGTTGCTTGGGCAGTCGTCAATTTCTTGGGCACCAATGGCTATGTCAAACGGGGCAGTATTCAGTTCATGGGCCAAGAATTGGTCGGCAAGAGCGGCGAAGAGTTACGCCAGTTGCGCGGCGACCAGATCGCTATGGTCTACCAAGACCCGATGCAAGCGCTCAACCCGTCGATGTTGCTCGGCGAGCAGATGAAAGAGGCCATCAAAGTTCATCAAGATCTCAGCGATGAGGCGGCCACCAAGCGTTGCTTGGAGATGCTCGAGCGGGTCTATATGCCCGACCCAGCCAGCGTCATGCGCCGCTATCCCCACCAAATTTCGGGTGGGCAGCAGCAACGCGTGGTGATCGCCATGGCCCTGCTCAATAACCCGGCGCTACTGATCATGGATGAGCCGACGACCGCACTCGATGTGACGGTGGAAGCAGCCGTGCTCGATCTGATTGCCGAGCTGCGCCGCGAGTTCGATACAGCCATCATGTTTATCAGCCACAACCTCGGCGTGATTGCCCGCGTCTGCTCGCGGGTTGGAGTGATGTATGCGGGGGAGATGGTGGAGCGCGCTACCGTCGATGAGTTATTTGCTGCGCCGCAACATCCCTACACGCAAGGGTTGCTGCGCTGTGTTCCCAAGCTGGGCACCGATAAGGCCAACAGTGTGCTTTACCCAATCCCTGGTCGGGTGCCGCCGCCCAATAATCGCCCAGAGGGCTGCATCTTTGCCCCACGCTGCGATTATGTCCAAGAGCGCTGTCGGCAAGAGCAGCCGCAATTACGTACCCTGCCGAATGGCACCTGGGTACGCTGCCATTTCGCCGAAGAGATCGATCCCGCGCACTGGCAACCACCAGCCGATGCCCCGACGCCCCAAATCCGCAACGGCAATCACACGGAGCCCGTTTTAGAGGTGCAAGGGCTCAAGAAATATTACACAACTGCAGATAGTTCGCTCGGTGCGCTGATTGGTCTGGGCCAAAAACGCTACGTCAAGGCAGTGGAAGATGCCAGCTTTGTGGTACCGCGCGGGCATACCTTGGGCATTGTGGGTGAATCGGGTTGCGGCAAGAGCACCCTCGTCCGTACCATCATTGGCCTGGAGGGCAGCAGCGCCGGCCAGATGGAATTTCTCGGCGTTGACATCACGGGCGACCTTTCGCAGAGGCAAGTGGCCACCATCCAAGAGTTGCAGATGGTCTTTCAGAATCCCGACTCTACCATGAACCCGGCTTACACCGTCGGCCAGCAGATCAGCCGCCCGATGGAGCGCTTCCGCACCGTGCCCAGCGACCAGATCCGGAACGAAGTAATCAAGCTACTGCATGCAGTCCGCCTGAACGAGACCTATTACGATCGGTTGCCGCGCCAGTTGAGTGGTGGGGAAAAGCAGCGAGTCGGCATTGCTCGCGCTCTGGCCAGCCGCCCCGATCTGGTCCTGTGTGACGAGCCAGTCAGCGCGCTTGATGTCTCGGTACAGGCGGCTATCCTGAATTTGCTGCTCGAAATCCAGCAGGAATACAACACCACCTTGCTCTTCATCGCCCACGATCTGAGTGTAGTGCGCTATTTTTGCGACAGCATCGCGGTGATGTATCTCGGGCAGATCATGGAAATTGGCCCGGCCGATGCGATCTATGCGCCACCCTATCATCCCTACACCGAGGCGCTGCTCTCAGCTGTGCCCATCCCCGATCCGACGGCCAAGCAACAACGGATCCGCTTGGAGGGCAGCGTTCCCAGTGCGATCGACCCGCCGAGTGGTTGCCGTTTCCATACCCGTTGCCCCCGGCGTCAACTCCTCCCCGATGGCGGCAAAATTTGCGAGACGACCTTGCCGCCGTGGCGCGACAATGGCAACGGCCACCGCATCTTTTGCCACATCAGCCTAGAGACCTTGCGTGAATTCGAGCCTGTCATCACCCAGGTTTCTGCATAGCGCAGATCCGCCACGGGCAGATTGGCAAGGCTCTCAAGCAATGATAGACTTAGCTTCGTCCGGAAATTCTGCGCCGCGCTTTGCAAAGCACCCCAACTGCGGGCGGCGCAACGCGCTTCCGGAGCGCTTCTTCGTTTGCCCATCAACGCTGCGACCTAGGATTGAACGTACCAAATGGGGCACTCTCGCAGCCATGGATGGGTATCGATACCCATTGTGCCAACCCATTCACCAAATCACCCGAGTTAACCATGCCCGCCATGCAAAAAGCAGCAATTTTTCAGCAACTTCCGCCCGAATGGCCGACCGATCGGCTGCCGGAGATCCAACAACAGGTAGCCGCCAGTGGCCGCAAGATTGTCGTGCTCGATGACGACCCCACGGGGACCCAGACCGTACATCAAGTGACCGTGCTCACGGAATGGTCGGTGGATGCGCTGGCCGCGGAGTTAGCCCAGCCCGATCCCTGTTTTTACATTCTGACTAACTCGCGCAGTTTGCCACTGCCTGCGGCGCAGGCCCTCAACGCCGAGATTGGCCGCAATCTGCTGGCGGCTTCTCAGCAAACGGGCCGTCCCTTTGCGGTGGTCAGCCGTAGCGATTCCACCTTGCGCGGCCACTATCCTGGCGAGACCGATGCCCTAGCTGCGGCGCTCGGTATGCAAGTCGATGGCACCCTGCTCATCCCCTTTTTCCTGGAAGGCGGGCGCTTCACCATCGACGATGTGCATTATGTGGCCGAAGGCGATCAGTTGATTCCCGCGGCGGAAACGCCCTTTGCCCAAGATGCGGCCTTTGGCTACCGATCCTCCAACCTGCGCGAGTGGGTGGCGGAAAAGAGCGGCGGTGCCCATCCGGCGGCTCGGGTAGCTTCAATTTCGCTGGCCGACATCCGCCAAGGTGGGCCGGCGGTGGTGGCGCAGAAACTGTGTGCGCTCCAGAATAACCAAGCCTGCGTGGTGAATTGTGTCTCCATGCGCGACCTGCAAATCTTCGTCTTGGGGCTATTGGAGGCCGAAGCGCAGGACAAAACCTTTCTCTACCGCACGGCGGCATCCTTTGTGCAAGTGCGCGCCGGAATTACGCCACGACCGCTGCTCACCAGCGCAGAATTGACTGGCAACCGCACCGGTGGCGGCCTCGTGGTGGTGGGCTCCTATGTGCCTAAGACCAGCAGTCAACTCGGTCCGCTGTTGGCCATGCCGGAGATTGTCAGCGCAGAAGTGAATGTGGCAGCGCTCCTGGATGATGTGACGCAGGTCGGCGAGATTGAACGCGTTGCGCAGCTGGTTGAAACGGCCCTGCGTGCCGAACAGACCGCGGTGATCTACACCAGCCGCGCCTTGGTGACCGGCAATGGTGCCGAAGCGAGTTTGGCGATTGGCCAGCGCATCTCGGCTAGTCTCGTGGCGATTGTGCAAGCCCTGGAGGTAGCCCCACGCTATATTCTCGCCAAGGGTGGGATCACCTCGAGTGATACGGCTACCCAAGGGCTGGGCGTTCGCCGGGCCACGGTCTTGGGGCAGATTTTGCCGGGAGTGCCCGTCTGGCAAACGGGCGCAGAAAGTCGCTGGCCAGGCTTGATCTACGTGGTCTTCCCCGGCAATGTGGGCGATAACGAGGCTTTGGTTAACGCCGTAAAACGCTTCCAAGCCTAAAGTTTCTGTTCGGCGCAGCCGCGTTCATCCGCGGGCTGCGTCCATTGTAAGTTCTGTCTGGAGCGCTGCATGAGCAAAGCTTTGGTAAAAGAGAAATTCGGCGCGGCGGCCCAATCCTACGCCGTTAGCAAAGTCCATGCCCAGGGGGCGAGTTTGGGGCGGCTCCTCGAATTGGTGCAACCCCAAGCCAATTGGCAGGTGCTGGATGTGGCGACGGGGGCAGGCCATACGGCCTTGACCTTTGCCCCCCACGTTGCCCAGGTGATTGCCAGTGACATTACACCGGAGATGCTGGCGACGACAGCCAGGTTGACAGAAAACAAAGGTGTGAGCAGCCTGACCGTGCAGGAAGCCGATGCCGAGCATTTGCCCTTTGACGATGCCAAGTTTGATCTCGTCACTTGTCGCATTGCTCCCCATCATTTTGAGGATATTCCGGCCTTTCTGCGCGAAACCGCCCGCGTCTTGAAGCCCAATGGCCTTTTGGCGCTGGTTGATAATACCGTGCCGGCCGGCCCCGCGGGTGAGTACATCAACGCCATCGAGAAGTTACGCGATCCCAGTCACGTGTGCTGTTTGAGCTTAGAAGAGTGGCAAACGGCGATCAGTGAGGCTGGCTTTACGCTGCTGGTGGCCGAGAGCGCGCCCAAGAGCATTGAGTTCGTTGAGTGGGCAACTCGGATGACCGATGACGAAACGATCTTGGCCACGTTGCGGCAGCGCCTGCTCGATGCCCCGCCCGCCGTACATGATTTTCTCCAGCCTCAGCCATTCGGCGACGGGGACATCGCCTTTACGTTGGCAGAGGCTCTATTGATTGGTCGGAAGGCCAGCTGATCACGCCGGACAGTTTGCGCATGCTTTCGCTAGTTATGCGCGAATCACCAAGACCGACTGCGACGAACGCTGCACCAGCTGATCAACAAAACTACCCGCATAGGGTTGATTGCCCCCCGGCGCGCCGGTGACAATCACATCGTATTGGAATTGCTCTGCCAATTCGAGAATGGCCGGCACCGGTTCGCCATAGCCCAGATGCAGCGCCTCAGCCGCGATGCCGCGATCACTTAAGCGAGATTGGATGCGTTGCCAAGCACCCGCCAGCGGGCGGTCGGCCTCCAAAATCGCCCCAAATTCCGGTGAGGTAATGTCCACCCAATGCACTTCTGTATCTGCTTTGGGCGGGGCAACATAGGCAACGTCCAGCCGGGCATCCAAGGCTTGGGCGAATTGCAGGGCATCATCCAGCAGTGGCGTGGCGTAGTCAGTTACACAGACCAACATGCGGGCCACGGAACCCTTCCCCTTTACAACCAAAACCGACTTGGTGGTGGATTCCAAAATTTGTTGCGTCGTCTGGCTGATCGCGATGGAGTTATCGCTTTGGCGCTCATAGGAAGCCCCGATGACCAGAAGATCCGGCGGATCTTTGGCAAGTTGTTGCGAAATGGCGGTCAGCGGCGGTCCGCCAACTGGGATCAACACAGGCTGGGGCTCGACCGTCCGTAC
Organism: uncultured Caldilineaceae bacterium; assembly: GCA_964568485.1. GTDB lineage: Bacteria > Chloroflexota > Anaerolineae > Caldilineales > Caldilineaceae > CFX5. The sequence goes on along the minus strand of CAZMRA010000133.1, from coordinate 7,872 downwards.
CGTGTTAGCAACCCCCCGCATCACAATATCGATGTCGATTCCGGCACGGTCGTCGGTTGTTACCAAGATGGTATACGTGCCCTCGAGCGCTCGTGCCACCTTGCTGGCCAGCAAAAGCGTATCTTGCAAATGGACGCCCCCATTGGTCGCTGCCAGGACCGAGAATGCGGACTTGGGCGTAGTAACGATTTGCTGCGGCTCGGCCACAGGAGCCAGCACCTTACCGGGTTGATGGCGATAAAGCAACATCGGCGTGGTCACCATCCGCAACAGACGCTCGGCAACACTACCATAGACCAAGCGACTCAGCCCTTTACGGCCATAAGTCGCCATCGCCAGCAAGTCAAATGAGCGATTCTCAACATAATCTACAATCGCTTGTACCTTTTCACCCTTCAATAACACAGTCTGCACAGCAAACCCATGACTGCGCAATGCTTGGGCGATTGATTGAATGGTCTCTTGGATGCCCCCAACATGCACTTCCCATTCTTCTTCAGTATAGATGGGGGAAGCATAAAGTGAGGGTGGCATGCCGGTTAGATAAGCCTCAGTAACCATTGGGGATAAATTACGCTGCGCTACGGCGATTAGCGTCAATTCAGCATTTTCTGGCGTGAATAAATGGCGCACAACCGGTAAAATTTCATGGCTGATTTCGGAGATCTCTAACAAGACCGCAATGCGGCGACGGGTCATACAGGCACCTCCTCATGATTTTGGGATGGGTTCAACAATGTAATGTCACGCCTGTGATGGTAGGCGAAATAAATAAAGTTCGCACACTTGGGGTAGCTGGTGGCTGCAAGCTGGTTACTTCCTGTCATCTGCCGTTGCAGCTTGTGTGCGGTATTTCTTGCTTTCCGATTTGAAAACCAGAAGTTCTGTACCCTAAGCCGAAGGGAAATGGTTTTCAAAACAGCAACGCTATAGATTGGCGTCGACACTTAAGAACAGGTATAACTTATAGGTGGGGATATAGCCAGTGCTTGGCCTCGTTCGCAAGGCGAGGTGACTTCTTCAAGTCGGCCCCATTGTAGCGGACAACATCACAGAGAATAGTAAGTACAATTACTAACTATCGTTCACCCAGCCTTGCGCAGAAAGTGAAGGTTGAACATGCAAGAACAATATGATGCTATCGTCATTGGTAGCGGGCCAGGGGGCGAAGGTGCCGCGATGGGGCTAGCCAAAGCGGGCAAGCGAGTAGCCGTCGTCGAAGAATTTTCCCAAGTTGGGGGCAATGCAACGCACCGAGCGACCATCCCTAGCAAAGCACTGCGCCATGCGATTCAATTATTGGAAGAGAATGGCAATTTCCGCGAGGTGAATTACCAAACCTTGCTCAAAAGTGCCGAAACGGTGATCAAACAACAAGTAGATTTGCGCACGAGTTTTTACGAACGCAATTATGTGGATATTTTACACGGATGGGGTAGCTTTGTCGATCCACACACCATTGAGGTCACTTCGGCCAATGGAGCCAAACGTCGGTACAATGCCCCCGCCTTTGTGATCGCAACTGGCGCACGCCCTTATCATCCGCCAGACATCGATTTTTCGCACCCACGCATTTTGGATAGCGATACCATCTTGCGGCTCTCCAACTCCCCGCGCTCATTGACTATCTATGGTGCGGGTGTGATCGGCTGCGAATATGCGTCGATCTTCCGTGGCTTGCGCATCAAGGTCAATTTGATCAATACCCGTGATCGCCTGCTCAGCTATTTGGATGATGAGATCATCGATGCGCTGAGCTACCACCTCAGCGTCAACGGCGTGCTGATCCGCCACAATGAGGAGTACGATCGGGTCGAAGCAGACGATACTGGCGTGACCTTGTATCTCAAATCAAATAAGCAGATCCGCACCGAGTATCTGCTGTGGGCCAATGGACGCACCGGCAATTCTGACCAGATGGGGCTGGAGGAGATCGGCGTCGTCCGGGATAGCCGCAACAATATCAAGGTCAACGACAATTATCAATCGTCGTTGCCGCATATCTACGCGGTGGGCGATGTGATCGGTTTTCCGAGCCTAGCCAGCGCAGCGTACGATCAAGGACGCTTTGCCGCCACCCATTTGGTAACTGGGGAATGCAACACCAAGCTTGTCACCCAAATCCCCACGGGGATCTACACCATCCCGGAGATCAGCTCACTGGGTGCGACCGAACGGGAACTCACTGCGCAAAAGATCCCGTACGAAGTCGGCCATTCCTATTTCCGCAGCCTCGCCCGGGCGCAGATCACAGGGCGCACCACGGGCATGCTGAAGATCCTTTTCCATCGCGAGACGTTGCAGATCTTGGGCATTCACTGTTTTGGCGCCCAGGCTTCGGAGATCATCCACATTGGGCAGGCGATCATGGCGCAGAAGGGAGAAGCCAACTCGCTGCTCTATTTTGTCAACACGACCTTCAACTATCCGACCATGGCCGAGGCTTACCGCGTGGCCGCCTTGAATGGCTTGAATCGGGTAACTATCCCATCGAAGTGAGGGGCCGGGCAGGATCCAAACAATTTGGGCAAGCCGCCAGTTGATCGCCTTGCAGTTTCCGCAACTCGCCGCAATAGGGGCAAGCGACTTCGCTGACCCCGCGCGGCGATGCATCGGGGGCCGGCAAGGTCGTGCCTTCCGCAGTCACGGGGCGGGCCATGCCTTGGGCAAGAAGCAGGTCATTCACATTGATCAACCCGCCAGCCTCATCCGCCACGAGGATCTCGCCCAGCAGCCGCCCGAATTTTTCGGTTTTATCGACACCACGTTTGTCGAGAATGGTACGGACCAGCACCGTTTTGTTGAGGAGCAAGCCGCGCACATAGTCGCGGACGACTAGCCCCTGGTCGCGTTCCGCGCCCGATACTTCCGGCGTGTTAACTTTCCACAGGCGAATCGCCAATCCATGCCGCCAGATGCCCAAGCCCAGATCCAGATCTACCGTCAAGGTATCGCCATCATAAACCGAGGTGACCAGCGCCGCGTAATAATATAAATTTGATCGAAAGCGTAATGCCGCATGTTCACTCATCAGGTTAGGCCTTTTGCTACGGTTCCTTCCCGCTCGCGTACCCAGAACAAAATCAAGCCGATGGCGATTGCTAACAAGAGTGCCCCACTGATCGAAAGCCCCATGATGTGGGTCCGAACATAAAGCCAGGGCCCCACAAAGCCCGCAATCGCAAAGCTGATCTGCGTTGAGGCCGTGTTTAAGGTCATGACGCGGGCGCGCCGCTCGGGGACCTGCTCGCTTAAAAGCGAGATCATGCTGACCAGAAAAAACTCAGCAAACCCGCGTGCTATCCCTAACCCTATCACGGCAGCGATCAAACCGACATTCCAGATGGGCAACAGGGCATAGCCCATCAACGCCCCGGTGGCCCCGATCAACAAACTCCGCCGTTTGCCGAGCCGGTCGGTAAAGAGGCTGACTGAGACGCTGGCACAGAGATCCAGCGATCCCAAAAAGAGCGCAACCCAACCCAATTCGCGGGCACCAATGCCATATTGGTCGCTCAACCAAGCCCCATATGAAAGATTCAACTGCATCAAAGCAATAAAATTACAGCCGCTAGCCACGATGGCCATATAGGCCGAACGGGCGTTGGTGCCGAGCGTCAAAAAATGCTGCAATCGTACTCGCCAGTGCGATGCTGGGATACTTGGGGCCTTGGGTGCTACATCGGTGGGCACGGTCGGCAATTTGGCAAACACCAACGACATGATCAACAAACCGCCGCCAATGGCCCAAAAAGGAGCGCGCCAGCCAGCAACTGCTATCAACTGACTGACCATAAAGATACCAAAGATGCCAGCCAGCGCCCAGGAGTATTCCAACGTGCCAAGGCCGCGCGCCCGGCGTTCATAGGGTAGCTGCGCACTCAGATAGGCAACCACCGTGGGAATAAAACCGGCTATACAGAAGCCAATCAATAATAAGCCTAGCCCAGCCCAAAGGAGATGTTGGCTGGTGCCTACTAAGAGAAAACCCAGTCCCCCGATGCCCAGGCTCAGACGCATTAACCAACGATAACCCCGGCGTTCGGCCACAATGCCCAATGCTGGCGATGCCAGACCGACTAGATTCTGGAGGCCAAGCATCCGTCCGAGCGTGACAATATCCACGCCAAGTCCACTTGCAATCAACGGCAAAAAGGGATTGAAGGTCTGTATCCCCGTATCAAGTAATAAGCGCGCGCTGATGCAGAGTCCAATCAACCGCCGCAGCGAGAACACTCGGTCCGTCGGTTGCGTCGCATTATGCACAAATGCTCCTATAATTATTTCTATCGTATTGGTTGATTACATCCAGACGCGGGTGGAACCACTGTCGATATCGCCAGCATCGTCTTCGGCATCCTCATCAGGATCCGACCGGGGAGGCTCGGCCATGTCTGGGGGTGCGCCAGTCAGCAGGGGGCGACCAGCCGTCCCACCAGCATCGGGACCGAGAATGCCAGCTTCTTCCAATTGTTCCACCAAACGGGCAGCGCGATTGTAGCCAATGCGCAACTTGCGTTGCAACAGGCTGATCGAGCCTCGCCCTTCTTCTTCAACAGCACGCACCGCAGCCGTGAATAACTCATCGCGTGCGTCCACTTTTCGCAGCGCTACGATCTCCTCAAAGAGCGGCGCTTGGCTTAACCCAGTCAGCGGGGCAGACGCAGCTGGCCGGCGATTCGAGGCTTCAGGCAGAGGTGGTAACGCAATTTCGGCCATGGCCGACGAGGCATCAAGCGCGGCAGCTTCACTATCCTCCGGCGCATCCAAAATGGGGCTCGGCGTGTCTAAGCTGCGAATCCCTTTCCAATAGCGCACCAACTGATTAATCTCATCATCATGTGTGAAGGTGCCTTGCAACCGCTCCAATTTGCTGGCATCTGGGGCCATAAAGAGCATATCCCCACGACCTAACAGACGTTCAGCACCCGGAACATCCAAGATCACCCGGCTATCGGTCTGACTGGTGACGGCAAAGGCAATGCGAGCGGGGAAGTTCGCTTTGATCAAACCGGTGATGACATCGACCGAGGGTCGCTGTGTCGCGATGATCAAGTGGATGCCGACGGCCCGGGCCATCTGCGCCAAGCGACAAATGTGTTTCTCGACTTCTTCCGGTGCCGCCATCATCAGATCGGCCATCTCATCGACGATCACGACGATATACGGCAGGGCTTTTTCGCCTCGCTTGCTGAGATATTCGTTATAGCGCAGCAGATCACGGGCTCCAGCCTTGCTGAATAGAGCGTAACGCCGTTCCATCTCTTTGACAGCCCAGAAGAGCACACCGGCAGCCCGATCAACTTCAGTCACCACAGGGCTGAGCAGATGAGGCACGCCATTGTAGACGCTCAACTCGACCATCTTGGGGTCAATCATCAAAAAGCGCAGGCTATCGGGTGTGTGGGTCAGTAAAAGACAAGCCACAATCGAGTTGATGCAGATCGACTTACCAGCACCCGTTGCCCCAGCGATCAACAAGTGGGGCATGCGCGCCAAATCGGCCACCACTGGCTGTCCTTTGACATCTTCCCCCAGGGCGATGCGCAAACGCCCTTTCATATTTTGGAAGTTGTCAGCTTCCATCAACTCTTTGAGGCCGACGACATTGCCCTCTTGATTGGGCACCTCGATGCCAACATAATTGGTGCCCGGAATGGGCGCTTCGATACGCACGCTCGGGGCTGCCAACGCCAGGGCCAGATCATTGGCTAGTCCAGCGATCTTGGCAACCTTGACCTTGATCCGCTTGACCTCGCCTTGCACAGTCCGTTCGACATACCCAGGTTTGATCAGGTATTGGGTGACCGATGGGCCTTTATAAGCGCCTTCGAAATCAGCTGGCACCCCAAAAAGGGCCAAGGTCTCTTGGATGATCCGCCCTTGCTGACGGATGACATTATCATCATCCGTATGGCGTTCCCAATCGCGCAGAATATCGCTGGCGCGCGGCAGCCGCCACTCCTGCGTACCGCCAACGATACGCGGCGTGAGGAACTCGCCCTCGGTGGGAGGCGTAACACCACTGGCGCGTGGGGCTTGCACAACAGGCGCTGGTGTTTGCTTGAGCTCGGCAGGGGTTGCCTGAGGCTCTGGACGAACCATGGTTGAGAGTGGCGTTGGAATGGTAACCGTAGGTGTCCCTATATGCTGCCAACGCTCTCGCACTCGCTTCCACCAGGGAATCAAACCACTGGGCAAAGGCACAGTTGGGCGGATTGGAGAGGTAGCAGGCGGCGAAATTGGAGGCTGGTCACGCCATTCCTGAAAGAGCAGCATGAGCTCTTGGCCCATATCCAGCAACCAGCGATCGGTCAACAGGATAACACCGGCTACCAGCAAAAAGGTGGCCACAGCCCAGGCTCCCCACAAGCCCAGCGCGCCACCAATGGTCTCGGCCAACAGCAGGCCGACTTGCCCACCCACTGGGTCCAACATAGCCCCATCCCACAGCGTGCCAGCCATCAGCAAGCTGAGGAAGATGACACTCAGGCCAGCCGGGCGTTGCCAGGGTAGATCGGGCATTTGCTCAATGGCCCGGATGATCATCCACATCCCCAATACACCGGTGACGACCGGGAAGCCCCAGATACCAATGCCGAAAAGGGCATCCAGCCACCCCAGCCAAGTGGAAGTCAGGATACCGTTGCTGCTGGTCAAGAGACTGAGCAACGTGATCGCCGCCAGAAAGACCAAAATGACGCCGATGATCTCGCCGCGCGAGAACCAACTCGTCACACTCTGGATAGGATTTGGTTGTGGTTTGCGCTTGCGCGTCGCTTTACGGGCGGCCATAATCAGTACAAAAGAACAACAAATACATCACTCAAAACACTGGGGCTCTAGGCACGCTTTGCCAGTGTACCCGAGCCTTGACTAATTTCAAGCTAATCTCAAACAGAACGCATGTTCTACAATTATATCATGTATTGATCAACGATGCCAAGGACATCGCAAGGGTAGAGGATGATAACTGGAGCATCCGCAACAGTTGCTATCCCCTACCCTCGTCTCCTATCATTCTTGATAGGCCGCTGGATAGAGGACGATCTCCAAGTAATTATCCAGCGTCAGATAGGTCACTGCGGTCGCTTGAATATCCTCGGCGGTAACGGTGAACGGCGCCTCCACATACTGGCCCAAGCCTTCCAAGCTGCGGCCGGGGGTCGTGCTGAAGTAATCGATCTGCCCAAGCCACCAATCGTTTTGTTCGAGCGACACTTCAAGCGTGCGCGCAATCTGCTGGTTGACCGTATTCACATCCGACTCAGTAGGGCCATTTTCCTGCAAATCGACGAGCAATGCTAGCAGGGCAGCTACCATTTCGTCCACCTTTTGGGGATCACAACCAAACTGGACCACAAACATGTACCGACCAGTCGGTTCCACGCTCATGCTGGCCCCCACATAGGTGCCATAGGTTCCACCCAACTCCTCACGCAGCGTGCGGGTCGTCATCAGATCGAGTACCCGGCGCAAGGCTCCCAACTGGCGCTGATTCGCATCGCTGGCGTCGGCTGGACCAGTGAAGATCAACTGGACAATGCTCTGTTCCTCCTGCCCAGCATAGACGACCTCTTCGATAATGCCAGTGGGGAAAGGCGGCGAATGATCCACATAGGTTTCGCTAGTCGGTTGGCCGGGTAGCGCGCCAAGATATTGCTGCGCCAACGCAGTCAGCGTCTCGGGATCAAAATTCCCGACAAAGACGAAGGTGAAATCATCCATGTCAGCAAAGCGCTCTTGATAGATTTCATACGCACGTTGGGGATCAATCGATTCAATATCCGCAACGGTCGGCGTGCGATAGCGCAAGTTATCGCCATACACGGCGCGATTGGTGGCATCGCTCAACACATTGATCGGGTCGAG
>CAZMRA010000132.1:0-13415 GCA_964568485.1 uncultured Caldilineaceae bacterium | reverse complement strand
CTTTTCGATCTCGTCGAACAGAATCACCTGATAGGGGCGACGGCGTACCTGCTCGGTGAGTTGTCCGCCTTGATCGTAGCCAACATAGCCGGGCGGCGCCACGAACAGCCGACTGACAGTGTGCGGCTCGCGATATTCACTCATGTCGATGCGCAAAAGTGCATCATCATCGTCGAATAAGAAGCCTGCCAATGCCTTGGCGAGCTCGGTCTTACCGACACCAGTCGGGCCTAAGAACAAGAAGGTGCCAATCGGGCGGCGAGGATCACTTAAACCACTGCGTGATCGGCGGATCGCATCGCTTACCGCAGTCACTGCTTGCTCCTGGCCGATGATCCGCTTGCGCAGATGGCTCTCCATGTTGAGCAACTTTTCTTGCTCGGTTTGCAACATACTGCTCACTGGAATACCGGTCCAACTATTGACAATTTGGGCAATATCGCTGGCTTCAACAAACTCGTCCAAGCCACTCTCGTCGCGCCAAGCTGCCTCTGCTTCGTTGTATTCATTTTCCAAGCGTACACGCTCGGTCTTAACGCGTGCGGCGCTCTCATAATCGCGCGCGGCCCAAGCTGTCTCTTCCTCTTGAATGAGCTTGTCAAGCGCGCCCTTCATCTCCTTGAGACGAGGAGGCATCGAATACATGGCCACCCGCAACCGAGCCGCAGCCTCGTCGATCAAGTCAATGGCCTTGTCCGGCAAACGGCGGTCGGTCACGTAGCGATGGCTGAGCTTGACCGCCTCGACCAATGCTTCATCCTTGTAGACCACCTTGTGGTGCTCTTCGTAGCGTTTGCGCAGCCCCCGCAAAATGTTGATGCTATCCTCAACGGAAGGCTCATCCACATAAACGGGTGCGAAACGGCGCTCTAAGGCTGCATCTTTTTCGATGTTCTGCCGGTACTCATCAAGCGTAGTTGCGCCAATGCATTGCAGTTCGCCACGGGCCAGTGCCGGCTTGAGCATATTGCTGGCATCTAGCGCCCCAGCAGCATTGCCAGCCCCTACCACTGTATGCAATTCATCGATGAAGAGAATGATCTCCCCTTCGCTGCGTTGCACTTCTTCGATGACGGCCTTGAGTCGTTCTTCAAACTCGCCGCGGAAGCGGGTACCAGCCAACATGGCTCCAAGATCCAGCGAAATCACCCGTTTGCCCATCAAAGGATCGGGGACATCGTTTTCAACGATCTTCTGCGCCAGCCCTTCGACAATAGCAGTCTTACCGACCCCAGCCTCACCAATCAACACCGGATTGTTCTTGCTGCGGCGAGCGAGCACTTGCATCATCCGCAGGATCTCCGCATCGCGGCCGATCACTGGGTCGAGCTTACCTTCGCGCGCGGCTGCGGTCAGATCGCGGCTATATTTCTCCAATACCTGATACTTACTCTCGGCATTGGGCTCAGTGACGCGTTGCCCATTGCGCAACTTTTCAATGGCGTCATAAATGCGCTCTTTGGTAATGGAGGCATCGCGCAAGATGTTGGCACTCGGCGTATTTCGTTCACTGGCAATGGCCAGGAAAATGTGCTCGGTGCTGATATATTCATCTTTTAGTTTAACCGCTTCTTCGTTGGCGACATCCATCACTCGTTTGAGGCGTGGGGTGATGAAGACCTGAGCGGTCGGCGTGGCTCCATACGGCGAGCTAGTAGTGGACTTAGGGGCATTTTCCAAGACCACATTCAACTTCTGGGCGATCAGATTCGCATCTGCTTCGAGCTTGTCTAAAATTTGCGGAACGGCCCCCCCATCTTGTTGCACCAATGCCAGGAAAAGATGCTCAGTATCAACCTGGGTATGTTTATGTTGTTGCAAGATTTCGTAAGCGCGCATCGCCGCTTCTTGGGCCTTCTCGGTGAATCGATCAAATCGCATCATGGGCGTATATATCCTTACTTATTTGACCTGTTAGATAGAGCACTTTAACTCTATATCTAGCGCTAGCGTCGATCCGGAGGTTCTGAACCCATTTTGTTGGCAAGCCAACGTTTGGGCCTTGCAACTAAGTTCAAACCAAGTTGGGGATAGCCTTTTCTGTCCCTACTTACCTTAAACATAGCTGCTGAACTTGTTTTCCTAACTGCTCTCAGTTATATCACTATAGACGCAAAACAGGGTAGGATAGATTCCCAAATTGGCTGATGCTAATGGAAGACAAACAGGCTGTTAACAGTGTGCAAACGAAGGAGAATTGAAGAAGGGTAGACTCAAAATTGGGGAGATGGAATGACGAGATGTCGACTCAAAACTGGCTGAGGCCGTGTATGTCCGTTGCCCCAGCCAGCGATGTTGAATAGTACCCGTTACAAGTGATAGCAATGAATCGCAGTGCCCGGTCGTGATGTATCAAACCGACCAATTCGTGACAAGAGCGCTTGCCACATCCCCTGCGGGATTCACCCTAATAGCGAGTCAGTGCGCCAATTTTGCCTTGGGTCGCTAACCCTGGATGGTCATCTAAAATGCTGACCGGGATGTTTTGCGCTAGCGCGCGCCGGATTACGCTATCCACTGCATCGGGCAAGGGTTGCACTCGCCCACTTTGTAGATCGCTCTCCTCGTTCAACTCCAGCAGAATATACCCACTCTCGACGAAGCGATAGGCTGGTTGCGAATAATCGGCTAGCACCACCACATGGGCAGCTCGACCACTCTGCACCGCGGTCAGGGTATCGACCAACCCGACCACGGCGTCGCCACCGCGCTGTGCCAACGCTAATAAGGTGTCGACGAGCTCAATCTTGCCAGCGACTTCGGCTTGACGCATCAACTTAAGCGCTTGGTCTCCTAATTCTGTCGCATTGGCATAAGTATTCGCACTAATCTGCCCCACAATGATCGAGCGCAGCCGGTTGCTGAGTAATGCTTTAAAGGCGGCTACATTTTTTTCTGTGCCTGCCAAGATCAAATGGCGGATGTCGGCTTGCCGATAGAACGATTCGGCCAATTCGGCGGCATCTTGCAGATTCTGGCGCGCTTGTCCACTTTCGCGACGTTGATAACGGGCTGAAGCCCATCCACCAGAGCGATGTTGTTTGATCTCCTCCCCCAGGTAGCCTTCGATCGCTTGCAGATGGCCCATATTGAACAGATAGAGCCGGGCTCCTTCTTGGTCAACGTGGATAACCCCGTAACTTTCATAGGTGTCGAGCAACTGGGCTAGTTGACGTACATAGGGCCGAAAGCTAACAAAGACACTATCTTCAACGGGGACTTGCAAGCTACGCACCCACCAAAAGTCAGCCGCCTGGCAGCTGAACATCAACAAGCCGCGCCCTTGCCGGTTGAAGCCGGTTTCGACATACGTCAAAACCCGTTTGCAATCGTCGGGATGAGCATTATTGGCGCGGTTGAGCAAGTTGCGTAGGGCGATCTTGGTCTGCTCCAGGGAGCGTTGTTGGGGATCGACATTCAAGTAAATGCTGAGCACGGGATGGTCGGGTGATTCGAATTCGACCAACTGGCGTACGTCCTCATTCGCTAACATAGAACCTCCTTGTTTGGCCTTACGATAGTTGACCTACGAGCAGGCGGATCGGAGGTAAAACCGGGATCCGCAGAAGCGCTGGGGAGTGCACTGCGTTTGGCAGCATTGCCTAAATTCCTGACAACAAGCTGTGGCCAAACACTATCATTTTCTCGCTGGCTTGTCAACCGAGTGGAAAATAGCCCAATTTGATGGGATCTGACGGCTGGCTTGGTTACTTTTCGCGAGGTATTCTCTGGTTATTTTGTGCAAACTGCTGGTTGTGCACGGACTAACGCCCCGCTATACTAAGTTTAGTGATGCGGTAAACGAAAACATTTCGCACACCAAGTCACTGCAAGGTTTACTGGGGAGTAAACTTTGCTCATTTCCTCAAAACAGTTTCTCCTTTGGCTTCTCCCTTTCCTCCATCCTCGACCCGTCGCCATCCGGCACAGTGGCGACGGGTCACCCTTTCTTCCGCTAACAGAATTTTACTTAGTTAGTTACTTGGCTCAGGCATGATGCTGTCTCCGCACACCACTTGCCACTTTTGTGTGGCCGTGGTACACTGCGTATACGTTCACCACTCAGCGCCAACTCCAATTCCCTCCAATTAATTTATCTTTGCTAATGTTCGAAGTTATTTGCTTTCATTGTGGTCACGCTGCTCATATTTCCCCCGATGCGCACCGGTGTGCTGCCTGTGGAGAAGATCTGCGCCACTTGATCACGCCTGATTTTGCGGTGCGCTATTTTTACAAGCGGGCCAGCGAACTAGCCGCGGCTGGCGAAGTCACGCTGGCCTTGCTCGAAGCCGAGCGTGGATTAGATTATCAACCGAATAGCGAGCTCCATTTGCTTGCCGCAATCTTATCGCAGCGCCTGGGTGATTACCCCCAGATGCGCCATCATGTCTCGTCAATTCCAGTAGATGATGTATTGAGGTCCGAAGCCGAGTGGTTACTGCGTTCGCAACAGGAGACTATGCGCTCTTCGCGCGAAGCCTACAAAGCGCAGCGCAGCCCCCAAACGACTGAAATCCGCCCGACTTGGTCTGCCCCGCCTCCCGCGAGGCCATTGCCCCCACCTAGCCTCTACCGCACAAACCCCTGGCTCTATGGGGCTGTTGCCTTGGGCTTGGTTGCGTTTTTGGTCTGGTTAGTTCTGGAGCCTATCGGTCCGATGCTCCAAGCGCTGCTGCCCAGTGGTGTAGGTGATGTGGCCCAGATCACAGCCACTCCGCCGGCCGTCGATGAGCCATCGGCAACGCCGCTACCAGAATTGACCCCTAGCCCGACGCCCAATATTCCGGCAGATGTGGTCCAGCCTGCCACGCAGGAACCCGTGGCTGCCATTACGCCGATCGATTTAGCGGGCGCTGCGCCGTTTGATCTGACAGCTTACCTCACTCAAACCGTCCGGCCGGACTTAGCCACCTTGGGCGTCGGCGCAACTTTGCAGGGCTCAACGCTTAAGCTCCAGGGGATAGTCGAATTGTTCGAGCAGCGGCAAGCCTTGATTGAATTGGGCCAGCAGGCTCCGGGCGTCTCCGAAGTGGACGCGGTTGATCTACTCATCCGCTTGCCGGCGACTTATACTGTGCAGCCAGGTGAATCCCTGTGGGTGATCAGTTATAAGCTGTATGGGAGTGATCGGGTTGCTGAGCTGTTTGCTGCGAACCGGGAAGGGATGGCGTCTGCCGAGTCCATACGCGTTGGGCAAGTACTACAGGTGCCGCCTTAAATTTCACACAATCAATCTCCTTAATCTCGTTCCAGCAAATTGCAGTCTTAGGGATTACGAGATTAAGGAGACTTGTTCGTTGGGCGTTACTAGCGCGGCGGATGCATCGGCATCACAACATGGAGAAATTCTTCGGGGCCTAAGCCAACCGGGCGCAACGCCCCAGGGCGAGTGGCCTGGGTCGTTTCGAGCACAACTTGTGGCTGGTCAATTTGGCTGAGTACGTCGATTAAGAAACGGGCATCGAAGGCAATGTCCAGTTCGTCCCCCTCGACAATCGCATCGATCTCGTTGATATTATCGCCCATCTCGTTGCTGGTGGCTGTCAACCGGACTTGCCCAGTATTGTCCCCAGCAGGGACCACATTCAAACGGATGATGTTGGCGTTGTCGCGGGCAAACAAAAAGGCCACCCGCACCGCTTTCAACAAAGCTGCGGTATCCACCACTGTACGCGTGGTGTGGCTTTTGGGGATAATGCTTTCGTAGGGCGGGAACTTGGCATCGATCAATTCGCTGACCAATTCTACGCGCTGGAAAGAACCCCGTCCTTCTTCGCCTTTGCCCCACAATTGGAAGAGAATTTGGTTGCGGGCCTGGGTAACAATCACTTGCACCGGCTTGCTGTCGTCGGCGTCCGTGCTGATGCGTGCCAACTCGCCCAAACTCTTGGCTGGTACAATGACTGTAAGTGGCTCGCTCACGACACCCTGGCTCAACTCGGTCGAACGGATGCTCAGCCGGTACCCGTCGGTTGCGGCCATGCGTAGCCGATCATCGATGAACTTGACCTCGACGCCGGTTAGGATTGGGCGGCTTTCGTCGGTCGATGCCGCAAAGATCACTTGTTCGATCATGCGCCGCAGACCTGTGGGGGCCAATTCGAGCCGAACCCCGTCGATGATTGAGGTATTGGCATCGGGTGCTTGTCCATCACCCGTGGTCGGAATCAGCGGGAAGTCGTACGCATCGATTCCCTTCATGTTGGCATTATAGCGAGCGCAACTGAGATGGAGCGTTTGGGTGCGCACCGCCAATTCCATATCGATCCGTTCGGGGGGCAAGCTATTGACAAACTCGCTCAAGAGCCGAGCCGGGACGGTGATGGCCCCTTCATCTTCGACTTTGGCACCGATCCAACAGTTGAGGCCGATCTCACGGTTGGTGGCCGCTAGGCGCAGTTGATTGTCCTTGGCTTCGAGCAGAATATTCCCAAGGACGGGCAGCGTGCTGCGTGTTGAGACTGCCCGGCTGACAATGGAAAGTCCTTTGGCTAAATTTTCCTGAAAGCAACTGACCCGCACAGCAGCCTCCTGCGGTAAATATATGGTAAGCGGAGAGAAAAAATGGTAAGATTAACTGTCAGGTATAAAATTCCCGGTTAGGAAATAAATTGCCTATTGGGAAATTTTACCACAGTAATGATTGTGTGAGAATTTGTGGCTTGTTGAGAATTGCTTACCATAACTTGCTGATTTGTTTGGTGCAACATATAATAGCCGCCGATTTCGGTGAAGGCTCGGTAGGGATTGAGCTTGCGCTGCGGTGAATTGTGAAGTTGTTTTGGAGTTCGAAAGGCAGTGAATTGATTCCGACTAGGTTTTTTCAGTCACCATCAGTTGGGCTGACCCAACAGACGGCTGAGGAGACAAACGCCAATCGCACAGAAGAGACCGCACTTGTAGAGTCGAGTCCAGAAGCTGTGGCGGATGAAGCTGCCCTTGTGTTGCAAGCTCGCCAAGATCCTACAGCGTTTGGTTTGCTTTATGAACGCTATGTTGAGCGGATCTATGCCTATATCTACCATCGAGTGGGCAACCAGCAAGATACTGAAGATCTTACTGCCCGCACCTTCTATCGGGCGCTCGATAAGCTACACACCTACGAAGACCGCGGGTTGCCCTTTTCTGCTTGGCTTTTCCGCATTGCCCATAATTTAGTTGCAAACTGGCACCGCGACCGTGGCCGGCGCCGCTTCCTTTCGTTGGATCGGATCTGGTCCCACAGCCGCGCTGACGATACTCCCGAGGTACATGTTGAACAAGCCGAGACCCAAGAAGCGCTCTGGGATGCGATCAACCGGTTGCCTAATGAACGACGCGAGTTATTACTCTACAAGTTCAGTAGTCGGCTCTCGAATTTAGAGATCGGTGAGTTGATGAACAAGAGTGAAGGGGCGATTAAGTCGCTCTATTTCCGCACCTTGGCCTCGCTACGTAAAGATCTCGAAGCAATGGGGTGGGGCAATTCAGCCGAGGAAACGAAGGCTGACAGCGCAAATGCCGATGAGCACACAGAGGAGTAGTTAGGCGATCCGTGCAAACTTTTTCACTTAGAAACATCTTTGAACAATGGCGTGATACCCTACGCCACAACTGGTCACAGTGGCTACTCCCAGCTGCCATTCAAGCAGATGAGCCACAGATCGACATGGGGAATGGCTATTTTCTATCCTCGACCGATCTGCTTGAAGGTCACTACCATCGTTTGACCACCCGCACGGTGAACGTACAAGTGGATCCAGATTTACAGGCAGCCATTACTGTGGTAGCCCCAACGTTGGCTCCTCTGGCCGAGGTGGCCAGCGAAGTTGCCGACACCATGCCCAAAGTGCAGCCCCAGGCCCAATTCCGGGCGGATCTGCACCGTGCACTTGAATTGACCCACCGCCAACATCAGGCGCAGCGGGTGCTGGGTACCCGCCAAACACCATCCGTAGATAAGTGGGCCGAGGTCGCTCAGTGGGGCGTGGTACTGGCTTTGTTGGGGGTGCTCTGTGTTTGGATCTACCGCTCGCGTCGACGGCGGCGCATCCAGCCCACATAATCCTCACTGAGTTTCGGATAGTCAATCCGTTGGGTTTTTATGCACCTTGCTTCCGGGGTGATGGCTCCCTATTGCCGCGGTTGCGTCTGACGTCGCAGGAGTTCGACATATCGTTCGGTGGCTGTTTGTTCAGCCGCCGGTTCATCCTCATCTTCAATCCCATACCCGCGAGCACCACCGCTCGGTAAGCGTGCTGGACCAATGCCGGGAATATCCACCGTTGCTTGGGCCTCGCTTTGTGCCAGTTTCAATACGCCATCGGCCATCGCAGCACCAGCGGCTTCGCGCTGATGGATTGCCCAGTTGCCCAAGAGATTTTTGGTCTGAGTCAAAATCCCAATCAGGTCGTGCATGGGCTTTGCGCCCGCGCCGATGATAAAGCCTGTGATCAAGACATCCCACGCGGCGCTGAGGTTATCGACCAGGCCCGGGGCCAGCGGTTGCAAATAGGCGAAGAGGCGCAAGCTGGTGGCGTTTGTCAACAAAATGCCCAGTACGATGCCCAGCACCAAGCTCGTGCCGCTCTTGAATTGGACGTAGTGCGGCGCTTTGAGCCGCTGCGGCTCCCACTTCAAGACGCCCAGCAACACCCATTCTAGATAGTTCCAAATGACCTCAACGGCTCGTTCGACGCCAACTGCAGCTAAGAGCAAAGGGGTAATCGCTGGCCATAGGCTGCTTGTTTCCATACAGAATCCTCGAAATTGTAAGACATAGGCAGACCCGCTTAATGGGGTGGCATCACTTTGGGTGGAGTGCTCTCAGCTTGGGCACTGCCTATGTCGGGAACTCAAAAATTTTGCGCTAAAGCGACCAATAACCGTACCCCATAGCCAGTGGCGCCTTTGGGAACGGTTGGGTCCTTCTCAGTGGCGGTCCAAACCATAGACGCAATGTCGAGATGCGCCCACGGATAGCCTTCGGTAAAGTGTTCGATAAATTTGGCACTGGTTCCAACGCCGCCCATGCGCCCGCCACTATTCTTGACCTCAGCCATCTCGCCCTTGATCTCATCCAGATATTCGGGATAGAGCGGCATCGGCCAGAGGCGCTCGCCGCTCTGCTCAGCCGCGGTCAGCAATGCATCGCGCAGGGGATCATCGTTGGCAAAAAGGCCAGCAGCTTGGGGACCAAGTGCTACCCCAATGGCACCGGTGAGCGTAGCGAGATCCACCACGGCAGCGGGTTGATAGCGGGCCACGTAGCCCAATGCATCGGCCAAAACCAAGCGCCCTTCGGCATCGGTGCTCAGAATTTCGCAAGTCTTACCCGTGATCCCGGTTAAAATATCACCTGGACGAAAGGCTTTGCCATCGGGCATGTTCTCGGCGCAGACAGCCACCCCAATCACGCGTCGCGGGAGCTTCAAGCGGGCGATCGCTTCCAGCGCGCCGACTACCGCCGCGGCCCCGCCCATGTCATCCTTCATCAACCACATGCCGTCCCACGGCTTGATGCTGATGCCACCGGTGTCGAAGGTGATGCCTTTGCCGACCAAAACCAAGGGGGCTTGTTGTTCGGTGCCGGGGGGCGTGTGCTCCAGGATGATCAGCTGGGCCTCGCGTTCACTGCCCTGGCTCACGGCGAGCAAAATGCCCATGCCCAATTCGTGCATCTCTGCTTCACCGAGCACAGTGCATTGCAGACCAACGCTTTCCGCCATCTGCTGGGCTTGCCGGGCAAATTCAGCCGGGAAGAAGACATTGGGCGGTTCGCTGACATAATTGCGCGCATGGTTGACCCCGCTGGCAATGGCCGCGCCGGTGTTCAACCCGGCTTGGATCGCTGATGCTTTGTTCTGGTCAAACTCAATGACCGTGCAGCGTTCGGGGCCAGTCTGAGATTGCTCGCGGCGATAATTGGGGGCTTGATAGGCGGCCAGCAAGGTGCCTTCAGCCAAGGCTTGAGCTGCGGTAGTCGGATCCATTCCGCCGATCCCGGCGCCGTGCACAATGGTGGCATAGTGTTTGATGCTCTTGTGCTTGCTTAATGCTTTGTAAACCGCGCCCGCGACGCGGCGGGCGACCTTGAGGTTGAATTGGTTGGCAGGCCCCAACCCGACGATCAATACGCGTGGACTGGGCAACTTGCCTTGAGTATAAAGTAGTGCGCTGCTCTCGGCCTTGCCTGTAAAATCGCCGCTAGCGATCAACGCGCTGATGGCGCCCCCTAAGGCCTGATCGATGGCGCCGGTTGCCCCACCAGGGCTGGTCACACCCTCAAAGAGGTTGACAACAATACAGTCACTGCTGGATTGGGCTAAATTCCCTGTAAACAGGTTGAGTTCCATGGTTGCTTTCCTGTTTGCGAATGGTTGTTCCTCTAAGCTCGATCTTCGATGCTCTGATGGTTAATGATTCAACGCAA
This sequence comes from uncultured Caldilineaceae bacterium, assembly GCA_964568485.1. GTDB lineage: Bacteria > Chloroflexota > Anaerolineae > Caldilineales > Caldilineaceae > CFX5. The sequence continues at coordinate 3,004 of CAZMRA010000132.1, read as the reverse complement.
GGCGCGCCGTAAACGCACTGCCGCCTCTTCCAACGTTTCATCGGTCTTGCAGAAGCAGAAGCGTGCAAAATTATCAGTAAGATCAGCGTGTTCTGCGCTATAGAACGGACTTGGCGGAATCGCAGCTACACCGACCTCGCGTGCAAACCAGCGGCAGACGCTATAATCTCGTCGATAACCCGGCTCGAGCGGCACGTCCAAATGATCGGTATGCACGATGATAAAGTACGACCCTTGCGGAATGATCGGCCGCAACCCCACCTCGGCCAAAACCGTGGCTAGCTTGTCACGTTTGTCTTTATACATGCTGCTGAGCCACTGAAAATAACCGCGCTCCTCGACCTGCTCCATCGCCACGGCTACTGCTTCTTGTAACGGCGTGGCGACCGCAAAGGGGATCCACTGGTGTGCGGCAAAGAGGGCCGCGGCCAAGGGGCGGGATGCAATCGCCCAGCCGATCTTCCAGCCAGTGACGGAGAAGGTTTTGCCCGCACTGCCCAGGGTGATGGTGCGCTCCCACATCCCCGGTAGGGTGGCAAGCCGCACATGCTCGACCGCGTGATCCGTGTCGGGATAGGTCATCCATTCGTAGACTTCATCGCTGAGGACGAGCAGATCGTGCTCTTGGACGAGGGTCGCAAGTTCGGTCAGCTCTTGACGAGTATAGACTTTGCCCACCGGATTTTGCGGTGTGTTGATGACCAACAAGCGAGTGCGGGGCGAAATGGCGGCGCGCAGCTCGTCTAAATCCAATACCCAATCGGACGCGCTATTGCTATCGGCCTTCGGCCGCAGCGGCACATAGACCGGCGTCCCCCCGGCCATGATTACCGCGGCGGGGTAGCTATCATAAAAGGGCTCAATCAGAATCACTTCGTCGCCGGGTTCCACCAAGGCTTGCATCGTGGCAAAGATGCCTTCAGTCGCGCCGACGGTGACCACAATTTCAGTCAGCGGATCGAGTTCCCGGCCAAAGAGCGGACCATAGACCGCGGCCAGAGCCCGCACCAAGCGTGGATGACCGGCTGCCCGCGCATATTGATTGAGATCGTTGGCGATGGCGGTTTGCGCGGCTTCTTTGACGAAGTCGGGCGCGGAAAAATTGGGGAACCCTTGCCCCAAATTCACGGCATTATGTTGCAATGCCAAGGCGGTGAATTCAGTGAAAACAGTCGTACCAAAGCCACGCACGCGAGTGGCTGGTTGAAAGTTGGATATCGTGGCGCCTGTTGCCATGCTCTCTTCCTTTAACACTTGCGCACGTCGTGCAGGTGCTGATTCGGTGCGGAGGCTATGTATGTCAGCGCTACGTCACCGATTGGGTTGATCGGGCGCATTATAGCCCATGCGGGCAATTTTCCCAGTATTGGCGGACAGCAGGGAACGCACGAACTGGGATCACAGTCTCATCCCTCACAGATCAGTTGGCTGTTGGTGCATGGCACAACCGATTTGGATCACGTTGGTCACATAATGCGCAATCAGTGGAATCAGCAAGGTTTCATAATATAAAAAGAGCCAGCTCAACAAAAGCCCGGCCATGCCCGCGCCGATCATCCCCCAATAGCCTTGTGGGCTATGCAAATAACCAAACAGCAAACTCCCGCCGATCGCCAAGAGCGCAATGGGGGCAATCGGGCTGAACCCGCCGATCAATAAGCTACGAAAGAGTAGTTCTTCAAGTAGGACGGCAGGAATCATCGCCAGCAATACCAAAGGCAGTTCGCCGGCCCGCCTAGGGACAATGGCTTGAACAACCGTGGGCGAATAAAAACGCCGGCCCATGCGTTGCACTACCCAAACCGTCGTCAGCGCGAAAAAGAGCGCCAACCCTACCCCCCAGAGCAAGCCAGTGAGCGCTGGACGATTGTCTAGCGGCCAACGCCAACCAAGCTGCTCATAACTCAGCCCGCTGAGCCACCCCAGCCCGATGCAGAGGGCGATCAAGCCTAGCCGCAATAAATTTTCACTTGGGAGCAGAATCAAATTCTGCGTAGGTCGCCAATACCGCAATAATTGCGCCGATAAATAGGTGTTATAACTCAAAAATGCGGTTAGAATGAGCGAACCGGCGACGAAAAGCCAGTAATTTTGCGTCATTCCTCTATTATACGCTAACAATAGCCGAATAAATAGCCAACTCCAGCGAATGTCGGTAAACTAGCGCCTAAGAATAGGATTTGTGCAATAGGATTTGTGCAATGGTGACCGCCTGAGCATATGGGAGATAAACAAGGAGAACACTTGTGAAGATCGCCGTCCTGATTAAACAGACGCCGGATACGGCTGAATTACCCAAAGTCGCGGCCGAAGATCTCAGCCGTGGCAGCGTCAATACGACCATGGTCATCAACCCGTGGGATGAATTTGCCGCTGAAGAAGCCATTTTGCTAGATGAACGCCTCGGTGCCGAAGTTGTCGCAATTTCGCTTGGCCCAGCCGATGCTGTCGATGCTCTCAAGCACGCGCTGGCCATGGGCATCCCCGAGGCGCTGATGATCGTGCAGGAGCCGGGGGGAGCGGCTGATCTATGGACGACTGCCGCGACGCTGGCCGCTGCCATTCGCAACCAAGGCGAGGTCAAGCTGATCCTGACCGGGCGCCAGAGTGTGGATGAAAGTTCGGGCGCCGTCTATGCGGGTGTGGCGGCGCAGTTGGGCTATCCATTGCTGACCAATGTCGTGAAGATTGTCGACCTGAACGAGAGCGAGTTGACCGCCGAACGATTATTAGATGGCACGCTCGAAACGGTCCGCGTCAAGCTGCCCGCCGTTGTCAGCGTGGGGAAAGAGATCAACGAGCCGCGCTACCCGAGCTTTATGGGCATCCGCAAAGCCAATAAAGCGCAGATTCCCACCATCACCCCGGCAGAGCTGGGCATCACCCCAGCGCCGCGCGCCGAGTGGAGCAACATCCGCAAGCCAGTTGTGGAGCGCACCCAAGTCCAAATTATCGACGGCGCAACGGTGCAAGACAAAGCCAATAAACTGACTGATCTACTGCT
>CAZMRA010000131.1:0-13477 GCA_964568485.1 uncultured Caldilineaceae bacterium | reverse complement strand
TATGCTAAGATTCCTGGTCGGTCCCAACAACAAATTTCGGTACCACTGGATGGTGTCGTTATGAATAAGGGATAGATTCCGTGCCTGGTGAGTGCACGGGTTTTCGTAAAGCCAGGCGCAGGTAGTTCGTTTTTTACTGCGGCAATCACAAACGGTGCTAATAAAAATTTTACCGTTGTCGGTCAGTATGCTACCATACGAAGGCGTTTGTTCTTTTCTACACAAACGGTTTGGTTCGGTCTTTATCCTGGCACTGACGAGGATCTGATAGCAGTCTGTGCGGTACATTAGCGCAGGCCTTCGCATTAAATTGTCCAAGCCAAATCAAGGGTCGCTTCGGGTTGCTAACTCGCCTAGCCCCTCCCGCGAGGGACTTAGCAAGCCAGCAGCCGCTGAGTGATACAACGGAATAATCTATTGGAGTGATAACGTGCTGACTCAGTATGGCTTTATCCTAATCCTGAGTACCTTCGCCTTTGCTTTGCCGGCGGTCGCGGTGATTTTGGGGTGGTTGTTAGGGCCGCGTCGACCCGACCCGATCAAAACTGCGACTTATGAAAGTGGCGTTGAGACGATTGGTGATACCTGGGTTCAATTTCGCGCCCAATATTATCTGATCGGTTTGATCTTCCTGATCTTCGACGTTGAAGTAATCTTTCTCTTCCCCATTGCGTTGGCCTACGCTCAGCTTGACTTGTTTGCCGTCTTATCGGCGATCACCTTTGTGGTGATTCTGACGTTGGGGCTCTTCTTAGAGTGGCGCAAGGGTGCATTGGAGTGGCGGTAAGCCTAAAACAGCCAGCGGTCAGCGCGGTCAGCATCCGCCTGCGCAAGCTGATTGTTGTAAAGTAGGAGGGTTGAGATGGAGCAATGGAGTGAAGCCCTGAGTGGGCTGTTGTCACATTTGGGCTTGCCGGAAGTAGTTGCAGTCATTATTGCCTTAGCGCTTGGGGCCTTTATCTTGGTCAACGTTGGCCCTGTGTTGGCGCTCCTCTTGATTTGGATCACTCGTAAAGTGATCAGCCGGATCCAGGACCGCATTGGTCCGAACCGGATTGGCCCCTTCGGGCTCTTGCAGACGGTGGCAGATGCTGTCAAGCTCTTGTCGAAAGAAGATATTCGTCCGGTAAACGCCGACCTTGTATCTTATGTGCTGGCCCCAATCTTATCGGTGGCTGGGGTAATTCTGGCCCTATCGGTAATGCCTTTTGCGCCAGGCTTGATTGGTACAGACCTGAACATCGGTGTCCTCTTCTTGGTCGCCTTGGGGGCGATCGGGATTATGGCCGCCTTAATGGCTGGGTGGGCTAGCAATAATAAGTATGCGCTCTTGGCTGGTTTCCGTGTAGTTGCTCAGTTGCTAAGCTATGAAATTCCCATGGTCTTGGCGATGTTTATTCCGGTCTTGTTGACTGGGACCATGCGTATGGGTACCCTAAGCGCAGCCCAAGGGTTGGAAATTGTCCCGGGCGTCAACCTCGGCTTAGGCTGGTTCATCTTCTTGGTGCCTGGGGCTGCATTGATCTTCTTTATCGCCGCCCTGGCTGAAGCAGAACAAACCCCATTCGACTTGCTCGAGGCCGAATCTGAATTGATCGCCGGTTTCCACATCGAGTATTCAGGTATGAAGTTTGCCATGTTCTTCCTAGCTCAATTCCTGAATAGCTTCTTCCTCGGTGTCATCTTTGTTGTACTCTTTTTGGGCGGATGGCAAGGCCCCTTTGCAGATCGCATCCCGCTGCTCGGTTTTGTCTACTTTACCATCAAAGCGTTTGGGGTTTATGTCCTCACTCAGTGGATCAAAGGCACCTTCCCACGTATTCGTGTTGACCAGATGATGTCGTTTGCCTGGAAGGTTCTTGTGCCGCTGATCTTGGCTTTGATTATCTGGCAAATGCTTGTGCTCAAGCTACCAATTGGCACCACCCTGCAATATGTATTGTTGTTGGTTGGCAATATCGCTGTCATTGCGACGGTAGCTAGCGTGTTGAGTCGCCACTTCAAGCAAGAGCAAGTACGCACGAAGCGCGCCTTCGAACCCAAATCGTTGATTGGTACCATGCAGCCCGCTGGCGATTAATCATCATCCGTACATTCGGTTGCAATGCCTTGTTCGGGAATGTATCACCCAGGAATAGATGTATGGAAATTTTACAAGAGCTCTTTCCGTTACCACCGATTCCAACGCTGCAACAAGCGATCTTCTTGCCGCTGGCGATTTTTACCGCCATCTGCGGGCTGACCGTGGTGTTGTCGCCCAATCTTTTTCATAATGCTTTGGCATTGGTGGGCTCCTTTTTGGGGGTTGCCGGTGTCTATGCCATGCTGGAAGCCGAATTCTTAGCGGTTAGCCAAGTGCTGATCTATGTAGGGGCGATCTCGACCTTGATTATCTTCGCGATTATGTTGACGCGAGGCATCATGTTTGGTTCGACCTCTCCATTAAATCGCCAATGGTTAACAGCCTCCTTAATGGCTGGTCTCTTTGGGATTTTGATTATGGGGATAATGGCGCAGACGATTTGGCCAGTACCCGAGAATCCCGTTGATCTGACCACGCTGGACTGGGGTGGCTATGCTCGGATTGGTGCGACCACCGGTGAGCAGATCATCGCCAAGATTGGCTATTTGCTGGTAGCAGATTATTTGCTGCCCTTTGAATTGATGGCGCTGTTGCTCCTGGTTGCTCTGGCTGGGGCAATTCTGTTGGCCCGTGACCGCAGCAATAGCAAGGCCTAATTTCTATAAACGAATTCGATTGGACGAAAACAATGGTTCCTCTCAGTTGGTATCTGGTTTTGGCTGGCTTTCTCTTCTCGTGTGGTCTCTACGCTGCACTGGCGCGCCGTAATGCTGTCGCCGTGTTGATGGGGGTCGAGTTGATGCTGAATGCGGTCAATATCAACTTATTGGCATTTTGGCGGTATGGTCCTCATCCTGAGCGATTGGAAGGGCAGATCTTCGCTCTCTTTGTGATCGCCCTTGCGGCCGCTGAGGCTGCGGTCGGTTTGGCGTTGATCATCTCGATCTACCGCAACCGCAAGACCGTCAATCTGGATGAATTGGATCTGTTGAAGGGGTAATTCAACGCTAGTAATATGCTAGCTCTTATCCATAATCCGCTAATTTGTGCTGCTGGTGCCGTAGGGTTTGATGGTGGTACGAGTTGGAGGATGTGGGGTCAATATCCATGCCCAAACAGTTGTTGACTGGCTCGCTGGACGAACAGTGCGAATTTCTGTATAACCTAGCCGTCGAAAAGATGACTCAGGGGAATTTCACCGGTGCGATTCATGCGCTGCGTGAAGTGGTCAAACACCAACCTGAATTTCGCAACGCCAAATTGTTGCTCACCGAGGCCGAAGAGCGGCGAGGACAGCAGCAACGTCTGCTGATGGTGAGTCTGCTCGGTGCCGTCTGTTTTGCAGCGATTGGGACCTCTTTCCGAATGCCGAATGATCTCTTCTTATTCGGCTGGGCGGTTGTGGGGGCGTTTGTCGGGTATGGGGCTGGAAACTGGTTTGAAAGTTTTCGACAAAAAGGCGCGCGCCGTTCGTGAGCGCAAGCGCCAAGCAATGTTCTCTTCTTACATGAGCGAGCACGAGGTTACTCCATGGAAGGATTTCTAAATTTAGCCTGGCTGGTGCCGGTGCCGCCTTTCCTGGCTTTTGCGGCGATTGTTCTCTTTTTAAACCGTAATAAGGCGGTTAGTGCGATCACGGCGATCAGCGGCGCGGTGGTAAGTCTGCTGCTCAGTTGGCCGATTGCCTTTACAGCGTTCTTTACCGAACATTTCGGCGAACACCCGCATGAAGGGCGATTGTTTACCATCCCCACCGGGGCAACCGAGTTTATGATTGGCTATCAGATTGATCCAGCCAATGCAATCATGCTCTTTATGAGCTCGTTCCTCTTGGTGATGATTTTTATCTACGCCAGTGGGTACATGACCTTCCCTGGTCATTTGGATCCGTCCATGTATCCGGTTTCGGCGCAACAGGGGCGTGACCCACGATATAGCCGCTTCATGGCTTATATCAGCCTCTTCGCTACGGGGATGTTGGGCTTGATTGTTTCGAACTCGCTGTTGACCTTCTTTATCTTCTGGGAAGTGATGGGTCTGTGTAGTTATCTGCTCATCGGCTTCTGGTACGAAAAGAAGTCAGCTCAAGCCGCATCGCTCAAGGCGTTTATGACGACACGTGTGGGTGATGTCTTTATGCTCATCGGCATGATTTTCCTTTATGTGATGAGCGAGCCTAGCACGTTGCGTTTTGCTGATATTCTCAACCCGGACAATCTGCATCACATTGCTGAACAAACCGTACCTGGTCTAGGTGTTTCCTGGTTGGCCTTTATTGCAATCTTGATTTTCTTTGGTACGGTCGGGAAGAGTGCTCAATTCCCATTACATGTCTGGCTGCCCGATGCTATGGAAGGTCCGACCCCGGTCAGTGCTATGATCCATGCGGCAACCATGGTGTCGGCAGGTGTCTTCTTGCTGGTGCGCATGTTCCCCGCCTTCGCAGTAGTCGGGGAGACTTCGCCTGGCGCAATGACCTTCGTTGCCTTTATCGGCGCCTTTACCGCCCTCTTCGCAGCGACAATTGCGGTTGCTCAGTGGGATATTAAGCGGGTGCTCGCCTATTCGACGATTAGCCAGTTGGGCTTCATGGTCGCTGCTATCGGGATCGGGGCTTATGTTGCGGCACTGTTCCACTTGTTGACTCACGCCTTCTTCAAGGCGCTGCTATTCCTCGGCTCTGGTAGCGTGATCCACGGTGTTGAGCATGGGTTGCACCACGTTCATGAGCATGATCATGGACACGGCCACGATGAACATGCGTCCGGTGATGACCACGGGCATGGCCATGCCGAACCGAAGTGGATCCAACGTGCTGATGGCCGCTTGAACCCAGAAGATCCGCAGGATATGCGTAACATGGGTGGCCTACTCCGGCGGATGCCGCGCACGGGTTGGACATTTATTATCGGTGGCTTGGCCCTCTCTGGCTTCCCTTTCATCACCGCCGGCTTCTGGTCAAAAGATGAAATTTTGGCCAATGCCTGGAATGGCCACATGATTGTCTTTACGGTGCTCGCGATTTCAGCCTTCTTGACGGCCTTCTATACGGCCCGCCAAATTGGTCTCACCTTCTTTGGTGAACCACGCACGGAGATGGCCAGCCACGCGCCTGAAAGCGTGCCGCAAATGACCATCCCCTTGATCTTGATCACGCCCTTCGCTATTCTGTTGGGCTTTATCGGGATCCCTGGCATGAACTGGATTGCCGGTCTGCTGGATCCATATCTGGAGTTCCAAGGCATTCACCCACATCACCACGAATTTAACTTCTTGCCGATGCTGGTTTCCATCGTCGTGGCCTTGGCTGGTCTAGGATTGGGCTGGGCTATCTACGGCAAGGGACTTAAAGTCGGTCAGATCGACCCGATGCGCAAAGTGTTGGGGCCGCTGTGGCTGGTCCTCCATAACAAGTACTGGGTGGATGAATTCTACAATAATACGATTGTGGCTTTTACCCGGGGCCTCTCGAAGTTCCTCTACTGGTTCGATGATCTTTGGGTGATCGATCCCATCGTCGACGCTATCGGAGCTGCTGGTATCTGGCTTGGACGGTTTAGCGCTGCCTTCGATCGCTTTGTGATCGATGGAATTGTGACTGTATCGGCCTGGTTCTCGGCCCGTGCCGGTGCGGTGTTGCGCAATGCGCAAGATGGTAGTGTGCAGGTCTATTTGCTGGTCTTGGCTGTTTCAGTAACGGTCTGGTTGTTGCTGAAAGCGATGCCAATCTTCTTGACACTGGTCTAACACTTAACCTGGCTACCCGGCACGGTTTCTGACCGGCCGCAGTAGGTTGAGTGCAGATAAAAGTTGGTTACGCTTGGTTCATTTGGCCAAGCATGGAATGATTGATAGATTGAACCGTTACTCTGCGGAGGGAATTATTCATGGAATCCCAAAACGGTTGGGTATTGCCACTGCTCTTAGCTTGGCCTGCAATCTCCGCCATCTTGGCGCTGCTGACCAGCAATGAGCGGGTGATCAAATGGGGCTCGATCTTACTCAGCTTGGTGCCCCTGGGTCTAGGCATTTATATGCTCGCTAGTTATGACTTTGCCATTGGCGGCATGCAATTTAGTTACCAGCGAGAATGGATTCCGGCGCTTAACGCCAGCATCCATCTCGGGGCGGACGGGCTGAGTGTTCCGTTGATCTTCTTGACGACACTACTCTCAACCCTGAGTCTCTATTACAGCGCTGGCACGATTCGCCATCGGGTAAAAGAGTATTTTGTGATGTTCCATTTGCTGGAACTGAGCATGATTGGCGTTTTTGTGGCGCTCGATTATGTTTTGTTCTATGTCTTCTGGGAAATCAGCTTGGTGCCGATGTATTTGCTCATCGGTATCTGGGGCGGCAAGAATCGCAGCTACGCTTCAATCAAGTTCTTTATCTACACCTTGGTTGGCTCGGTTGCGATGCTCCTGGCGATCTTGGGCACTTACTTTGCAACTGGCACCTTTGACATCATTGATGCTGCTGCTGCCCAACCGTTCCTCAGCCCCGATTTCCCGCCGGAAAGCCAATTGCTGTTGACAAGCTTGGCCTTCTGGGGCTTCTTCTTGGGCTTCGCCTTCAAAGTACCGAGCTTCCCCTTCCACACCTGGCTGCCTGATGCCCATACCGAGGCTCCTACGGCTGGTAGCGTCATCTTGGCGGGTGTGTTGCTGAAGTTGGGTGCTTACGGCTTCTTGCGCATCATTTTGCCGACCTATCCTACGGCTTCCGAATACTGGTCGCTGTGGATCGTGGCGCTTGGTGCTATCGCCATTGTCTATGGGGCTTTTGTCTGTATCGCCCAGACTGACTTCAAGCGGTTGATTGCCTATAGCTCGGTTTCGCACATGGGCTATGTGATGCTCGGCATCGGTGCTGCTTCCAGCGTGCTAACCCCCGAAGGGGTACAGCGTGCGGCTGAATTCTTCAACCTCTCACCTGAAGCGGTGCAGGATAGTGCAGCCATGGCCCTCAATGGTGCCACGTTGCAGATGTTCAACCACGGGATCATCACGGGCGCGCTCTTCCTCTTGGTGGGTGTTATTTACGAGCGTGCTCACACCCGTGAGTTGGCCAAATTTGGTGGCTTGAGCTCCAAGACTCCTTACTACTATGCCATGATGTTGGTGGCTGGTTTTGCCAGCTTGGGTTTGCCCGGCTTGGCGGGTTTCTGGGCAGAGTTCTTTACCTTCCGGGGTGCCTTTGCGCTCGTGCCCTACTGGGCCGCCTTTGGTGCGATTGGTATTGTGATCACCGCTGTCTACATCCTGGCGCGCATCATTCAGAGTATCTTCTTGGGCGAGTATGACCCGCACAAGTTGCACCACTGGACGACAGTGCAGGGCGAGGAGACCGATGGCCCGACCGATATGGTGGCCTTCGAGAAGGTTACGTTGTGGCCTCTGATCGCTGGTATGTTTATCTTGGGGATCTACCCACCTTTGATCTTGGATTACTTTAATCTGTCCGCACTTGAGTTGCTTCAGCAGATCAACGGTTTGTTAACGACTGTGGCATTGAAGTGATATTCTTGAGCAACGAACCAGGATGTAGGTTTCCTGCCGTTCTGTGTTCGTTGCTCGTAGTCATAAGGGGGGCATCTTGAGTGAAGTTGCCACATCTGGCGTTTCGGTCGGCCACTTAGGCGCGATCCTGCCAGAAATTATCCTGCTGATTGGCGGGCTATTAATCATTATTTTTGACTGGGCGCAGGGTCGGAAGAATGATTCTGGTCGCGGGTTTATGGCGCTCAGCGTCCTGACGTTGATCGTTGGGGCAGTCGGGGTTTCCATCCAATTTGCGGGTATCTTGCGACCACCGCCAGATGGCGGCGCCTACACCGCATTGACGGTTGTGGATGTGGATCCTTTTGGTCTTTTCTTAAAAATTGTGATCTATACAGGCATGGCGTTGGTGGCTGTTGCTGGTGGCGCCCACATGAATGCGCGAGTCAGTGGCCGAGGTGAATTTTGGTCGCTCTATGTCTTTGTCACCTTGGCAATGAGTCTGGCCGTTAGCGCAAACAATTTGCTGTTGATCTTCTTGACGATTGAGTTCTTGTCGATCACAAGCTACTTGCTGGTCGGCTTGACTCGCGAAGACCAACGCAGTTCGGAAGCTGGGGTCAAATACTTCCTGTATGGCTCGGTTGCTTCTGCGATTATGCTTTACGGCATGAGCTTGCTCTATGGGGCCTCCGGCTCGTTGGATCTGCGCGGTATCGCTGCTGCGTTGGCCGCTGATCCACATGCAATGCTTGGGATCATCCTGCCGACGACCCTCTTCTTGCTGGTTGGTCTGGGCTTCAAAGCTAGTCTGGCTCCTTTCTTTCAATGGGTACCGGACACCTACGAAGGTGCTCCTACCCCAATTACCGCCTATCTTTCTACTGCATCGAAGGCTGTGGGCTTCGCGGTAGCTGCGCGTATCTTCTTGGTTGCTTTGCCCGATTACCGGAGCGAATGGGTGCCGTTGCTGAGTGGTCTGAGCATCCTCACAATGTCACTTGGTAACTTGATGGCCCTGCGCCAAACGAGTGTCAAGCGTATGTTGGCCTATAGCTCGGTGGCCCAAGCTGGTTATATTCTGATTGGTTTGGCAGCAGTGGTAACGGCGCAAGAGGCCGATTTGGGCGGACTCTCGGTCAACGGGCTGAACAGCATGTTGATCTACATCTTCGCCTACCTCTTCACGAACGTTGGTGCGTTCATGGTGGTCATGGCGATTGAGGAGCATACCGGCAGCGCCGATATTGGCGGCTTCCGCAACCTGTCACGCCGCAACCCGGGGTTGGCCTGGGCAATGCTGCTCTTCATGCTCAGCTTGACCGGTATTCCGTTGACTGGTGGTTTCTTTGGCAAATTCTACGTCTTTGGTGCCGCAATCCAACATCAATACTTCTGGCTGGCTGCTATTGCCATGGTCAACGCCGGGATTGCCGCATTCTATTACTTGAATGTGGTGCGCGTGATGTTCTTTGTCGGTGATACGGATGAGGACGCCTCCAAGGGATTACCGATCAGCATTCCTGTACAGCTTGCGTTGGTGATCTGTGTTGTGGTTACGGTTTGGCTTGGGATTTATCCGCCCAATCTGATCCGCTGGGCAGATGATGCCGCACGCCAGTTGCTAGGATTGGTTTTGTAGTCAGTCAGCATAGGTGTGTTTCTACACACCTAGTCGGTTGACTATTTGTTGATAATTGGCAGTAGACAAAACGTCAAGGAGTGAACTTGGTTTCATTTCTTGACGTTTCTTTTCTGTCAAAATTCGACTATAATGTGACCTCGTTGTGAGTCAGTTGGATAGTCTCTGAACCCGCGCCTCTATCCCCTGATTTTGTGAAGCAGTTGTCTCAAAATGGTTGCGACTTGCGTCTGCTGAGTCTACAGAGCCAGCGGCTCCAGAGATGCTGAGATAGACTATAGATGCTTGGTTGATAAGCACAGTGCCGTTGATCCTATGAAGCAAGTTTGTCGTTTATTGGTGGGCCTTTGGCTAGCAAGCTGGCTATTGCCGAGCTGGGTAATTGCCCAAAGCAATGCTCCAACCCGCAACCCGGTGTTGAGCCTTGCTGTGGCGCCTGGTGCCCCCAATATTGCCCTGGCTGGTACTTTGAATTCACCCGATCCACCAGGAATTTATCGCAGCACCGATGGCGCTATTGGCTGGTTAAGCGTCAACAGCGGTTTGATCGAGAATATCAGCATCGCTGGCTTGGCCTACGATCCCCAAGATTCACAAGTGGTGATGGCCGGTGATGGCGGCTTTGGTTATCTCTTCCGCAGCCGGAATGGCGGTCAAAGCTGGGAAGAGCTGACTAGCTTTCGGGAGATGTTGACGCCGAATAGCGCTGTAGGGGAGCTGTACGCTACGGTAGAAGCTGGCCGCAGTGTATTCTATGCCTGCACCCGGTTTGACGGTGTGATCCGCAGCGAAGATGGTGGCGAGACCTGGGTTCGCTTAGATGCTGGTTTGGTGGGGGAAGCGCGCCGTGTACGCGAAGTATTGCGCTTTGGGGATCAACTATATGCTGGTACCCACGCTGGGCTCTACCGTTTGCCTGCAGGTTCAACTACCTGGCAGCAGGTGACTTCCTTCCCGACTACTGATATTGTCTTTAGCCTAAGCGAACATTTAGGTGGAATTTTGGTGGGAACTGGCTCTGGGCTCTTCCAAAGCCCCGATGGCGAGCAGTGGACGCGTGTCCCTAATTTCCCCTCGACTGTGGTTTATGATATCGCTAGCACTGGGCGATTGGTGGTCGCAGCTACTGAGACCGGGATCTGGACCGGAGAAGGTGATACCTGGCAAGCCGCCACGATGAATGGCGTTGCTTATAATGGTGCAGTCTACGCCATTGCCAATGCAGAGCAGGCAGCTCGCACACTTTATGCTGGCACGGTGGGCGATTGGGTTTTGCGCAGCGATGATGAAGGCCTCACCTTCTATCCGCTTGCGGCGATGCCGGTACTGGATGTGCGCGCCGCGCTGGCGACACCTACGCCTACATTTACGCTGACACCAACACCGACGGATACGTCTACCCCAACCGATACGCCGACACCGACGGCAACGGCCACCGATACCCCGACGCCCACCTTCACGCCGCTGCCTACCGATACGCCGACACCAACCCCGACGCCGTCACATACGCCAACGCGCACGCCATCTCCGTCGCCCACAACGACCGTGGTGCCTGCTACACCGACTGAGATTCCGACGGAAACTCCCACTACCCAGGTGGAGCCACCGCCGGTTGAAGAGCCCCCGCCAACTGAGCCACCGGCTGAAATTGATGTGCCGCCACCGCCGGTCGAAACCGAGATCCCGCGCGAGCTCTTTCAGCCTAGCCAAGTGATCACGGTGAGCATACCTACGGTTGCTGAAGCGACCGAGACGCCGACCCATACCAGCACACCAGAGCCGGCTACGGCGACGCCAACCGATACGCCGCCACCAACGGCCTCGGCCACCAGTTCGGCCACACCGACGATCACGCCGACGCCAACAATCACGCCGACCCCTATCGATGTGGTCGAGGTAATCTATAGCAATTTGCCACCGGTCTTTGTCGGTGCAAGTTTGTTATTGGTCGGGGTAATCATCGCTGCTGCGATTTCAGTCGTGCGCGGTCCACGTGATATCTGATTTGAGGACATCTCATGCTTGCCCTGAGCGAACTCTTATCTCACCTTGACCAGCCCGTCTTACATACGGCGTGTGATCCGGCAACTGTGCTGATCGACCACGTGACGGCGGATAGCCGGATTGTGCGGCCTGGAACACTCTTTGTGGCGATACAGGGGGGCTCGTTGGATGGGCACCGGTTTTTGCAGGCTGCGCGGCAAGCTGGAGCAGTCGCAGCGTTAGGGACGCGTAGCCCCGCCGCTCTACTTGAACAAGGTCTCGACTTCCCAGCCCATTTGCCTTATGTGCAAGTATCCAATAGCCGTCAGGCTTTGGCCGTTGCTGCTGCTGCCTTAAAAAAGTTTCCCAGCCGTGCGCTCACCGTCTTGGGTGTAACCGGCACCGATGGCAAAACAACAACATCTTCGTTGCTTGAGGCTATCTTTGCCGCGGCGACAGCCTCTGCTGCGGATGATCCCGGTGCCGTTGGGGTTATTACCACCGTTGGCGCGCGGATTCGCGGCCAGAGTAGCGATACAGGCTTTCACGTCACTACCCCAGATGCACCGGCGATTCAGAACTTTCTGGCCCAAATGCGGGACGCAGGATGCCGTTTAGCTGTGATCGAAAGCACCAGTCACGGGCTGGACCAGGCGCGTGTGGCTGCGGTCGATTTTGATGTCGCTATTGTGACCAACATCACGCATGAGCATCTGGATTATCATGGGACGCGCGAAGCCTATGTCACCGCCAAAGCCAAGCTCTTTCGGATGCTGCATGAAACGCCACCCAAACCGGGGATTGCGCGAGTCGCGGTGCTGAATGCGGATGACGAGGGTAGCATCGATGCTTTACGCACGGCCATTCGCGAAGCCGCGACTTCTTGCACCTTTCCTGTGCAGGTACGCACTTATGGTTTGGTGGACAAAGCGAATATAACTCCACCCGATCTCTATGCAACGCAGGTTGCTTATCGCCCTGAGCGCACCGAGTTGGTGGTTCATTGGTGGGGCGGCGAATTTGCCCTCACCAGCCCGTTGATCGGTGAATTTAATGTCTACAATGTCTTGGCCGCGACCACGGCTGCCCTCGCGCTTGGCATTGAACCTGTCACCATCCAAGCAGCGTTGGCGGCTTTTCCTGGAGTCTTGGGCAGAATGGAGCGCATCGATGAAGGGCAAGATTTTCTGGCCGTTGTCGATTTTGCCCATACGCCGATCAGTTTGGAGCGCGCCTTGACCACCTTGCGCCAGCTTGTGGGTTCCCATGCAGATGGCACACCGGGCCGGTTGATCGCGATCTTTGGAAGTGCGGGGCTACGCGATCGCGCCAAACGTTATTGGATGGGCGAAATCAGTGGGCGATTGTCCGACTTCACCGTCATCACTGCCGAAGATCCGCGCACTGAAAGTCTGGATGAGATCAACGCTGAGATCGAACGTGGTGTGACCCAGTTCGCGGATTCAACGCGTTACATCATCATCCCCGATCGTAGTGAGGCGATCCAATTCGCGGTTAACTTGGCTCGCGCTGGTGATGTAGTGGCAGCCTTTGGTAAGGGGCACGAACGCAGTATGTGTTTTGGCGAAACTGAATATCCCTGGAGCGATCAAGACGCTATGCGAGCTGCTTTGCGACAACGACGCTCCCAAGCTTGAAACTAGATTGTGAAACGGGCCGTCGCTGCCAAAACTTGGCTGTTTCGTCCAATGTTGCGCTGTGTGTTAGCAATTCGCCCAAAGCTTATATGGCGCTTGTGTCTCCCGCCGATCTGTTGTATGATTGGCGCCAACTATAGCTTGTTTTCTGCATAGGGTAGCATGTAATCAAGATTGCTTAGTTTTAAGCCTTCTGCGCGGCTACCTGTGCCCACATCTGGCTTTATTCCACGGAAATCATCCACAATAAAGGAGACTGCGAATGCAGGCACGAGCGAAGATCTTTCAACTCGCGGTTGTTGTATTTGCTGCCAGTTTGATTTTGGCGGCCTGCGGTGGCGGTACAACTGGCTCTACTTGGTTCAATCTGCCTTCAATTCCGGTCAATTTTGGTGCGGATGGATCGGCGACAGTCTTGGGCTTTAATATTGGCCAAATCTTGCCTGCGGCTACGCTCCAGCAGTTGCAGGGTGCTGGCGTGCACAAGCTTGAAGTGCGTATTGGCTACAATGGTATTCACGTCTACAACAATGGGATAGATTTGCCCTACTTGTCGTGGGATGCGGATGCGGTTACCACGCTGCAAGATCTACTGCGCCAAAATCCATCA
>CAZMRA010000130.1:0-13478 GCA_964568485.1 uncultured Caldilineaceae bacterium | reverse complement strand
GACCACGCCCGCCGCCATCATGGGCGCATTTAGCGCGGATCTGCCTTTTCTGCAGCTTTCCGGCGGACCGGCCCTCAATGGCCACTGGCGGGGCCAGACGCTAGGCGCCTGCACCGATTGCCGCCGCATGACCACCGAATATAGCGCCGGTACCATTTCGGACGAGACCTACAAAGAGATCGAAGCCAATGTTTTTCGTGGTCACGGCCACTGCATGACCATGGGTACCGCCTCGACGATGAATTCGTTGACCGAAGCGCTGGGCATTGCGCTGCCGGGCAATGGGGCCACCCCTGCGGTCGATGCGGCGCGCATTCGCCTGGCCGAGCAGACGGGGCGCCGCATCGTAGCCCTGGCCCAAGCTGGTATGCGCCCCTCCTCCTTCATCACCCGGGAATCCTTCGAAAATGCCATCACGCTCTTGGCCGCCCTGGGAGGCAGCACCAACGCGATGGTCCATCTCCCAGCCATGGCAGGCAGATTAGGCATCGATCTGCCGCTGGAACTGTTCGATGAAATCAGCCGCCGTACGCCGTTGATCGCCAATCTGCGCCCGAGCGGCCAATATCAAATGGAGGATCTGCACTTTGCGGGTGGCATTCCTGCGGTGCTGAAGGAGTTGTTACCGCTGCTCCACGGCGATGCGTTGACCGTCACCGGGCGTACGCTGGCTGAAACTGTGCAAGCGGCCGAAGTCACTAACCGGGATGTGATCTATCCCTTAGATGCACCGCTGCGCAACGAAGGCGGGTTGGCCATTCTGCGCGGCAATCTCGCCCCGGATGGTGCGGTGATCAAACATTCGGCGGCGACCCCGGCCCTGCTCCAGCACCGGGGTCGTGCAGTCGTCTTTACCAGCTTCGAGGACGTCATGGCCCGCATCAATGATCCGGATTTGCCCGTGACGCCAGATAGCGTCCTGGTCTTGCAAAATTCCGGGCCGATTGGCGGGCCGGGGATGCCCGAAATTGGCATTCTGCCGATTCCGCAAAAGCTGCTCAAGCAAGGCGTGCGCGACATGGTACGCATCTCCGACGCCCGCATGAGCGGCACAGCCTACGGGACGATCGTGCTGCATGTGGCGCCAGAAAGCGCGATCGGCGGGCCGCTGGCCCTAGTGCAAGACGGCGATGAGATCGAGTTGGATGTGGCGAATCGGCGGTTGCAATTGCTGGTCAGTGACGAGGAATTAGCGGCGCGGCGGGCACGCTGGCAGCCACCCGCCCCGGCCTATCAGCGGGGCTATGGTCAGCTTTATTTACAGCATGTGACGCAAGCACCGCAAGGCGTGGATTTCTACTTTCTGCGCGGGCGCGATCCAGTGCAGGTCAAGGGGCAACCAAAGTTTTAAGCCGTGAGGCGGGCAAACGATTCCTGCCCGCTTCACAGACGCAGTTCACTCAGCAACAGGTTGCAACTCGGCTTCTGCCGCCGGTTCCGCCTCGACCACGTGCGCGCCGTCGCCGATGATCTCGCCGTCGGCAATGGTGACCGTGCGGGTGACCCGCTTCGCCAATTCGACATCGTGCGTCACCATCACAATCGTTTTGCCTTGGTCGATCATGCCTTGGAAGAGTTGAAAGACCGCGTCGGCAGTTTTGGTATCCAGGTTCCCCGTCGGTTCGTCGGCCACCAGCAGCGGCGGATCATTGGCCAGGGCCCGCGCAATGGCGGCGCGCTGTTGCTGACCACCCGAAACCTCTGAGGGTAATTTATCGGCTTGGTCGGCCATCTCGACCAGTTCGAGCAGATGCATCGCTCGGTCACGTCGCTCGCTCGGTTTATACATGTTGCAAAAGTCCATCGGCAACATGACATTCTCGACGCAGGTCAACATCGGCAAGAGCTGAAAGAATTGAAAGATCACCCCGATGGTCTTGCCGCGCCAGACGGCCATCGGCCCTTCCTCCAGCTTGTGGATGGCCGTGCCGTCGATGATGATTTCGCCGGAAGATGGCCGGTCGATGCCGGTGATCATATTGATCAAGGTCGATTTCCCGCTACCCGACTTACCAACCACAGCCACAAATTCGCCGCGATCAATCGCAAGGTTGATACCTTTGAGCGCGAAAAACTTGCCCGCTGGTGTCTCGTAGGCCTTGATCACCTGATTTAATTGGATCAGTGCTGGGCCGGCGCCATTGCCAACCGGGACACTGCTGTCTTTTGCCGATCTGCGCAAAAACGAAAACATGCGCCTTCACTCCTCAAATTGCTGCAAGCACTACAAAGCACTATCCATGATCCACTGGGCGGAGTATCAGAAATAGGCAACCCATTACTGATAACTCAAGACCTCACGGATGGTTAAGCGCGAAGCCCCACGGGCGGGCAAGAAGCTCGCCAGCACGGATAGGATAATGACGGTGACGAGCCACAGGATCGCCCCGCCAGTCGAGAAAATGTAAGTCGGTGCGGCCTGTAACAGCGTTTCTCCCACAACCGTGGTCAAAATTTGGCTAGTCGGCAATGCCAACAACCCGCCAATCAGCCAACTGATCAGGCCGATCAAAATGCCTTCGAGCAGCACAATCCGCAACACGGCCCGGTCCGACGCACCAATGGCGCGCATCACCCCGATCTCACGGGTGCGCTCCAGCACATTGATACTCATTGTCCCCATCAAGCCCAGGCCGCCGACAAAGCCGAGCAGCAAAGCCATTGCGAGCAAAAAGCCGATGATCACGTTAAAGACGGCCGAAATGATCGTGCGCAATTGGGCAATGGTGCCCATCTGTTGCACACGGAAACCACTCCCCCGGTATGCATCTTCGAGTTGGCTGCCCATGGTTGTCTGATTGGCTGGACTACGATCGGCCAGGCGGATCATCGAGACTTGTGCCTGCCCGACAGCGTTGGTTAATCGGCTGAAACCGTCAAAATTCATGAAGATATTGGCGCCTGTCATGGTGCCGCGCGCCACGCCGACAACTTCAACTGCCCGTTCTTTGCCGCCAAAGTCCAACGTAATCACACTGCCAACACCGACATCTTCTTCATTGCCCAAAAAGTCAGTATTGACGACAATTTGGTTGAAGTCATCGAGTTCGAGCCAGCGCCCCTCGACAATGGTGGGCAGGACCATGGTCGAATCGGCACGTGGGGCATAGACAACGACATTGTCGCTCTCACTGCCATCCGGGCGGATGCGGCGCACCGTGCCAAAGCCCCAACTTTCCACATCATCCACGCCGGGCATCCCAGTCACTTGGCTGATCAGACGGTCGCTGCGGTAGGTACGGTCAAAGACAACCTGCACATCATAATCAAAGAAGCGCAACGCATCCTCCAGTGTCTGCTGCAACGAAGCCCGGATACTGAAGATCGAGATAAAGATTGTGCTGGCCAACGACAGCGTGATCAACGTGAGCGTCAAGCGGGCCTTGCGCCGGAAGGTATTGCGCAATGAAATCTGCGCCGGACGCCCCATCGGGATGACATAACGCAACAGCACGATCAAGCGGTCGAGGAAGCCGCGGCCAAAGCGGCCTTTACCCAGTCCCACATCGCTGATCGCCTCACGCACCGTAATGCGCACCCCTTGCGCAATCGGAATGATCGCCGCCAACAGCGGGGCTGCCAGGCTAATCACCGCTTGGATCAGCATCACTTGGGGATTCACCTGGATGGTGCCAACATCAAAGTTGAGCATCTCGCCAAAGAGCGAGGCCAACGCGACTGCCCCAAAGGCCCCGAGCGGCACGGCGATCAAGAATGCGAGCACGCCATAAGCCATCACCATCACAAAATACATCCCGGTGATCTGCCCAGTGCGAGCGCCGATTGCTTTCATGATGCCGATCTGCCGCACTTGTTGCGTCATGATCGCCGAGAGCGTATTGACAATCAAAAAGCTACTCAGGCCGAGCGACAGGAGCCCAACTGCGTTCAAGAGCAGCGAAAAACCATTGATCAGGCTCTGGGCGGGATGCTCACCCGGCTCGAAGATCAGCGTGAAGAGGGCCGGGACATTGCTGCGCGCCAAGCGATCTTCGATCAACTTGCCCACTTCTTGCACCTCGGCAAAGGTAGGGTTGGGGTTCGAGACCACAAAGAGCAGTTGGTTATAGCCCTCTCCTTCGCCCAGCCATTCGAGCGTCTCGTAATCGATGTAGCCATAGCCAGACCCATTGATAAAGGCGGGCAACTGGCTCATATCATGCACCGTGCCGGCGATCTGCATGGTACGCTGTTTGCCATCTGGCGGTTCAATGGTGAGCGTATCGCCGATCTCAACCTCACCCAAGCCCAACGCAGGCGAGAGCGAAGTGCGTTCAAGCAATAGATTGCGCCTGCCCGGAGGATAGGCACCGGCTTGCGGTTTGAGCTTGTTGATCTCAATCTCATCAAAGTCTGGAATGGCAAAAAGCTGTAAGCTGCGCCACTCACCAGCCTGATCGAGAAAGCGGACCGCCACAGCTCGCCCACCGACCGCGGCACTCACCTCGTCCATCCGCTCGATTGCCTCGACCACATCGTCGCCAAAGGTACTTAGGGTATAGATTGTCCCGCTAGCAGGGTTGACTGCGGCGTAGGCAGCTGGCAGATTCTCATCCACAATGGTTTGAGCGCCCATCACCATGCCAATGGCAATGACGCCCACGGCAATCGACAGCAGTACCAGGGCGGTGCGGGTTTTATTTGACCAGAGATCACGCCAAACTTTGCGCCAACGAGGTGCAATCATAGATAAGATGACAGCCAGTAGATAATAGACAAAAACATTTGATAAGTACCGTTACGGCAAACTATCCATACGCATCAGTTGCGATTTTGATTCAACCCGCTTGTGATTGTTGCCAAGCCAGTTGAGCGCGCAAGCCCTCGCGCACGCTGGTTGCCGGTTGATAGCCTAATAAGCGCTGCGCCTTGCTCGTATCAGCGACGGTACGCCGTTGATCACCCGCGCGCGGCGGGCCATGAACAATCTTGGGTTCGCGGCCGCTCAATTCAGCCAACATTGCCAACACTTGGTTGACATTCACTTCCTCACCGCCGCCGATGTTGAAGGTCTCGCCTACGCTTTGCTCCCGCTGCTCAAAGGCGAGCACCAATCCCTGCACACAATCAGCCACAAAGGTGTTGCTGCGGCTGTCCGTGCCATCCCCATCGACTGTAATTGTTTCGCCAGCCAGCAGTGCTCGAATAAAGATGTTGTAGCCCATATCAGGACGTTGGCGCGGGCCGTAAACTGAAAACAGGCGCAAGATCGTAAATGGCAAGCCATAATTGGCACCATAGGCTCGGCAAAGTTGCTCGGCAGCTAATTTGGTAATGCCATAGGGCGAGACTGGAGCCAAAGGTGATTCCTCATTGCCGGTGGCAAAGCGGCCATACACCGAAGAGGTGGAGATATTGAGAAAGTGCTGAATTTTCTGCTGCACCGAAGCTTCCAAGAGCCGTTGCGTGGCTTGGATGTTGCAAGTCATGTAATTGTCGAACTCGCTCCAACTGCGACGCAGACCAGCCATGGCAGCTAAGTGAAAGACCACATCAACGCCGTCAAGCAGCGCGACCAAATCAGCCGTGCGCAGATCGGCTTCATGGAAGCTAAAATTGGCAGCCTGGGGTGTGCCCGCCACCACCTGCTGAATCTGTGCCAAATTTTGCTCCTTGAGCGAGCGCGGATAGTAGGGGATAAACGCATCGAGCCCGATCACTCGGTGGCCTTTGGCCAATAACAATTCGCACAGGTGTGAGCCCACAAACCCCACCGCGCCCGTTACCAAACAAGTCGTCATAAATGATCCTTCACTTACATACTCTAAAATTGAATTGTCTGCCCAACGCCTTGTTCCAGCGCTCGGCTGTAAACCAAACTCACGGTCATGGCATCTTGCATCGCCAAGCCCACCGACTTGAAGAAGGTGATCTCCTGATCATTCGTGCGCCCAGCAACTTTGCCGATCAGCAATTCGCCGAGTGAGCCAGCCACTTGCTCATACTGCCACTCATTGGCTGCCAGCGGGATCAGCAGATCGCCCGCTTCGCTCTGGGCCGCAGGGTGATGATCCACAAAGACGCGGCTACGGGTAATGGTGGTAGTGTCGACCTCGCGCATCTTGGCATGATAGGCACCCACCGCGTTGATATGGGTCCCTGGGCGCACCCATTCACCCAACAGAACTGGCTCCTGCGCATTGGTGGCGAGGCAAATGACATCAGCCTCCGGCAAAACTTCCTGCGGCTGGCGAGTGGCGCGGACCGGTATGCCCAGCTGTTCGTTCAAGCTAGCACAGAAAGCCGCATCCTTCTCCCCGCTGCGCGTGATCACCCACACCTGTTCAATTGGACGCACCGCACAGACCGCCTCCACTTGGGGCGCAGCCTGGGCCCCGGCGCCAAACAGGACCAGCGTCTTGGCTTCCGGACGAGCTAGATATTTGGTCGCCACCCCACTCGCCGCGCCCGTGCGCATGGCCGTCAAGTGTTCAGCATCCATCATCGCCAGCAATTGGCCGGTGCGGGCGTCATGCAGCAGGATCACGCCTTGGATCATGGGCAGGCCGAAGCAGGCCGGATTCTGGCCATAGACGGTCACAATTTTGATTGAAAGCGTGCCGGGATCGCCCTCCACAAAGGCCGGCATCGACAGATGCAGCCCCTCATACAGAGGAATAGGCGTGGCGGCCCGCTGGGGCATGATCACCTTCCCCAGGGCCAACTGCCGAAAGCCCACCTCAAGCGCGGCAATCGCGTCGGGCATGGTCAACAACGTTTCAACATCATGGCGAGACAAAATTAACATAATTGCTCAGCTAAATATCTGCTTGTGGCCAAACTTGATCCCAAGCCGAGAGCCAATCTGCCCCCCGACTTTGTACTTTGAGCGGCTCGATGACCTCGACCCCAGGGCGGCCGCGAAATTGGCCGACTTTGTCCACCGTTTCGACTTCGATGGTAATTGTAGTGGGCTTGGCCGGTTGATAGACTTTGGCTTTGTTCAGATTTTCCAACGCCTGCCGAGCACCATCTTCAATCATCTGGCGGGCACGCACCGGCGGGATCTGGCGAGCTGAAAAGCGCGACAAGCCCTTTTTGACCGCGACATACGTGGTCCCGTCGCCGAGGATCTCGCGGCCTTCGCGGCAGACGGCTTCATCACCCGTTACCAAGGCAACCGGGCAGCCATAATGGCCACAGAGGGCGGCGTTGATGCCGAGCTCACCGACCAGATCGTCATTAAACCAGAGATTGCGCCAGGTGACCGTCGAGATGGTGTGGCAGAGCACCCCATCGGGCGTGCCAGCGCGGGCGTGCATGCCAACCATCAAAGCGGCATCGCACCCTTTTTCGAGCAACTCGGTATAGCGGGCCCATTTATGATGGGCCACCCATTCGCAGGCAGGATGCAACAATTCGGGCACATAGGAGTTGAAGGTCCACCCGCCGCCTGCACCATGGCAATCGACTGCGACAATTTCGGTGGCACCGGCTGCCACTGCTCCACGCACAGCCGCGTTGATCTCTTCCGTATACAGCCGCCGGCACTCTTCATACATCGGGTCTCCGCCGGTGACTTGCTGCCAAACGACAATGCCGCTCACACCTTCCATGTCCGACATAATCAAGACGCGCATCTGCTGGCTCCTTGTATGCTGTTTTTTGTATCCGTTCTCTAACCAAACCAGGGTGCATTGTACCGTCAGAGTAGTCAGTGGGCAAACAATTGCTTAGAGCTTTGCCCGGCGTGATCGCCTCTGCTATACTAATAAATCGCGCACCACTAAAGGTCTATTCACCCACAACACTTATGAACCGCAAGCCACTATCCTATCGTAGTATCCGGCCGATACTTGTCCAAGGCCTGACGTTGTTGATGCTCATGCTCATTTCTGGCTGTACGTGGACGATCCAAGATCCCCGCCAGATGCCAGAGATCAAGGTCTATCTAGCGCCTAACCTGCCCGAGAATTATGTCAGCCAGTTCTCAGAGATGTTTGCAGAGTCAGCACGTCCACGAATGCAGATCGTCGAGCAGCCCACCCAGGCGCAGGTCGAGGTGCAACTGGCCGCGGTCAACGCCAATAGCGTGCGGATCATGGAGCGCTTTTTTGCCGCGGTCGTGCCGTTTGCCACGGTGACCGACGACATCAGCCTCGAAGAACTCTTGCAGCGCTGGCAAGGCAATGGCCAAGGGTCTCTCTTTGTGACTCAAGATGCGGCCAATCTGCTAGCTGCCCACTGGGGCCCTACTGCGGCAACCGTCGTGGCGGGTGATGCTCTGCAAGCGGCGCTCGAAAGCACACCAGGCGCGGTTGGCATCCTCAGCTTTGATCGGCTGCACCCGCGCCTCAAGGTCCTGACCGTCGATGGCATCAATGTGCTCAGCAACCAGCTCGACCCAGCAAGTTATCCGTTGTCTGTGGGGATGACAGTGGATGGGGAAGGTGCGGAGCAAGTAGCCACCTTTTTGAGTGGGTTGGTTGTGCCTTATAGCAATCGCAATCCCGAGCGCTTGACCACCTTGATCATGACTGGTGTGACGGCCATGTCGCGGGCGACTGCTGCCCGCATGGAACTGATGGGGGTGCTCTACCCGGCGGCGATTATCTCGGACACCTTAGCCGCGGCGGACATTACGCACATCAGCAATGAGGTTCCCTTCTTAGACGATTGTGTGGTCAACAACACCGTCAACAATCTAATTCTCTGCAGCCACACCTCGTACTGGGCTGCGCTCGAAGCGGTGGGCACCGACATCGTCGGGCTGAGTGGCAACCATGTCAATGACTTTGGGCGAGAAGGAGCCCGACGTTCGCTGCAATTTTATCGCGACAACGAGATTCCGATCTATGGCAGTGGTTTGACTGTCGAAGAAGCCTGTGCGCCCTTGTATTGGGAACATAACGGCAATCGCTTTGCCTTCTTGGCTGCGCTGGCTTTTGGCCCCCCCGGGGCGTGGGTCAACGACACCGAGCCAGGCGCTTGTTATTACTATGAACACAAAGAGATGCTGCTGGACTCGATCCGCACTTTGGCCCAAGAAGTGGATGTAGTCGCAGTCGAATTGCAATTTGAGGAGACGTACAATCCTTGGCCCACCCCTACCCAAGTGAGCGAATTTCGTGAGCTGCGCGCCGCCGGCGCAGAGATCGTCACTGGCGTGCAAAGTCATGTCCCCCAAGCGCTCGAACCCTACGGCTATTTGGATCAAGGTGGACCAGGCATGATTGTCTATGGTCTGGGCAATTTCTTTTTCGACCAGATGTGGAGTTGGGAGACTCGCACTGAACTCTACGCCCGCCATACGATCTACAACGGGCACGTCATCAGCACAGAAATCTTGACCGGAGTGCTAGAAGAGTATGCTCAGCCGCGCTGGGCTACGCCCGAGGAACGGGCAAGCATTCTGCAAAGCATTTTTGCTGCTGCACCGGCGCGCTAAAACGAAAAGGATAGGTGATGGTCAAACGTTGGTTCAATTCTTTCGCCAAACCCACCTCGACGGACACCACCCCGATTATCATTGTCTCGGGACTGCCCCGCTCGGGCACATCGTTGATGATGAAAATGTTGCAGGCTGGTGGTATGCCACTCTTAGTTGATCATCTACGTACCGCCGATGAGGACAACCCGCAAGGGTATTACGAGTATGAGCCTGTAAAGCAATTGGACAAAGGGCAGGCCCATTGGCTGCCCGAAGCCCAAGGCAAAGCGGTCAAGGTGATCTCAGCGCTGCTGCCCCACCTACCACTGAACTACCACTACCGCGTGATCTTTATGCAGCGGCACTTGGCCGAGACGCTGGCCTCGCAACACAAGATGTTGCAAAACCGTGGGGAAGTGGCCAATCTGCTCGATGATGAACAGCAGCTCACTGAACTCTTTCAGCAACATCTGCAAGAAATCCACCAGTGGCTTGCTCAGCAACCCAATTTCCAGCAGCTCAACGTTGATTACAACGAACTGTTAGCGCATCCACAACCGGCCGTGCGTGCCATCAACCGTTTTCTGAGTAGCCAACTCGATGAGCAGCAAATGATTGGGGCGATTGACCCTTCCCTCTATCGCAACCGCCGCGGCCGCTGATAGCCGCTTATTGCAATTGCAACAAAAGTGCAGTCAGGAGCGCGGCTCGCTCGGCGATCTTGTCGATCTCGATGTGCTCATGGTCGGCATGGGCACCGGCCCCTGGCACGCCTAATCCATCCAGCGTCGGCACACCGAGGGCACCGGTCAAATTGCCGTCGCTCCCCCCACCTGTACTGCCTGAAGCCAACGACAAACCCAACGTAGTCCCGATTGCCTGAGCCTGGGCAAAGATGGGCAGCGTAACTCGTTCTTCCAATGGTGGCCGATTCCACCCACCTTCAATCTTGACCTCGGCCCCGGAGGTTACTGCTTGCAAACCATTGATCGCAGTAGCCAGCCGGTCGGCCTCCTCCTGCGTCCAGGCGCGCACATCAATCTCGGCTTGGGCGCGTGCAGCCACCACATTGCTGACCGTGCCGCCCTTGACAACACCCACATTCACCGTACTGCCTTGGCCCATATCCGTCAATGCGTGGAGTGCCAAAATTTGATGCGCTAACTCCTGGGTAGCGCTGATCCCCTTTTCGGGTTCAATGCCGGCATGGGCGGCGCGGCCAGTGACGGTCAGGGACCAGGAACCAATGCCTTTGCGAGCAGTCTTGAGAACGCCGCCGGGCAGGGGTGATTCCATCACTAACGCATAGGCCGAACGCTCGGCTTCAGCTTCGATCAGAGCACGTGATGCATGGCTGCCCACTTCTTCGTCCGAGGTAAACAAGATGGTGATCGGCCGCGAGAGTGTCAATTGCAATTCGCGAATCGCGTGCAGGGCATACTCCACCAAGACCAAGCTGGTTTTCATGTCGAAAATACCGGGGCCGTAGGCTTTGCTATCCACCACCTGAAATGGACGCGCCGCCAGGGTGCCAACCGCCCAAACAGTGTCAAAATGGCAGAGGATCAACCCAGGCTTGGCTGCCGCATCGACTCCTGGTGTGGCAAAAGTGGCATGGACATGATTGCCGCGCTCAGCACTGGGAATGATCTTCACTTGGGCACCGGCAATCCGCAGTCGCTCCGCCAATAACTCGGCGAAGGCGTCGAGGCGAGCCTTGTCGCTACTCGGCGTCTCTTGGCTGACCAATTCGCCGATCAGCGACAACATTTCGGGCTGTTTGTGATGAAAATAATCGAGCAAATTTTGTGGATTCATGGCGTTCAGGCTGCCTTTTCTGGCCTAAGGATCAGTCACAGGCCGATTGATTCTTGATATACTCACCCAACGTTTGGAACAACTCAGCGAGAAAATCTATGATAACTGAAACTGAACATGCCATCGACATTGCCTTAGCATGGCAAGCCGCAGCGAATCAGCAAGATCTCGAGCAATTACTGGCCCTATCCGACCAAGCGATCGAGATCGTCGGTCCGCGTGGAGTTGCGTATGGCCACCAGGTCCTGAATGATTGGCTGGCTCGCGCCGGGCTTCACTTGACCACCGAGCGCATCTTTGCCCGCGGTGCGGTCGTCGTGATTGCCCAACACGGCGTGTGGCGTTCGCCAGAAACAGGGGAGATCATCGGTGAAGCCGCGCTGGCAACGCTCCTGCGCATGGCTGCGAACCGGGTGCAATACCTGATGCGCACGGATGATCTCGCCACGGCGCTAGCCCAAGCTGGCTTGAATGAGGCCGATGAACATCCCCTTCGCTGACCTAGGCGCGGCGTGCCACCGCCCGATTGAGTGCGCCCAGCACCGCTTTGATCGATGCCAGTTCAATATTGGTGTCGGTGGCTGCCCCAAAGAAGGTATCCCCCGACGGCGTGCGTACTTGGATATACGAAATCGCCGTTGCGCGTGAGCCTTCGCCCAACGAATGTTCGGCGTAAGAAATGATATTGAAGTCACTCACCAGCTCTTCTTTGAGCGCATTGACAAAGGCATTGATCGGCCCGTTGCCTTGCCCGCGCACTTCGTGTGGCTTATCATCCACCAAAATCCGGGCCACACAGCTGACCAGATTAGCCCCGTCGGCTTGCGGAAGGCCCTCGCTCCGGAAGGATTCCAGGCTGAAGGGCTGCGTCGCTGCGAGATAGGTCTGCTCAAAGGTATGCCAAATCTGCTGGGGCGTCAATTCAGTGCCATATTGATCGGCAATCTCGTTGATCACGCGGCCGAACTCCACGTGCATCGCCTTGGGCATCTGGATCCCAAATTCGTTCTCCAAGACGTAGGCCACGCCTCCCTTGCCCGATTGCGAGTTGATGCGGATGATCGCCTCATAATTGCGCCCGATATCTTTCGGATCAATGGGCAAATAGGGTACTTGCCATAAGGCCCCAGGCGTTGGGTCTTGCGCCGCCATCCCCTTCTTGATGGCATCTTGGTGTGACCCCGAGAAGGCGGTGAAGACCAAATCACCAGCGTAGGGATGCCGCGGGTGGATGCTCATGCGCGTGCAGCGCTCATAGATAGCCGCTACCGCATTGAGGTTGCTGAAATCCAGCCCTGGGTCAACCCCTTGGGTGTACATATTCAAGGCCAGATTGACAATATCGACATTGCCAGTGCGTTCACCATTGCCAAAGAGAGTGCCTTCGACCCGATCGGCCCCGGCCAACAACCCCAATTCGGTGGCTGCCACACCGGTACCGCGATCATTATGGGTATGCAAGCTGATGATTACACTCTCGCGTTGGCGCAAATGGCGAATAAACCACTCGATCTGATCAGCGTGCACGTTGGGTGTCGCCATCTCCACGGTCGCGGGCAAGTTGAGGATGATCGGATCCCCTGGCGTAGGTCCCCAACTATCTATGACCGCTTCACAAATCTCCAAAGCGAAGTCCAACTCCGTGGCCGAGAAGCTCTCGGGCGAATATTGCAAGCGAATGTGGGTTTCGGGCACCGTCGCGCATAAGCGTTTGATGGTCTCGACACCGCGCACAGCAATATCGACGATCTCGGCACGAGTCATGCCAAAGACCACGCGTCGTTGCAAAGGAGAGGTGGAATTATAGAGATGGACAATTGCTCGCTTCAAGCCACGTAATGCCTCGAAGGTGCGCTCGATCAGCGGTTCGCGCGCCTGGACCAAAACCTGCACCGTCACATCATCCGGGATCAAATCTTCGTCCACCAAACGGCGCATAAAATCGAACTCGATCTGCGATGCGGCCGGGAAGCCAACCTCGATCTCTTTAAATCCCAGCTCCACGAGTAGCCGGAACATTTCCACCTTTTCTTGCACACTCATCGGACTGGCAAGCGCTTGGTTGCCGTCGCGCAGATCCACGCTGCACCAGATCGGTGCGCTGGTGATTTGGCGGGATGGCCATTGACGATCGGGCAAGTCAACCGGCGGGAAGGGCTGATATTTGGTAATCGTGCCCCGCTGGAGGCCATTTTGCTGGCGAGCCGAATTCTGTAAGACGGTGAAGGGCGTCTGTGAACGAGCAGAAGAGACAGACTGAGTGGTCATGAACGGCAATTCCTTTCCGAAG